>NZ_JBUZNN010000003.1:0-389313 GCF_055326235.1 Tessaracoccus yangjingae | reverse complement strand
GTAAGGTTGGTCGAGTTGCCCCAGGGTGGATGTCACGGTTTCGTGGTTGATGTCTGGGAGTGCCCGAATCTTGAGAACTCAACAGTGTGCTTTAAGTCAATGCCAATTTTTTTTGCACTGCAGGGCCTTTGTGGTCTTGTTTTGCGTTTTCCCGTCGCGTGGCCTCTTTTTTGGGGTTGCGTGTTGGGTTTCTTTGAGTGAAATTTTGATTGATCCAGTGATGGATTTTGGTCAGTGTTTGATTCGAAGTTGTTTGTGACGGTTTGCGGGCTGCCTCTTTTGGGGTGGTTTGTTTCCGATATTTTTCAACGGAGAGTTTGATCCTGGCTCAGGACGAACGCTGGCGGCGTGCTTAACACATGCAAGTCGAACGGTAAGGCCTCTTCGGGGGTACACGAGTGGCGAACGGGTGAGTAACACGTGAGTAACCTGCCCTTGACTTTGGGATAACATCTGGAAACAGGTGCTAATACCGGATATGAGCCTTTTCCGCATGGGATTGGTTGGAAAGCTCCGGCGGTCATGGATGGACTCGCGGCCTATCAGCTTGTTGGTGAGGTAGTGGCTCACCAAGGCTTCGACGGGTAGCCGGCCTGAGAGGGCGACCGGCCACATTGGGACTGAGATACGGCCCAAACTCCTACGGGAGGCAGCAGTGGGGAATATTGCACAATGGGCGGAAGCCTGATGCAGCAACGCCGCGTGCGGGATGACGGCCTTCGGGTTGTAAACCGCTTTCAGCAGGGACGAAGCTAACGTGACGGTACCTGCAGAAGAAGCACCGGCTAACTACGTGCCAGCAGCCGCGGTGATACGTAGGGTGCGAGCGTTGTCCGGATTTATTGGGCGTAAAGAGCTTGTAGGCGGTTTGTCGCGTCGGGAGTGAAAACTCAGGGCTTAACCCTGAGCCTGCTTCTGATACGGGCAGACTTGAGGAAGGTAGGGGAGAATGGAATTCCTGGTGAAGCGGTGGAATGCGTAGATATCAGGAGGAACACCAGTGGCGAAGGCGGTTCTCTGGACCTTTCCTGACGCTGAGAAGCGAAAGCGTGGGGAGCAAACAGGCTTAGATACCCTGGTAGTCCACGCCGTAAACGGTGGGTACTAGGTGTGGGGGACATTCCACGTTCTCCGTGCCGCAGCTAACGCATTAAGTACCCCGCCTGGGGAGTACGGCCGCAAGGCTAAAACTCAAAGGAATTGACGGGGCCCCGCACAAGCGGCGGAGCATGCGGATTAATTCGATGCAACGCGAAGAACCTTACCTGGGTTTGACATATGCCGGAAACATCCAGAGATGGATGCCCCTTTTTGGTCGGTTTACAGGTGGTGCATGGCTGTCGTCAGCTCGTGTCGTGAGATGTTGGGTTAAGTCCCGCAACGAGCGCAACCCTCGTCCTATGTTGCCAGCGGGTAATGCCGGGGACTCATAGGAGACCGCCGGGGTCAACTCGGAGGAAGGTGGGGATGACGTCAAGTCATCATGCCCCTTATGTCCAGGGCTTCACGCATGCTACAATGGCCGGTACAAAGAGCTGCGAACCTGTAAGGGTGAGCGAATCTCAAAAAGCCGGTCTCAGTTCGGATTGGGGTCTGCAACTCGACCCCATGAAGTCGGAGTCGCTAGTAATCGCAGATCAGCAACGCTGCGGTGAATACGTTCCCGGGGCTTGTACACACCGCCCGTCAAGTCATGAAAGTCGGTAACACCCGAAGCCGGTGGCCTAACCCTTGTGGAGGGAGCCGTCGAAGGTGGGACCGGTAATTAGGACTAAGTCGTAACAAGGTAGCCGTACCGGAAGGTGCGGCTGGATCACCTCCTTTCTAAGGAGCCTGTAGCGTCATCACTGTGTGGTGGGGCTCATGGTCGTGTTCTGGGGCGTCTGTTCCCGGCGCGGCCGGCACCGGAATGTGGAACATTGATTTTGTATGCCTGGTCAGAAGTCTGGTTCGTTAGTACAGCCTCCTTTTTTGGGGGAGTGGAATGCGGGTCGGGTGGAGGTTGGGTTAAGCACACTGTTGGGTTTTGAAGGGTCGGTCGCTTGTGCGGCGGCTTTTCTGTGCGGACCAGGTCTGATCATCTGTTTGTGGGTGGTTGGGTGTGGGCTCGCCCGTATTTTGAGAACTTCACAGTGGACGCGAGCATCTTTGTAGATTAACAAGCTACTAAGTGCGATCGGTGGATGCCTTGGCACCAAGAGCCGAAGAAGGACGTTGTAACCTGCGATAAGCCTCGGGGAGTTGGTAAACGAGCTTTGATCCGAGGATGTCCGAATAGGGAAACCTTGAAATACCGGAGTCATGTCCGGCAACCTCTGCCTGAATATATAGGGTAGTTGGAGGGAACGCGGGGAAGTGAAACATCTCAGTACCCGCAGGAAGAGAAAACAATTGTGATTCCGTGAGTAGTGGCGAGCGAAAGCGGAAGAGGCCAAACCTCATGTGTGTGATAGCTGACAGGTGTTGCACATGGGGTGTTGTGGGGCCGTTCGGACCGTGCTGTCATGCGGTCAGAGAGTAAGAAATGGACAGGGAAGTCGAAGTGGCTGCGAAGGCCACAGCATAGAAGGTAACACTCCTGTAGACGTAAGTTGTTCACTCTCGAGCGTTACCCCAAGTAGTGCGGAACCCCTGAAATTCCGCATGAATCTGGCGGGACCATCCGCTAAGCCTAAATACTCCTTGGTGACCGATAGCGGACAAGTACCGTGAGGGAAAGGTGAAAAGTACCCCGGGAGGGGAGTGAAATAGTACCTGAAACCGATCGCATACAATCCGTCGGAGCCTGTAAGGGTGACGGCGTGCCTTTTGAAGAATGAGCCTGCGAGTTAGTGGTACGTGGCGAGGTTAACCCGTGTGGGGTAGCCGTAGCGAAAGCGAGTCCTAATAGGGCGTTTTAGTCGCGTGCTCTAGACCCGAAGCGGAGTGATCTATCCATGGCCAGGGTGAAGCGACGGTAAGACGTCGTGGAGGCCCGAACTCACTTGGGTTGAAAACCGAGGAGATGAGCTGTGGATAGGGGTGAAAGGCCAATCAAACTCCGTGATAGCTGGTTCTCCCCGAAATGCATTTAGGTGCAGCGTCGCATGTTTCTTACCGGAGGTAGAGCACTGAATGGTCTAGGGGGCCCACAAGCTTACCGAAATCAGTCAAACTCCGAATGCCGGTAAGTGAGAGTGCGGCAGTGAGACTGTGGGGGATAAGCTTCATAGTCGAGAGGGAAACAGCCCAGATCATCAGCTAAGGCCCCTAAGCGATAACTAAGTGGAAAAGGATGTGGAGTTGCGGAGACAACCAGGAGGTTGGCTTGGAAGCAGCCACCCTTGAAAGAGTGCGTAATAGCTCACTGGTCAAGTGATTCTGCGCCGACAATTTAGCGGGGCTCAAGTTATCCGCCGAAGCTATGGCATTCACGTGTTTAGGCCGTAAGGCTGCGTGGATGGGTAGGGGAGCGTCGTGTGCGCGGTGAAGCGGCGGGGTGACCCAGCCGTGGAGAGCACACGAGTGAGAATGCAGGCATGAGTAGCGAAAGACGGGTGAGAAACCCGTCCGCCGAATATCCAAGGGTTCCAGGGTCAAGCTAATCTGCCCTGGGTAAGTCGGGACCTAAGGCGAGGCCGACAGGCGTAGTCGATGGACAACGGGTTGATATTCCCGTACCGGCGAAATATCGTCCGTGCTGAGGCGAGTGATGCTAAGCATGCGAGGTCGGTTGTGGTCTTCGGATCGTGGCTGGCTGAGTCTGTGACCCAATCTTGTAGTAGGCAAGCTGCGGAGGGACGCAGGAAGGTAGCTCTTCTCGGGTTTGGATATCCCCGGGCTAAGTGTGTAGGACGGAACGTAGGCAAATCCGCGTTCTATATGTTTGAGACATGATGGGTCGGTCACTTTTGTGGCCGTAAGAGTGATCCTATGCTGCCTAGAAAAGCTTCGTGAGCGAGATATGAGCCGCCCGTACCCCAAACCGACACAGGTGGATAGGTAGAGAATACTAAGGCGATCGAGATAACCATGGTGAAGGAACTCGGCAAAATACCCCCGTAACTTCGGGATAAGGGGGACCTGATGCGTATTAGAATTTACTTCGAAAGCGTTGAGGGTCGCAGAGACCAGGCCCAAGCGACTGTTTACTAAAAACACAGGTCCGTGCTAAGTCGAAAGACGATGTATACGGACTGACTCCTGCCCGGTGCTGGAAGGTTAAGGGGAAGGGTTAGCCTCACGGCGAAGCCTTGAACTTAAGCCCCAGTAAACGGCGGTGGTAACTATAACCATCCTAAGGTAGCGAAATTCCTTGTCGGGTAAGTTCCGACCTGCACGAATGGAGTAACGATTTGGGCGCTGTCTCCACCATGGACTCGGCGAAATTGCACTACGAGTAAAGATGCTCGTTACGCGCAGCAGGACGGAAAGACCCCGGGACCTTCACTATAGTTTGGTATTGGTGATCGGTGTGACTTGTGTAGGATAGGTGGGAGACTTTGAAGCTTGGACGCCAGTTCAGGTGGAGTCATCGTTGAAATACCACTCTGGTCACTCTGGTTATCTAACCTAGGTCCATTATCTGGATCAGGGACAGTGCCTGATGGGTAGTTTGACTGGGGCGGTCGCCTCCTAAAAGGTAACGGAGGCGCCCAAAGGTTCCCTCAGCCTGGTTGGCAATCAGGTTTCGAGTGTAAGTGCACAAGGGAGCTTGACTGCGAGAGAGACATCTCGAGCAGGGACGAAAGTCGGGACTAGTGATCTTCTGGTGGCACATGGAAGCGCCAGGACTCAACGGATAAAAGGTACCCCGGGGATAACAGGCTGATCTTGCCCGAGCGTCCATAGCGACGGCATGGTTTGGCACCTCGATGTCGGCTCGTCGCATCCTGGGGCTGGAGTCGGTCCCAAGGGTTGGGCTGTTCGCCCATTAAAGCGGCACGCGAGCTGGGTTTAGAACGTCGTGAGACAGTTCGGTCCCTATCCGCTGCGCGCGTAGGAGTCTTGAGAAGAGCTGTCCTTAGTACGAGAGGACCGGGACGGACTAACCTCTGGTGTGCCAGTTGTTCTACCAAGAGCACGGCTGGTTGGCTACGTTGGGAAGTGATAACCGCTGAAAGCATCTAAGCGGGAAGCACGCTTCAAGATGAGGGCTCCCACAGATTAATCTGGTAAGGCCCCCTATAGACCATGGGGTGATAGGTCGGATGTGGAAGTGCAGTAATGCACGGAGCTGACCGATACTAATAGGCCGAGGGCTTGTTTCTACAAAGATGCTACGCGTCCACTGTGAGGTTCCCGGGATACGGTCGGGAACCTCGAAAATGCAATAATTCAATATTGGCTTTTCGTAGGCTTCGAATGCTATCCTCATAGTGTTTCGGTGGTCATAGCGAGAGGGAAACACCCGGTCCCATCCCGAACCCGGAAGTTAAGCCTCTCAGCGCCGATGGTACTGCAAGGGGGACCTTGTGGGAGACTAGGACGCCGCCGGACTTACATAAACCCCCCGACCCTTGGTCGGGGGGTTTATTTGTTTCCCCACCGGCACGATTGGCCGGCCTCCCTCGTGCTGCTGGCCTGCCCGATTGGGCGGATGCCGCCCAGGCTGGGAGAATGGGCCCATGTCTAGTGAAAACTCCACACCGAGCCAAGACCGCCAGGGTCCGCGCGACGGCCGCCCGCACCGTGACGGTGGCACTTCAGGGGGCGCCGGCCGGCCAGGTGGCGAGCGCGAAGGATCCTGGGGTGGCGGGCCCAGGCGCGACGACGACCGCCGCGGGCCCCGGCAGGGCGATTCCCGGGGTCAGCGCTCCGGCGGAGACCGGGCGCAGTGGGGTGGCAGGAACGATGACCGTCGCGGCCCAAGCCAGGGCAACTGGCGTGGCGACCGGCCCCAATGGGGGAACCGCGACGATGACCGGCGTGGGCAGCGCCCCGCCGGCGATCGACCGCAGTGGGGCAACCGGGACGACGACCGTCGTGGGTCGCGTCCCGAGGGTGACCGGCGTCAGTGGGACAACCGTGGCGATGACCGCCGCGGCCCGCGGCAGGACTCCCGGGGTCAGCGCCCCGGCGGCGACCGCCCCCAGTGGGGTGACAGGAACGATGACCGTCGCGGCCCAAGGCAGGGCGACTCACGTGGCGATCGGCCGCAGTGGGGCAACCGCGACGACGGCCGTCGCGGGTCGCGTCCCGAGGGTGACCGGCGTCAGTGGGACAACCGCGGAGACGACCGCCGCGAACCTCGACAGGGTGATTCCCGAGGCCAGCGCCTCGGCGGCGATCGGCCCCAGTGGGGCAACCGCGACGATAATCGTCGCGGCCCGCGTCAGGACGACCGGCGTCAGTGGGACAACCGCGGAGACGACCGCCGCGGCCCACGGCAGGGTGACTCGCGTGGCGACCGGCCTCAGTGGGGCAACCGCGATGATGACCGTCGCGGCCCGCGTCAGGACGACCGGCGTCAATGGGACAACCGTGGCGACGACCGTCGCGGCCCGCGTCAGGACGACCGGCGTCAATGGGACAACCGTGGCGACGACCGCCGCGGACCACGGCAGGACGACCGACGTCAATGGGACAACCGCGGAGACGACCGCCGCGGACCACGGCAGGGTGACTCGCGTGGCGACCGGCCCCAGTGGGAAAACCGCGACGACGACCGTCGCGGCCCGCGTCAGGACGACCGGCGTCAGTGGGACAACCGTGGCGACGACCGCCGTGGCCCTCGACAGGGTGACTCCCGAGGCCAGCGCCCCGGAGGCGACCGACCGCAGTGGGGCAACCGCGACGACGACCGCCGCGGCCCGCGTCAGGACGACCGGCGTCAGTGGGACAACCGTGGCGACGACCGCCGTGGCCCCCGGCAGGGAGACTCCCGAGGCCAGCGCCCCGAGGGCGACCGCCCCCAGTGGGGCAACCGCGACGACGATCGCCGCTTCGATCGACGCGGGGATGCGGAGGAGCGTGCGTACAAGCCGGGCACGGCGCCGCGTTCCGACGAGCCGGAGACGCCTCGCGACTTCGTCGAGTCCGAGCTGCCTGTCGGCGTGAGGGCGGAGCTGAAGGGACTTCCCAAGGACCTGGCCGAGACGGTGGGTGCGCACATCTGGGCCGCGGGCCAACTCGTCGATGTCGATCCTGAGCTCGCGTTCCGGCACGCGGAGGCGGCACGCCGTCGGGCCGGCCGGCTCCCGATCGTGCGGGAGGCGGCCGCTGAGACCGCCTATGCGGCCGGTGAGTACGCGGTGGCGTTGCGTGAGTTCCGGGCGATCCGGCGCATGTCCGGCGGAGACGAACTCATCCCCGTGATCGCCGACTGCGAGCGTGCGTTGGGGAGGCCCCGCGACGCCCTGGAGGTGTTGGCGGAGCTCAGCCCGAAGAACAGGGACATCTGGCTGCGGATCGAGTGCCTCCTCGTCGAGGCGGGTACCCGTGCCGACATGGGCCAGAGGCCCGAGGCGATGCGCCTGCTCCAGGCCGCCATCAGCCGCAAGGTCGGACCTCCGTTCGGGCAGGCCCGCCTGCGCTACGCCTACGCCAACCTCCTTGAGGAGGCAGGGGACCTGGACGGGGCGCGCGAGTGGTTCAGCTCGGCGGCCGCACTCGACCAGGGGACGGAACTCGACACGGCCGACCGCATCGCGCGGCTCGACGGAGTGGTCCTCCCCGACTTCGAGCCCGAGGATGAGGACGACGAGCTCGACGCCGACGAGGAACTCGACGCGGACGTGTCCGGGGAGGATGTGGCCGACGCAGACCTCGACGAGGCTGACGATGACGACTACACGGGCGCCGACGGGGACGACCTTGACGGGTCGGAGGCTGTCGGGGACGTCGACGACGACCTCGACGCCGACGCGTCCGATGAGGATCTGGCAGACGCCGAGGTGGACATCGACGGGGCTGGGGAGCTCGACGCTGACGAGGTCCTCGCTACGCACGATTCGTCTGAGGCCGACGCGGCCTCGAGGGATGACCGCAGCGTCGAGGATGAGGACGTCGAGGATGAGGACGTCGCGCCTGAGGTCGACGTCGAGGGCGAGGACGTCAGCGAGACCGACGAGCAGGACGACGCTCGGCCGGAGGCTACCGTCGTGGACGACGACGACGCAGAGCGGGCCGCCGACGACGGGGACGCCGTCGACGACGATGCCGACACTGAGGAGGATGAGCACTGATGCAGGCACTGGCGGCCGCCTACGATGCGGCACTGTTCGACCTCGACGGCGTGATCTACCTCGGCCCGTACGCGGTCGAGGGCGTCGCGGAGGCCCTTGACGAGTTGAGGTCGCGGGGGACCCACCTCGGTTTCGTGACCAACAACGCGGCCCGGACGCCCGCCGCGGTGGCCGAGCACCTCACCGAGCTCGGCATCACCGCGCAGGAGGAGGACGTGGTCAACTCGACCCAGGCCACGCTCCGCATGCTGGCGGCGGACCTGCCCGCCGGGGCACGGATCCTCGCCGTCGGCACGGAGGCCCTCGCCGAACAACTGGGCGGGGCGGGCTTCACCGTCGTGGCGTCGCTCGATGACGATCCCGTCGCCGTGGTGCAGGGCTACAGCCCAACCATCGCGTGGCAGCGGCTGGAGGAGGCGGCCCTCGCGGTCCAGCGGGGGGCCGCGTGGTACGCCACGAACCCGGATCTGACCAGGCCGTCGGACCGAGGCATCGTGCCCGGGCTCGGGTCTCAGGTGGCCGTGGTGCGCGCGTGCGTGGACGTCGAGCCGAAGATCGCCGGCAAGCCGTACCGCCCGCTGCTCGACGAGACGGTCCTGCGCATCGGCTCGGAGCACCCGATCTTCGTGGGTGACCGCACCGATACCGACATCCTCGGCGCCAACAACGTCGGCATGGACTCCCTGTTCGTCTTCACCGGTGCCCACGGCAAGGCCGACCTGGCAGAGGCCCCGCCGGCCTACCGCCCCACCTACATCGGCTACGACGCCTCCGCGCTCCTCGAGCCGCCACGGGAGGCCGAGTTCCGCGGTGAGCGCTTCGTCTGCGGCTACCAGGAGATCGACATCATGGACGGCTTCGGCTACCTGTCGACCAAGCCGGTGACGCGCGACGAGCAGCTGGACGCGCTGTGGGCGGCGCTCCAGGCCGCCTGGCGGCTCGAGGTGGACATCTCCGCGGTGCTCAACTCGCTCGACACCCTGCGATGAACCCTCCCAGCCCGGCGGACTCGGCGCCCTCGGACGTGAAACGCACAGCACTCGTCCACGCGACCATGGCGGGGCTCGAAGGCCTCGAGGACCTGCCCCTGGGTGAGCAGATCGCGCTCCTGGGCGAGGCGCAGACGGTCTTGGCGGGGGTGCTCAACAACGATCCCGGCCTCAACCAGCCGGGCATCCCCGGCGTGTCCCGGTGAGGCTGGACCTGGCCCTCGTCGACCGTGGACTGGCGCGTTCGCGCACCCATGCCGCCGCGCTGATCGCCGACGGACGGGTGCGCGTCAACGGCGCGGTCGCCTCGAAGCCGTCCACCCGGGTCGACCCCTCCGATGAGGTCGTGGCGGAGGCCGAGCAGTGGGTGTCGCGGGCGGCGCACAAGCTCATCGGCGCCCTCGACGGCTCAGGGGTGAGCGTGGGGGGCGTTGTTCTGGACGCCGGCGCCTCGACCGGCGGATTCACCCAGGTGTGTCTCGAGCGTGGGGCGGCGCTCGTGCACGCCGTCGACGTGGGGCACGGGCAGTTGGCCCCGCTGCTGCGGGATGACCCCCGCGTCCGGGTGCATGAGGGCCTGAATCTGCGTTCGCTCACCCTGGCTCACCTGGATGGGCAGCCGGTGGATCTCGTCGTCGGCGACGTGTCGTTCATCTCGCTGCGGCTGCTGCTGCCCGCGGTGCTGGCTGTGGTCCGCCCCTCCGGTGACGCGCTGCTGCTCGTCAAGCCGCAGTTCGAGGTGGGCCGCGAACTCCTGGGCTCCGGAGGCGTGGTCCGCGACGACCGGCTCAGGGCGCGCGCCGTCGACGACGTGGCTGAAGCCGCCGAACAGCTGGGATGGGTGGAGCGATGGCGCGGCGTCAGCGCGCTGCCGGGGACCGCCGGCAACGTGGAGTACTTCCTGCACCTCACTCGGTAGGGTGAGTATGTGATGCAACGAACTGTGGCGGTGCTGGTCCACCCGGAGCGCGACGAGGCCATCGACAAGGCCGCGCAGTTCATCGCCGACCTTCACGAGATGGGCTTCGCGTTCATCGTCTTCCCGGCAGACCTGGCGCGCCTGCAGGAGCGGGTGCCCAGTGCTCGGATCCACGCGCTGGACGGCACCCCGGCCGAACTGGCCGTTGTGTTCGGCGGCGACGGCACCATCCTGCGCGCCGCCGAGTGGGCCCACCCGCTGGGCGTGCCGCTCCTCGGCGTCAACCTGGGGCACGTCGGGTTCCTGGCGGAGCTGGAGCCGTCGGACATCCACGCGCTCCCCGGGGTGGTGGCGAACCGGCTCTACCTGGTGGAGGAGAGGCTCGCCCTCCAGGTCGAGGTGCGTGACGCCGAGGGGAAGACCACCTGGGCCTCGCCGGCCGTCAATGAGGTGTCCCTGGAGAAGCTGGCCCGGGAGCGCATGCTCAACGTCCTGGTCAGCGTGGACGAGCGGCCGCTCTCCAGGTGGGGGTGCGACGGGGTGCTGGTCGCGACGCCGACGGGGTCGACCGCCTACGCCTTCTCCGCAGGCGGGCCGGTGGTGTGGCCCGACGTCCGCGCGATGCTCGTGGTCCCGCTGGCCGCGCACGCGCTCTTCAACCGGCCGATGGTGCTCAGCCCCGCATCGGTGGTCAAGCTGGAGATCCCGGACGACCAGCCCATCCGCGGGATCCTGTGGTGCGATGGGCGGCGCAGCCACGATCTGGCCCCCGGCGAGTGGGTGAGCGTCCGGTCGCACAAGCACCCCGTGCGCATCGCGCGGATCGGGGAACAGCCGTTCACCACGCGCCTGGTGAAGAAGTTCGCCCTGCCCATCGAGGGCTGGCGGAAGCGCAGCGACCGCTGATGCTCGCCACCCTCCGCCTCACCTCCTTCGGCGTCGTCGACGAGGCACACCTGGAGCTGGGGCCAGGCCTGACCGCCCTGACCGGCGAGACGGGTGCAGGCAAGACGATGGTGGTCTCCGGCCTCGGTCACCTCCTAGGGGCCCGGGCCGATTCCGGGATCGTGCGCCGCGGCAGCGACCGCGCCGTCGTCGAGGGGCGCTGGGAGCTTCCACCGCGGCTGGTCGATCGCGTGCGGGAGCTCGGGGGCGAGGCCGACGACGGCGAGGTGGTCACCCTGCGCCAGGTCACGGCCCAGGGAAGGTCGCGGGCCGTCGTGGGCGGCGCCGGCGTGCCCGTCTCCGCGCTGGCGGAGCTGATCAGCGAGGCAGCCACCATTCACGGACAGGCCGGACAGATCCGGCTCTCCTCGCCGGAGCGGCAGCGGGAACTACTGGACGCCCATGCGCGGCCCGCCAGGCTGGAGGCCTACCGGGCCGCCCATGCCGAGCGCCGGACGGCGGCCGCCGAGCTGGACCAGCTCGTGGCCGAGGCCACGGCGCGCGCCCGCGAGGCAGACATGCTGCGGTTCGGCCTCGACGAGATCGCCGCGGTCGATCCCCAGCCCGGGGAGGATCACGCCCTGGCGGGCGAACAGGCCCGGCTGATGGACCTCGACGACCTGAGGCGCCTCGGCGCCCTGGCGCAGGAGGGGCTCAGCGGCAGCGAGGTCGACTTCGACGCGCCCAGCGCCGTCGCCCTGATCGGCGAGGCGCGCAAGGCGCTGCGGCAGCTCGCGGACAGGGACGAGGTGGCCGCTCCGCTCGCGGCGCGCGCCGTCGAGTTGGGGATGCTGGCCGCAGACCTCGCGGCCGAGGTGGCCGGCTATGTCGACGACCTGGTGGCCGATCCCCTGAGGCTGGAGGCGGTGGGGGAGCGCCGGGCGCAGCTGGCCGGGCTCACGCGCCGGTACGGCGCCACCGTCGACGATGTCCTGCGGTGGGCGTCCGACGCGGGCGCCCGGCTGGCCGAGCTGGTGGGCAGCGATGAGCGGATCGGCGAGCTGCGGGCCCGCATCGCGCAGCTTGACGCAGCCCTGGCCGCGGATGCCGCCGAGATCTCCACGGCACGCCGCGTGGCGGCGCAGGAGCTCGCCGCGAGCGTGAAGGAGGAGCTGGCGGCGCTCGCCATGCCCCACGCCGAGCTGCGGTTCGAGGTCACCGACGCACCCCTGGGCCCGCACGGGGCGGACCGGGTTGAGCTGCTGTTCTCGGCCAACCCCGGATCGGCTCCGGCCACCCTCGCGAAGGTGGCCTCGGGTGGCGAGCTGTCACGGGTCCGCCTCGCGCTCGAGGTGGTGATCGCGGGGAGCGCCGAGGGGCACACGTTCGTCTTCGACGAGGTCGACGCGGGCGTGGGCGGCGCCGTGGGCCTCGAGATCGGCCGGCGGCTGCAGCGCCTCTCCACCACCTCGCAGGTCATCGTGGTCACCCACCTCGCCCAGGTGGCGGCGTTCGCCGACGCGCACTTCGTCGTGCACAAGGCCTCGGACGGGCAGGTCACCACCTCGGGAGTCCGGCGCCTCGCCGACGCGGAGCGCGCGGCGGAGCTGGCACGCATGATGGGCGGCGAGTCATCGTCCCTCAAGGGGGTCGAGCACGCGGCGGAACTGCTGGAGCGGGCGCGCCGGGGCTGAGCCGTCGCGCCGGGCGTTACGGTCTCGTTTCACCGTCGTCCTGCCTGTACTTGACCCCCCTCCACCCCATAGGCTGGAGTTCCGTGGACAACTCGAAGATCACCAAGCATGTGTTCGTGACCGGCGGAGTGGTGTCGTCGCTCGGCAAGGGACTCACGGCCTCCAGCCTCGGCAACCTGCTCGTCGCCCGCGGGCTTCGCGTCACGATGCAGAAGCTCGACCCGTACCTCAACGTGGACCCGGGCACGATGAACCCCTTTCAGCACGGCGAGGTCTTCGTCACCGAGGACGGCGCGGAGACCGACCTCGACATCGGACACTACGAGCGGTTCCTGGACGTCAACCTGTCCGGGGACGCGAATGTGACCACCGGCAAGGTGTACTCCACCGTCATCGCGAAGGAGCGGCGCGGCGACTACCTGGGTGACACGGTGCAGGTCATCCCGCATATCACCGGGGAGATCCGCGACCGCATGATGGCCATGGAGTCCGAGGGCGTCGACGTGGTGATCCACGAGATCGGCGGCACCGTCGGCGACATCGAGTCGTTGCCGTTCCTGGAGGCCGCGCGCCAGGTCCGCCACGAGATCGGCCGCGGCAACGTGTTCTTCCTCCACGTCTCCCTCGTGCCCTACATCAAGCCCTCGGGCGAGATGAAGACCAAGCCGACCCAGCACTCGGTGGCCGCGCTGCGCCAGGTGGGCATCCAGCCCGATGCGATCGTCTGCCGCTCCGAGTCGCCGATCTCGGAACCGCTCAAGCGCAAGATCGCCCTCATGTGCGACGTGGACGAGGAGGCGGTGGTCAGCTGCCCGGACGCACCCAGCATCTACGCCATCCCGAAGGTGCTCCACGACGAGGGGCTCGACGCCTACGTGGTGCGCAGGCTCAACCTGAGCTTCCGCGACGTGAAGTGGAAGGCGTGGGACAACCTGCTGCAGCGGGTGGAGCACCCCCGCCACAGCGTCACGGTTGCCCTGGTCGGGAAGTACATCGACCTGCCCGACGCCTACCTGTCGGTCTCCGAGGCCCTCCGCGCCGCCGGCTTCGCCCACTGGGCGAGCGTTCGCATCCGCTGGGTGGCCTCGGACGACTGCGACACCCCCGAGGGGGCGGCGGAGAAGCTCTCCGACGTGGACGCCGTGTGCGTCCCCGGCGGGTTCGGCATCCGAGGGGTCGAGGGCAAGCTCGGGGCCCTGACGTACGCCCGCGAGCACCGGATCCCCACCCTGGGGCTCTGCCTCGGCCTGCAGTGCATGGTGATCGAGGCCGCCCGCAACCTCGCAGGCATCCCTGACGCGGCCTCCAGTGAGTTCGACACGCACACCGCCCATCCCGTGATCGCCACCATGGCGGAGCAGGTCAGCATCGTCGACGGCGGGGGAGACCTCGGCGGCACCATGCGCCTCGGCTCCTACCCGGCCACCCTGGCCGAGGGCAGCGTGGTGGCCGCTGCCTACGGAACCGGGAAGGTCACCGAACGCCATCGGCACCGTTACGAGGTCAACAACGCCTACCGCGGACGGCTCGAGGAGGCGGGGCTCGTGATCTCCGGCACCTCACCCGACGGCCGCCTGGTGGAGTTCGTGGAGCTGCCCGCGGACGTCCATCCCTATTACGTGGGGACCCAGGCCCACCCCGAACTCAAGTCGCGGC
The DNA here is from genome assembly GCF_055326235.1 of Tessaracoccus yangjingae. Lineage (NCBI taxonomy): Bacteria > Bacillati > Actinomycetota > Actinomycetes > Propionibacteriales > Propionibacteriaceae > Tessaracoccus > Tessaracoccus yangjingae. The sequence continues at coordinate 375,005 of NZ_JBUZNN010000003.1, read as the reverse complement.
CGACGAGGCCCCACCCGCTCTTCTCAGGGCTGATCGGCGCCGCCCTCGCGCGACAGGAGAACGCCGCACATGCGCATGGATGAGCCGATGAGCTGGCCTGTGCGCTCCCGCACCGTGCTGGGGGAGGGGCGGATCTCGGCGTTCGTCGACGAGGAACTCACCACCCCGTCGGGCCACGTCATCACACGGCAGTACCTCACGCACCCGGGTGCCGTCGCCGTCGTGGCCTGGCGTGAGGACTTCGACGACATCGCGGTGCTGCGCCAGTACCGGCATCCCGTCAGGATGGAGCTCGTGGAGATCCCCGCGGGCCTGCTCGATCTCGACGGCGAGGAGTGGGTGGTCGCGGCGCAGCGGGAGCTGGCCGAGGAGGCGGAGCTGCAGGCGTCGAGGTGGGACGCTCTGGTGGACATGTGCACCACCCCCGGCGCCTGCGAGGAGTCGCTGAGGATCTTCCTGGCGCGCGATCTCAGCCCCGCCGAGCGACCCGACGGATTTGTGCTGGAGGGCGAGGAGGCGCACATGACGTGGGACTGGGTGCCGCGGGCCGACCTCGTGGACGCGGTGCTCGCCGGCCAGTGCCAGAGCCCCACCCTCGTCGCCGGGATCCTGGCGCTGGAGGTGGTCAGGGCGGCCGGGAGGCTCGACGGGTTGCGCCCGCCCGACGCGCCGTGGCCGATCCGAGGATGACCCTCGTCGCCGATGCGGTGACCGACTACCTCAACCACGCGCGGGCCGAGCGCGGGCTCGCGACCAACACGGTGGCGGCCTACCGCCGCGACCTGGGCGCATACGCCGACTTCCTCGAGGCCCGGGGGGTCCGCGACATCGGCGACGTCACCCCGGTGGAGGTCAGCGAGTACGTCCGCGAGCTCAGCACCACGCAGGCGAGATCATCCGTGGCCCGCCACGTCGTCAGCGTCCGCATGCTGCACCGGTTCGCCGCCGCGGAGGGGCTGGCTGAGGCTGACCCGACAGTGGAGATCTCCCCGCCCAAGCTGCAGCAGAACCTGCCCAAGGCCCTCAGCGTCGACGAGGTCACCCGCATCCTTGAGGCGCCTGACCGGGGCGATGTCGTCGGGCTCCGGGACGCGGCGCTCCTGGAACTGCTCTACGGCACCGGCGCCCGGGTCTCCGAGGTGTGCGGCCTCGACGTCGACGAGGTGAGGGCCAGCCTGGCCGCTCCGGAGGCGGGGCTGCGGCTGCTCGGCAAGGGCGGCAAGGAACGGGTGGTGCCGATCGGCTCCTACGCGGCCGCCGCGGTTGGGGCGTACCTGGTGCGGTCGCGGCCGGTGCTCGCCGCCGGCAGCGCGCGACACGATCCCGCGCTCCTGCTCAACCTGCGGGGACGCCGGCTCAGCCGCCAGTCGGCCTGGGCGGTGCTCCAGACCGTGGCGAGGGCGGCGGGTGTGACCACCGACGTGTCGCCGCACTCGCTGCGGCATTCGTTCGCCACCCACCTGCTCGACGGCGGGGCGGACCTCCGGGTGGTCCAGGAACTGCTGGGCCACGCGTCGGTGGCCACCACGCAGATCTACACGCTGGTGACGATCGAGCACCTGAGGGAGGTGCACGCGGCGGCCCACCCGCGGGCCCGCTGACCCGACGATGGCGGCGGCCCCCGGCGAACCGACGGGGATAACCACTAGGCTGGATCGAACGTGAGACGAGGAGGCCGACAGGTGGCGGAAGACGGGCTGTTCGAGGAACCCCCCATCAGCACGGGCGGCCTGCCCGCATCGTCGTCGGCGGTGGACCCCGGTGGCATCGGGCCGACGGGCCGCCCGCTGCCCGTCTTCCCGGAGCCTGCCCCGGTGGCCCCCGGCCGGAAGCACGCCACCATCGTGTCGATGTGCAACCAGAAGGGCGGGGTGGGGAAGACCACCACCACCATCAACCTGGGGGCGGCGCTGGCGGAGCTCGGCCGCAAGGTGCTTCTCGTGGACTTCGACCCGCAGGGGTCGCTCTCGGTGGGGCTTGGCGTCAACCCCCACACCCTGGACGTCTCGATCTACAACCTCCTGCTGACCCGCGGAACCGACCCGCTTGAAGTCATCACGCCCACCACCGTCGAGGGGCTGGACGTGCTGCCCAGCAACATCGACCTCTCCGCCGCGGAGGTCCAGCTGGTCAGCGAGGTGGCGCGGGAGCAGACCCTCATGCGGGTGCTGTCCAAGCTGCGCCCCCACTACGACTTCATCCTCATCGACTGCGCGCCCAGCCTGGGCCTGCTCACCATCAATGCGCTGACGGCCAGCGACTACGTCATCATGCCGCTGGAGTGCGAGTTCTTCGCCCTGCGCGGCATCGCGCTGCTCACCGACACCATCTCGAAGGTGCAGGACCGGCTCAACCCGGACCTCCAGCTCCTCGGGATCCTCGGCACCATGTACGACGCCCGCACGCTGCACAGCCGCGAGGTGCTGGAGCGCGTGGTGCAGGCGTTCGGCGACGACGTGTTCCACACCGTCATCCGACGCACCATCAAGTTCCCGGAGACCACGGTGGCCGGTGAGCCGATCACCACCTACGCCTCGGCCTCGCCCGGCGCGGACGCCTACCGCCAACTGGCCCGGGAGGTGCTCCAGCGATGCCAGGACCAGTGAACCGGCGCGCGTCGCTGCCCGGCGCCTCCGAGCTGTTCCGGCCCACCAGGGAGCCGGTGCAGGTCGAGCCGGAGCCGCCCGCCGACCCGGTGGCGCCGAGCGCGGAGACCACCGCGCCGGCGACCGGACGGGTGCGGCACTCGCAGAAGATCACGGTGTACTTCAGCGACGAGGAGCTCATCGCGCTCGAGGACGCCAACCTCGAGCTGCGGCGGGCGCACGGCATCCGCGTGGACCGCGGCCGGATCGTGCGGCTGGCGGTGTCGCGGGCCGTGGCGGACCTCACGGCCAACGGCGCCGAGAGCTTCCTCGTGAGTGAGCTCACCCAGCAGTGAACCGGCCCAGGGCTTCCGAGCGCCACGACGGCGTGGAGGGGTTCGAGGTGCACCTCACCAACTTCGAGGGGCCGTTCGATCTGCTTCTCCAGCTCATCACCCGCCGGGAACTCGACGTCACCGAGGTGGCGCTGTCCCAGGTCACCGACGAGTTCATCGCCCACGTGAGGGCCGGAGGGGCGGGGTGGGACCTCGAGAAGACCAGCGCGTTCCTTGTCGTCGCCTCCACCCTGCTGGACCTGAAGGCGGCCAGGCTGCTGCCGGGAGGCGAGGTGGCCGACCCGGAGGACATCGCCGCGCTCGAGGCCCGCGATCTGCTGTTCGCCCGGCTGCTGCAGTACCGCGCCTTCAAGCGGGCCGCGGAGTGGCTGGCGGAGACGATGACCGCGGCGGAGACCACCCACTGGCGTCCCGGCGGGCTGGAGGAGCACTTCCGGGCGGTGCTACCCGAGGTGGAGCTCCACCTGACGCCCGCGGACGTGGCCCGGCTCGCCGCGGCGGCCATGACCCCCCGGCCGGAGCCCGTGGTGGAGCTCACGCACCTCCACGGCTCGGCCGTCAGCCTCAGCGAGCAGGTCACCCTCCTGGCGGATCGGCTGCGCCGCGACGGAGCCGCATCCTTCCGGGCCCTGATCGCCGGGAGCGACCGGCTCACGGCGGTGGTGCGCTTCCTGGCCGTCCTGGAGCTCTTCCGCGCCCAGCAGGTGGCGTTGGACCAGCTCTCGCCCCTGGGGGAGCTGACGGTGCGCTGGATAGCGGGCGAGCAGCGCGCCGTCGAGGTCATCGACGACTACGGTCCACAACCCGAACTGGAGGAAGCATGAGTCTCGGTCGCGCGCTGGAGGCGATGCTGCTCATGGTCACCGAGCCGGTGCCCACGGACGAGTTGGCGGCGGCCCTCGACGCGCCGTCGGCCGAGGTGGAGGCTGAGCTCGAGCAGATCGCGGACTTCTACGTCAGGCATGACAGGGGGATCCGGCTGCGGGCGGTCGCGGGCGGGTGGCGGTTCGCCACCACCCCGGACGTCTCCGACGTCATCGAGGCGTGGCTGGTCTCGGACCAACGTTCCCGGCTCACCCAGGCGGCGCTCGAGACCCTGTCGGTCATCGCCTACCTGCAGCCGGTCTCGCGCGGGCGCATCGCCGCGGTGCGTGGGGTCAACGTCGACGGTGTGGTCAAGACGCTGGTGGTCCGCGGGCTGATCAGGGAGGCGGGCGAGGACTCGGTCAACGGGGCCATGACGTTCGCCACCACGCCGCTCTTCCTGCAGAAGTTGGGGCTGCGGACGCTCAAGGACCTGCCCGATCTGGCACCGTTGCTGCCCGACGCCGTAGCCTTGGAGGCTGAGCTCGGTCAACTGGCCGCCGCGGAGGCGGCCCAGGTCCGGGACGAGAAGGAGAGCAGTGATGGCTGAGGACACCGAGAGCCCCGAGGGCACCCGCCTGCAGAAGGTGCTGGCTGCGGCGGGCGTCGCGTCCCGAAGGGCCAGCGAGATCCTCATTGAGGAGGGGCGCGTCGAGGTCAACGGCGAGGTCGTCACCGAGCAGGGACGGCGCGTGAATCCGGAGACCGACCGGATCCGCGTCGACGGAGCGAGGATCCCTCCGCCGCGGCGCCACGTCTACCTGGTGCTCAACAAGCCCAAGGGCGTCGTGTCGACCATGGAGGACCCGGAGGGCCGGCCCACTCTCAGCGACTACCTTCCCCGCACCGGCGAGCGGCTGTTCCACGTGGGGCGCCTGGACACCGACACGGAGGGCCTGATCGTCCTGACCAACGACGGAGACTTCGCGCACCGTCTGGCGCACCCCAGCTACAAGGTGCCCAAGACCTACACCGTCCAGGCTGCGGGCGTGATGGACAACCGGATCATCCGGCGGCTCGAGAAGGGCGTCACCCTCGACGACGGGCCAGTGCGCCCTGACAAGGTCAAGCTCATCTCACGGGGGCAGGACCGCACCCTCCTGGCCATCACGCTGCATGAGGGCCGCAACCGGGTGGTCCGGCGCATGATGGACACGGTCGGCCACCCCGTCGACAAGCTGTCGCGCACCGAGATCGGGCCCGTCCGCGTCGGAAACCTGCGCCTCGGGGAGACCCGCGAGCTCACCCGCGACGAGCTCGGCGCGCTGCTTGACCTGGTGGGGATGTAGCGTCTTTGGGCGCCTGGGTTAGCATTCCGGGCGTGACACTTACCGCCCGCACGCTCCGCCGCGCCGTCATGGCCACGGCCACCGCGTCCCTGATCGCACTGTCCGCCTGCTCGGATCCCGACAGCGCGACGCCGTCCGCGTCGCCCTCGTCGGCATCCGCCAGCGCCTCGCCCAGCGCGAGTCCCAGCGCCAGCCCTGCGCCGACGGTGGAGCCGTCGGCGGACCTCAGCCTCGTGGAGGTCAGCGACGAGGACACCCCGGTGATCACGGTCCCGGCCCCGTGGGGGATCACCTCCACCCAGTCGAAGGTGCTCCGCCCGGGCGGCGAGCAGACCCTGACCGCCAGCTCGGTGGTCACCCTCAACTACGTGGGCGTCAACGGCACCACCGGCGAGATCTTCGACAGCTCCTACGAGGGCGGTGAGCCCGCGACGTTCCCGCTCGAGGGCGTGGTGGCCGGCTTCCAGAAGGGCCTGGAGGGGCAGGCCGTCGGGTCGCGGGTGCTCATGGCGATGCCCAGCGAGGACGGATACCCGGATGGCACGCCGGACGGCAGCATCGCCGCGGGCGACTCGATCCTGTTCGTCGTCGACATCCTCTCGGCGAACTTCGACGACGCGACGGGGGAGCCGGTCACCCCCGCCGCCGGGCTGCCCATGGTCACGATGACCGACGGCAAGCCTGAGATCGCGGTGGCCGCAGACCTGCCCGCGCCGTCCGAGCTCACCGTCCAGCCGCTGATCAAGGGCCCTGGCGCCGCCATCACGCCGGAGTCCACCATCCAGGTGCGCTACCGCGCATGGACCTACGTCGACGGACAGCTGTGGCAGGACGCGTGGGAGCCGCAGGAGGGCCCGCTGGCCAACCTGATCGCCGGGTGGACCGAGGGCCTCGTGGGGCAGACCGGCGGTTCCCGGGTGATGCTGGTGGTGCCGCCCGCGAAGGCCTACCCGGACGGGCTGCCCCAGGCCACTCCGACGCTGGCCCCGGGCCAGACCCTGATCTACGTGATCGACATCCTCAACGTGCAGGGCTGATCGGGAGCAACGCCCCGTCGGCCCACTCCGCGCCGGCGAAGAAGCGCTGGTCGCCAGGCATGGCGGCCAGCGCTTCGCGCGTCGTGCGGCAAGGGCCGAGCCCGAGCGAGGAGGTCAGCTCCGCCAGCACGGCGCCGGCATCGAGGGGGTGGAGGTCGGCCAGCGACACGGCGCCGTCGCGCTTGGCGAGGCGACGTCCCTCAGCGTTGACCACGAGCCCGACGTGCGCGTATCGGGCGGGGGTGCCGCCCAGGCGTTCAGTGAGCCAGGCCTGCCTGGGCGCCGAGCTCAGCAGGTCGTCCCCACGCGTGATGTGGGTTACGCCCATCGCGATGTCGTCGACGACCACGGCCAGGTTGTAGGCGAACTGCCCGTCGTTGCGCACCAGGACGAAGTCGTCGACCACGTCGGTGAACCGGCCCGCGCGGGCGTCGTCGACGGTGAACCTCTCTCCGCCGGAGTCGACTCTGATCGCGGGCGGGCGAGCGGCCCTGCGCTCGGCGCGCTCACGCGCGGTCAGCGTGCGGCACGTCCCCGGGTACGGGCGGTAGCCGTCGTGCGGCGCCGACGCGGCCTCGGCGATCTCCCTGCGGGTGCAGTAGCACTCGTAGGTGGGCAGGCCCGCCAGGGCGTCACGGTAGAGGTCCAGCCGCTCGGACTGGCGCACGATCCCGCCGTCCCAGTCCAACCCCAGGGCCAGGAGATCGCGCAGCTGCCGTGCCTCGACGCCCTCCGCGGCCCGAGCCCGGTCACGGTCCAGGTCCTCCACGCGCATCAGCCACCGGCCGCCGGCGGCCCGGGCGAGCAGCCACCCGGCGACCGCCGTGCGGAGGTTGCCGAGGTGCAGGTCCGAGGTGGGACTCGGGGCATATCGGTCGACGTGGCTCACAGCACCATGCTGCCAGCCCGAGGGCGGGTCGCCACCCACGGCGAGGCCCGCCGGATAGCCTGAGGCCTGGAGGTGTCATGTCGGCGAGGAAATCGGAGCGGATGCTGAATCTGCTCATCGCGCTGCTCAGCACGCGGCGCTACCTGACCAAGCATGAGCTGCGCGAGATGGTGGAGGGCTACCGCGGCGGAACCGTCGGCGGGTTCGAGCGGCAGTTCGAGCGCGACAAGGAGGAGCTGCGCGCGCTGGGGGTGCCCATCGAGACGGGCTCCAACTCGCCCGACTCCGACGAGGAGAGCGGGTACCGCGTCCTCCGCAGCGAGTTCGAGCTCCCCCCTCTGGCGTTCACCCCCGACGAGCTGGCCGCGCTCAGCGTGGCCGGCCAGGTGTGGCAGGACTCCGTGGCCGCTGAGCACACCGCCCAGGCCTTCGAGGCGCTCCAGGCGGGTGGGGCGGCGCCCGATCCCGCGCTGCTGCCGACCGTCACCCCGATCGTGGCGGTGCACGACCCGAACTTCGACGTGGCCTACGAGGCGGTCCTGAGCAGGACGGAGCTGACCTTCGGCTATCGGGACGAGCCGCGCCGCCTCCAGCCGTGGAAGCTCATCCAGCGTCGCGGCCAGTGGTACGTCTTCGGGTTCGACCCCCTGCGCGGGGCAGACCGCTTCTTCAAGCTGAGCAGGTTCACCGCCGCGGCCGCGACAGCCGGCAGGCCAGGGGCCTTCGTCGTACCCGACGACGTGGACGAGCGGGCCGCCCGCCTGGAGCCCTCCTTCGACGTGGCCGCGGTCGTCGCGCTCCGCGACGGGGTGGCCCACGCCTGGCAGGATCTCGAGCCGGTCGCCTGGGAGGGCGCGCTGCCCGCCGGGTTCACGGCCTACCTGGTGCGCCAGGGGAGCGAGGGGGCCCTCGTGGACGAGGTGGTGGCCGCCGGCCGCGACGCGGTCCTGATGGACCCGCCGTCGCTGAGGGCCCGGGCCATCGAGCGGCTGACGGAGATGGCCCGGTGAAGGCCGAGGAGCAGGTCGCGCGGATGCTGCGCATGGTGCCTTATCTGTCCGCGCACCAGGGCGTGGCCGTCACCGAGGTGGCGCGCGTGTTCGGCACCACGCCGAACCAGGTGATCCGCGACCTCGAGGTGCTGCAGTTCTGCGGGCTGCCGGGGGGCTACTACGACGACCTGTTCGACGTCGACATCGACGTCGTCCGGGAGGAGGGCCACGTCTACTTCCGCAACGCCGACGTTCTCGCCCGGCCGCTACGGCTGCGGCCGGCGGAGGCGGCCGGCCTGCTCGCTGCGCTGCGCCTCGTGGTGGAGGTGGCCGGAGATTCGGAGGCGGCCCGCTCAGCGCTGGCGAAGCTCGAGGCGGCGGTGGGCAGCGAGGCGCGTGGCGTGAGTGTCGCGGTGGCCGCGTCCGACCCGGGGCGTCGTGCCGTGCTGGCCGCGGCCATCGCCGACCGGCGGGCGGTCCGCCTGACCTACCGCACCCCCGGCAGACCCGGGTCCTCCGACGCCGTGGTGGAGCCGGCCCGGCTGCACGTCGTCGATGGCTACACCTACCTCGACGCCTGGAGCCGCCCGCGCGAGGCGTGGCGCTCCTTCAGGCTGGACCGGGTGGAGGGGGCCGAGGTCCTCGACGAGCCCTCCGGCGACCACGGATCACCGCCGTCGGGATGGTTCGGAGACGTCGCCACCAGGCTGACGCTCACGGTTGCCCCGGCGGCGCGATGGGTGGCCGAGTACTACCCCACCACGGCGGTCGAGGACCTGGGAGACCGCTTGCGGGTCACGTTCCCGGTGGCCTCCACCGACTGGGCCGTGGCCCTGGTGCTGCGGCTGGGCGACCAGGTGCTCGACGTCTCCGACCCCTCTGTGGCGGAAGCCGCGCGCGCGACGGCCGGGGCGGCGCTGGCGTTGTACCAGGACGGCGTCCGGTAGCATCTGAGCGGTGATCTTGGTTGCGGTTGTGGGCGGCATCGCCCTGATGGGATTCATCGCCGTCGCCGTCTACGCCGTCATGCTCACGCACAAGGTCGACGACGTGATGGCGGAGGTGGCCGTGGTGCGTGGCCGGCTGGGCGAACTGAGCACCCTGATCGGTCAGCTTGAGCTGCCCCCAGGATCACGAGAGTAGACTCGCACACATCATTTCGCAGTGGCCTGCCGCTGCAGACGGGAGAAATTTCACTATGCCTGGTGGATGGGAATGGATCATCATCCTGGCCGTCGCCCTTCTGCTGTTCGGCGGTTCGCGGCTGGCCGGACTCGGCAAGGGCGTCGGGCGTTCGATCAGGGAGTTCAAGGAAGAGGTCAAGACGGTCGAGCCGCCCAAGACCCCCTCGGATGAGGTCGTCGACGCCGAGATCGTCCAGCCCGAGATCGACCGCAAGAACAACCCCGAGCACTGACCGTGGCAGCCGCCCCCACTGAACCGGCGACGAAACCGCGCCGGCTCGCGTGGCTGCGGCCCCCTCAAGGGGGGCCGGGCGGGACGATGTCGCTGACGGACCACCTGCGGGAGTTGCGCTACCGCGTGACCGTGGCGTCGTTCGCCATCGTCGTCGGCTCGGTCGCCTGCATCTTCTTCTACCGCGAGCTCATCGGGATCATCATGGGCCCGTACTACAGCGCCGTCGCCGAACTGGAGCGGATCAGGCCGGACGCCGAGACGATGATCGTCAACGACGGCGTGGTGTCCCCGTTCACTCTGGCGGTGATCGCCTGCGTGTCCGGCGGGATCGTGCTGTCAAGCCCCGTGTGGCTCTACCAGCTGTGGGCCTTCGTCGCCCCCGGCCTGGTGGCGCAGGAGAAGAAGTACGCGATGGGCTTCATAGGGGCGGCGCTGCCTCTGTTCCTGGGCGGCGCGGCGCTGGGCTACTTCGTCTGGCCCAAGGGCATCACGGTGCTGCTCAGCTTCACCCCCCAGGACATGGACATCGTCAACCTGCTCGAGATGAGCAGCTTCCTGAGCATGGAGCTCAAGGTCATCCTGGTGTTCGGGCTGTCCTTCCTGCTGCCCGTGGTGCTGGTGGGCCTCAACATCGCCGGCGTGGTCCGCGGCTACCAGCTCAGGCGCGCCCGCAAGTTCGTGATGTTCGGCTCGGTGGTGTTTGCAGCGATCGCCACCCCGTCGACCGATCCGTTCTCGATGCTGGCGCTGGCCGTGCCGCTGTCGGTGATGTTCCTCATCGCCGAGTTCATCTGCCGCGCGTGGGACCAGAAGCGCGGTATCAGTGAAGAGACCGCCGCCGAGTTCGCCGTCGACCTGGACGACGGTAAGTGAGCGGGGAGCTCGCGAAGCGGCGGCTCATCACCGTCGTGTGCAACCAGGCCTCCGGCGGTGGCCGCGCCGGCCGGGTGCTGCCGAAGGTGGCCCGCAGGCTCCGCGACGGCGTGGGCAACGCCGAGCTCCACATCGTGATCTCCACCTCCTACGAGCAGGCCCGCGACCTCACCCGCTCCGCGGCCCTCAGCGCCGTGCCGGGTGACGTGGTGGCCGTGATGGGCGGCGACGGGATGGCCCACCTGGGCCTGAACGCCTGCGCCGGGACCGATGCCACCCTCGCGATCATCCCCGCAGGCACCGGGAACGACTTCGCCCGCGGCGCCGGCGTGCCCGGCTCGGTCAAGGAGGCCGTCGAGGCACTGGTGCGCGGGGAGACGCGGGTCATGGATCTGTCGCTGCTCACCAACGCCGCCGGATCGCGGTACGTGGGGGCGGTGGTCTCCAGCGGCTACGACGCGCGCGTCAACCGTGCCACCAACGACATCAGGCTGCGGTTCGGGCCGCTCAGCTACGGCTACATCGCTCTGCGTGAGCTGGCGCACTTCTCGCCCCTGATGTACCGGCTCGTCATCGACGGCGTCCCGCGCGAGGTGGAGGCCATGCTGGTGGCCGTGTGCAACACCGGCGTCTTCGGGGGCGGGATGCAGATCTCGCCCGATGCCGACGCCGCGGACGGGCTGCTGGACGTGACCATCATCCACAAGGCATCCCGCGGCAAGCTCATGCGCCTGCTGCCGCTCACCTACAACGGCAGCTTCGTGAACTCGCCGGTGGTCGAGCGGCTCCGGGCCCGCACCGTCGAGGTGGACGGCGCGGACCTGTTCCTGATGGGCGACGGCGAGGAGATGGGCGAGGTCCCCGCGATCGTCGAGTGCCGCCCCGGCGTGCTGAGGCTCATCGTCGGCTGAGGCTGGTTTGCTAGGTTGGGCGGTGTGAGCACAGACGCCCTGCCAGACGAGGTGCGCGAGTTTTCCGCCCTCTACCCGTTCGGCCTGGACGCGTACCAGCTGGACGGATGCCGCGAGCTCGCCCTCGGGCGCGGGGTCCTGGTCGCCGCGCCCACGGGCGCCGGCAAGACGGTGGTGGGGGAGTTCGCCGTCCATCTCGCCACCACCCAGTCCCGTAAGTGCTTCTACACCACGCCGATCAAGGCGCTGTCCAACCAGAAGTACCACGACCTCGTGGAGCGCTACGGCCCCGAGCGCGTGGGCCTGCTCACCGGCGACACGTCCGTCAACTCCGAGGCGCAGATCGTGGTGATGACCACCGAGGTGCTGCGCAACATGATCTACGCGGGATCGCCGACGCTGGGCAACCTCGGGTTCGTGGTGATGGACGAGGTGCACTACCTGGCGGACCGATTCAGGGGTCCGGTGTGGGAGGAGGTCATCCTCGGCCTGTCCGACTCGGTGCAGATCGTGGCGCTCTCGGCCACAGTCAGCAACGTCGAGGACTTCGGCGAGTGGCTGCGCACCGTCCGCGGCGAGTTCTCCGTGGTGGTCTCCGAGCGACGCCCGGTGCCGCTGTTCCAGCACGTGCTCGTGGGACGCAGACTCATCGACCTGTTCGACGGCGTGGCCCCCACCGCCACCGAGCTGCCCGCCGAGCGGATGGCCAGGGTCAACCGCGAGCTCCTCCAGGTGAGCAGGGCCGAGTCCTCCCGGGTGCGCGACGACTCCCGCCGCCCCCGCGGGCGCAGCGGGCGCGGCAAGACCTCCCACGGCCAGGGCTCGGGACAGTACGGGGGCGCCACCCACGGCAGGTTCGCCGGGCGTCCCACCAGCCGGGGCGAGGTGGCCGTCGCGCTTGAGCGTGCATCGCTGCTGCCCGCGATCTACTTCATCTTCTCCCGGGTGGGCTGCGACGCGGCGGTGCGCCAGGTCTTCGACGCGGGGATCACCCTCACCGACCGGGGCGAGGCGGCCCTCCTCGGCAGCATCGCCGACCGGCACGTGGCCGGCCTCAGCGCGCAGGACCTCGAGGCGCTGGACTTCGAGGGGTTCCGCGAGGCGCTGTGCGCCGGTGTCGCGGCCCACCACGCGGGCCAGCTGCCCGCGTTCAAGGCGATCGTCGAGGAGGCCTTCGTCACCGGGGCGCTGAAGATCGTCTTCGCCACCGAGACCCTGGCCCTGGGCATCAACATGCCCGCGCGGACCGTGGTGCTGGAGAAGCTGATCAAGTACAACGGCGAGAGCCACGTCGACATCACGCCCGGCGAGTACACGCAGCTCACAGGCCGGGCCGGGCGTCGCGGGATCGACGTCGAGGGCCATGCGGTGGTGATGTGGCAGTCCGGCATGGACCCGCGCGCCGTGGCCGGGCTCGCGTCGAGGCGGACGTACCCGCTGAAGTCCAGCTTCGCCCCCACCTACAACATGGCCGTCAACCTCATGGCCACCCTCGGCCGCGAGCGTGCCCGTGACCTGCTCAACCAGTCCTTCGCGCAGTTCCAGACGGACAAGTCCGTGGTGACCGCGGCCAGGGTGGGGAGGCAGCTGCAGTCCGACATCGAGGAGGCGCGCGCCGCCGTCGAGTGTCACCTGGGCGACTTCATGAGCTATGCGCGGCTGCGTGAGCAGATCTCGTCGCTGGAGTCCTCGTCGTCGAAGGCGAGGAAGGCCGACCATGCTGCTGCCGTCGCGGCGAGCCTGACCACCCTGCTCCCCGGTGACGTGGTGCATGTGCCGCGCCAGGGCTGGTGCGTGGTGCTCAGGGTTGGGCAGAAGGCCGACCGGCACGCCGACCCGTGGGCGCAGATCATCTCGGGCGATCACACTGTCCTCAAGCTCCAACCCCACGACCTGACCGGGCCGCTGAGCCCAGTCGGGAGGGTGCGGGTGCCGCGTGACTTCTCCGTCCGCGACCGCAAGGACCGCCGCTCGCTGCTGTCGGCGATGTCGGCCAAGGTGGAGCAGGTCGACCCCTCGATTCCCGACACGTCCCTCCCGAGCGACGACGCGGTGGAGCGCGAGATCCGGCAGCTGCGCACCGAGATGAGAGCGCACCCGTGCCACGACTGCCCCGAGCGTGAGGACCACGCCGTCGAGGCGGCCCGGTTGCTGAGGCTGGAACGGGAGGCCGCGCGCGCGGAGGCCGAGGTGACCGGCCGGGCAAACTCGTTGGCCCGCCAGTTCGACAGGGTCACGGCCGTCCTGGAGGAGCTCGGCTACCTCGACGGCGACGAGCTCACCGACGCCGGCCGGATGCTGCGCCGCATCTACAACGAGCTCGACCTGGTGGCCGCGGAGTGCGTGCGCCGCGACGTCTTCGCCGGGCTGACCCCTCCGCAGCTCGCGGCGGTGCTGTCGACGATCCTCTACGAGGCCAGGCCCACGCGCGACGCGGTCCCGCCGCGCATGCCGGACGCGGCTTCGGAAAGGGCGCAGTCCGAGCTGCGCGCGGTGTGGCGCGACGTCGGGCTGCTCGAGCGCAAGCACCACCGCGACCGCGGCCGTGAGCCCGACATCGGCTTCGCGGAGGCGGCCTGGCGCTGGGCGAGCGGACAGGACCTCGCGAAGGTGCTGAGGCACACCAGCATGTCCGCGGGCGACTTCGTGCGCTGGGTACGTCAGGTCGTCGACCTGGCCGGACAGCTGGCGGTGGCCACCGGCCCCGGCGATCTCAGGCGCACCTGCCATGCCGCAGCGGACGCCATGCGTCGCGGCGTGGTGGCGGCCGATCTGACCGAGGATTAGGTTGTCCTCCATGGCCGTAGCCCTCCGCGTGATCCCCTGCCTCGACGTCCACGACGGTCGTGTCGTCAAGGGCGTCAACTTCCGCCACCTGCGCGACGCGGGGGACCCCGTCGAACTGGCCGCCCGGTACTCGGCGGAGGGGGCCGACGAGCTCACCTTCCTCGACATCTCCGCCTCCTCCGACGGCCGGGAGACCACCCGCGACATGGTGGCCCGCTGCGCGGAGACGGTCTTCATCCCGCTGACCGTCGGCGGAGGCGTGCGCGAGGTCGCCGACGTTGACCTTCTGCTGCGCAGCGGCGCCGACAAGGTGGGGATCAACACCGGCGCCCTCGCCCGCCCCGGCGTCATCGACGAGATTTCGCGGACCTTCGGCAACCAGGTGCTGGTCCTGTCCGTCGACGCCCGCCGTGAGGACTCGATGCCCTCCGGTTTCGGCGTCACCACCCACGGGGGGCGTCGCTCCGCGGGCGTGGACGCCATCGCCTGGGCACGCGAGGCCTGCCGGCGCGGTGTGGGGGAGATCCTGCTGAACTCCATGGACGCCGACGGCACCACCGACGGATTCGACATCGAGATGATCCGCGCCGTGCGCGAGGTGGTGGACGTGCCCCTCGTCGCCTCCGGCGGTGCCGGAACCGTGGAGCACTTCGTGGCGGCGGCGCAGGCCGGGGCAGACGCGGTGCTCGCCGCCAGCGTCTTCCACTACGAGCGGCTCACCATCGACGAGGTCAAGGCCGGGCTGCGGGCCGCCGGATTCGAAGTCCGCTAGGACACCAACGAGGAGGAACCATGGACTGCCTGTTCTGCGCCATCGTCGCCGGTGACATCCCGGCCAAGCTGATTTATGAGGATCAGGCGGCCATCGCCTTCCTCGACATCAAGCCCTGGCAGGAGGGCCACACGCTGGTGGTGCCCAGGCGGCACACGGCCGATGCGCTCGACGACGACCAGGTCCTCGCGGAGATCGGCCCAGCGGTGGCCCGCGTGGGGCGCCTGCTTAAGGAGCGCCTCGGGGCCGACGCCTGCAATCTCCTCTCCAACGCCGGCCCGGTCTCCGGGCAGGAGGTCCTGCATACGCACGTCCACGTGCTCCCGCGCTACGCGGCCAATCCGGGGATCGCGGGCATCCGCGGCCCCGTCCACTCGAACCTCGACGAGGTATGGGCGCGGCTCGGTGGGGCAACCTAACGCATCCCCTCCCACCGCTTAATACCACCCCCCGGTAAGGGTGTCTTTAGGGTGTTCTACATTGGTCATATCAAGGGGCGTGGACGCGTCCCGAAGGAACAAGAAAGGGACCTCCATGAAGGCCACCAAGATCGCCGGGATCCTCTCCATCGTCGCCGGAATCGTCATGATCGTCGCCGGCGCCCTCACCTGGGGCACCGTCAGCGCGCAGCTCGCCGCCGAGAACATCACCGTTCCGGGCGACTCGACGTTCATGGGCGGCTCGTTCGCGGGCAAGCCCGTCTCCGGCCCGCTCAGCGCCTACGCGCAGGCGGACATCATCAACCACCACGCCCTCGACGGCGCCGGCGGCAAGACCTACGCCGAGCTCGGCGCCCTGGCCCGTGAGGCCAAGGAGGCCGGTGACGACGCGGCCGCCGAGGAGTACACCGCGCAGCGCACCACCGCGATGAACGCCTCGTTCCTCCGCGCCTCGCTGTTCACCTCCGTCGTGTCCTACGGCATCGCGGCTCTGGTCATGGGCCTGGGTCTCCTGTTCGCGGTCATCGGCTGGGCGCTGACCACCGTGAAGTACCCCGTCGCGACGGCGGGCACCGTCACCGAGTGACGCTGGGCACCGGACGCAGGACGGCGGGAGGGCAGGAGCCCTCCCGCCGTCTTACATTTCGGGACCGGGCGTTCGTGTGCTTGACAGGCCGCCGACGACGGGCAAAGGTGTACCCATGCCCATGAGCCGGCTCGTAGTCATTCCCTAAGCGCTTCGCGATCAGCATCGAACCGAAGCGCTCCCTCGTGTGCCCCAAACGGGCAACGGGGGTTTTTTCTTGGAATGACACCGTGCGAGCGACAGAAGAAGGGAGAGGCACATGACACAGACAGACGGTCAGGTCATGACGGGGGCGCAGGCGCTCGTCGAGTCGCTGGAACGGATGGGTGTGGATGTAGCCTTCGGTATCCCGGGCGGCGCCATTCTCCCCGCCTACGATCCACTGTTCGACTCCAAGATCCGCCACATCCTGGTGCGCCACGAGCAGGGCGCCGGGCATGCGGCGGAGGGCTACGCGATGAGCTCCGGGCGCGTGGGCGTGTGCATCGCCACCTCCGGTCCGGGCGCCACCAACCTGGTCACCCCCATCGCCAACGCCTACATGGACTCCACGCCGCTGGTCGCCATCACAGGCCAGGTCAACAGCCATGCCATCGGCACTGACGCGTTCCAGGAGGCGGACATCCGGGGCATAACCATGCCCATCACGAAGCACAGCTTCCTCATCAAGGACGTCCGGGGCATCCCGCTGGCCATCCGCGAGGCGTTCCACATCGCCGCCACCGGCCGGCCGGGGCCGGTCCTCGTCGACATCGCCAAGGACGCCATGGTCCACAGCGCGCCCTTCGTGTGGCCGGAGGAGCTCGATCTCCCCGGGTACAAGCCGACCGTGAAGCCCCACTCTCGCCAGGTGCGGGCCGCCGCGAAGATGATCTCCGAGTCCAAGCGGCCGGTGCTCTACGTCGGCGGAGGGGTTGCGCTGGCGAAGGCGGCGCCGGAGCTTGCCGAGTTCGTCGCGAAGACGCGCATCCCCGTCGTGACCACGCTGATGGCCCGCGGGCAGTTCCCCGACAGCCACGAGCTGCACATGGGCATGCCCGGCATGCACGGGACCGTCGCCGCGGTCGGCGCGCTCCAGAAGTCGGACCTGCTGATCGCGCTCGGCACCCGGTTCGACGATCGGGTGACGGGCAAGCTCGACAGCTTCGCCCCGCACGCCAAGGTGATCCACGCGGACGTGGACCCCGCCGAGATCGGCAAGAACAAGGCGGTCGACATCCCCATCGTCGGCGACGTCAGGGAGACCCTGATGGCGCTCAACGAGGCCGTCGAGGCCTACCCGGCACCCGAGGCCGACGCGTGGCGCAGGCAGCTGGGCCTCATGAAGGACCGGTACCAGCCCCGATGGGAGGAGGCGCCCGACGGCCGGCTCTCCCCCCAGGAGGTCATCAAGCGCATCGGCGAGCTGAGCCCGCCGGACACCATCTACGCCGCCGGCGTGGGGCAGCACCAGATGTGGTGCGCCCACTTCCTCCCGCACGAGAAGCCCAACACCTGGATCAACTCGGGCGGCGCGGGCACCATGGGGTTCTGCGTGCCCGCCGCGATGGGGGCCAAGGTGGCCAACCCCGACGCCACGGTGTGGGGCATCGACGGCGACGGCTGCTTCCAGATGACCAGCCAGGAGCTGGTCACCTGCGCGCTCAACAACATCCCGATCAAGATCGCCATCATCAACAACAACGCGCTGGGCATGGTGCGCCAGTGGCAGTCGCTGTTCTACGAGGGCCGGTACTCGAACACGGACCTGATGACCGAGTCGCTCCCCAACTTCCCCAAGCTGGCGGAGGCCATGGGCTGCGTGGGGCTCCGCGCCACCAACGAGGTGGAGATGGAGGCGGCCATCCAGCAGGCGCTGGAGATCAACGACCGCCCCGTCGTCGTCGAGTTCGTGGTGCACAAGGACGCGATGGTGTGGCCCATGGTGCCTGCCGGCGTCAGCAACGACGAGATCCGCGTGGCCCGCGACATGGCCCCCGAATGGGAAGAGGAAGTGCTGTGAACAACCACACCCTGAGCATCCTGGTGTCCAACCGCCCGGGCGTGCTGACGCGGATCGCCGCGCTCTTCTCGCGTCGCGGGTTCAACATCCAGTCACTGGCCGTGGGCCCCACCGAGCGCGAGGACATCTCGCGGATGACCGTGGTGGCCCAGGTGGAGGACGACGCCACCCTGGAGCAGATCGTCAAGCAGCTCAACAAGCTCATCGAGGTGCGTAAGGTGCTGGAGCTGGGCGCCTCCGCGGTGCGCCGCGAGATGATGCTGGTCAAGGTGCATGCGGACGTCCAGACCCGCAGCCAGGTGATCGACGTGGTGAGCCTGTTCCGCGGGAAGGCGGTGGACGTGTCCGCCGAGTCCATCACCGTGGAGGCCACGGGCAGCGACGAGAAGCTCGCGGCCCTGCTCGAGATGCTCGCACCACACGGCATCATCGAACTCGTGCAGTCCGGGCAGGTGGCGCTCACGCGCGGCTCCCGGAGCATGTCCGAGCACAAAGCTAAGTAGAAACCCAACAAGGAGAACCCATGGCAGAAATGTTCTACGACAAAGACGCCGACCTGTCGATCATCCAGGGTCGCCATGTCGCCGTCATCGGCTACGGCTCGCAGGGCCACGCCCATGCGCTGTCCCTGCGCGACTCCGGTGTCGACGTCCGCGTCGGCCTGCGTCCGGGCTCGCCGTCGGCCGCCAAGGCCGAGGCCGAGGGTCTGCGGGTGCTGCCGGTGGCCGAGGCCGTCGAAGAGGCGGATCTCATCATGATCCTCGCGCCGGACCAGGTCCAGCGCGCCCTCTACAAGGAGGAGATCGAGCCGCACCTCACCAAGGGCGACGCGCTGTTCTTCGCGCACGGC
This sequence comes from Tessaracoccus yangjingae, assembly GCF_055326235.1. Taxonomy (NCBI): domain Bacteria; kingdom Bacillati; phylum Actinomycetota; class Actinomycetes; order Propionibacteriales; family Propionibacteriaceae; genus Tessaracoccus; species Tessaracoccus yangjingae. Next base: position 356,353 of record NZ_JBUZNN010000003.1, on the reverse strand, counting down.
TTCAACATCCGCTTCGGCTACATCACCCCGCCCCCCGGCGTGGACGTGTGCATGGTGGCGCCCAAGGGCCCCGGCCACCTGGTGCGCCGCGAGTACGCCAACGGTCGCGGCGTGCCGGCGATCATCGCCGTCGAAAAGGATGAGACCGGCAACGCCTGGCCGCTCGCGCTGAGCTACGCCAAGGCGATCGGCGCCCTCCGCGCCGGCGGCATCAAGACCACCTTCACCGAGGAGACCGAGACCGACCTGTTCGGCGAGCAGGCCGTGCTGTGCGGCGGCGCCTCCGCCCTGGTGCAGGCCGGCTTCGAGACCCTCGTCGAGGCGGGCTACCAGCCCGAGGTGGCCTACTTCGAGTGCCTCCACGAGCTGAAGCTGATCGTCGACCTCATGTACGAGGGCGGCATCGCCAAGCAGCGCTGGAGCGTCTCCGACACGGCCGAGTACGGCGACTACGTCTCCGGCCCCCGCGTCATCGACGCGCGGGTGAAGGAGAACATGAAGGCGGTCCTCACCGACATCCAGACCGGGGCCTTCGCCAAGCGGTTCATCGACGATCAGGACGCGGGCGCGCCCGAGTTCAAGGAACTGCGCGCCAAGGGTGAGGCACACCCCATCGAGGAGACCGGGCGCCAGCTGCGCGGGCTCATGAGCTGGGTCAAGACCGACGACGCCGACTACGTCGAGGGCTCAGCCGCTCGCTGACACAGACACCACAGAAGGGCCCGTGAGGATCTCACGGGCCCTTTGTGTCGCCGCACCACCCAAAACAACATGATCCAACAGCTTTGTGGCGAGATTTACTTGACTTTGAGTTGGTTTGCCTTCAGGATTGCTCCGTGGGCACAACCCACCCGGCTGCGCATCGGGGCGCCGACCGGTCGAGTATGGGAGAAGAACATGACTGCTCTTCCTGACGCACGCGTCAACAAGAACTTGGAGGGTCCGGGCCTGCGGGCGAAGATCCAGAAGTTCGGCGGCTATCTGGCCGGCATGATCATGCCGAACATCGGCGCGTTCATCGCCTGGGGCCTCATCACCGCGATGTTCATCGAGACGGGCTGGCTGCCCAACGCCACCCTGGCGGGCCTCGTCGGGCCCATGCTGTACTTCCTGCTGCCCATCCTGATCGGCCACACCGGCGGCAAGATGGTGCACGGCCACCGCGGCGCGGTCATCGGCGCCATCGCCACCGCCGGCGTGATCATGGGCGGCATCACCGAGTTCGCCACCCTGAGCGGCACGCCGATGTTCCTCGGCGCCATGATCATGGGCCCCTTCGCGGGCTGGGTCCTCAAGCACTTCGACCGCGCCATCGAGGGCAAGGTCCGGCCGGGCTTCGAGATGGTGGTCGACAACTTCTCGCTCGGCATCATCGGCATGGTGCTGGCCATCGTCGGCACCCTCGGCGTCGGGCCGGTCGTGTCCGCGATCGTGGCCGTGCTGTCCGCCGGTGTGAACTGGCTGGTGGCGGCGAACCTGCTGCCGCTCGCGTCGATCTTCGTCGAGCCCGGCAAGGTCCTGTTCCTCAACAACGCGATCAACCACGGCATCTTCACGCCGCTGGCCGCCATCGACGTGCAGACCGCCGGCCAGTCCATCCTGTACATGGTGGAGTCCAACCCCGGCGCAGGCCTGGGCCTGCTGACCGCCTTCATGCTGTTCGGCCCCCGGTCGCTGCGCGCCTCCACCTCCGGCGCCATCGTCATCCACTTCCTCGGCGGCATCCACGAGATCTACTTCCCCTACATCCTGATGCGCCCCGTGATGCTGCTGGCCATGATCGCCGGCTCCATGTCCGGGCTGTTCGTCGCCACCGCCACCGGGGCCGGGCTCGTCGCGCCCCCGTCGCCCGGATCGATCCTGGCCTACTTCGCCGTGACGCCTCCCGGTGGGCACCTCCCCATGATCCTCACCGTGCTCACCGCCGCCGTCGTATCCTTCCTGGTGGCCTCCGCGCTGCTCAAGTTCGGCCGCGGCTCCGATGACAGCGCCCAGGTGGCGGCCGAGGCCGAGGCAGTGCTCGCCGCAGCCGACGCCCAGGGTGACGGCGCCTCCGTCGCCGGCTCCAGCGTGCGCAAGCTCGTCATCGCCTGCGACGCCGGCATGGGCTCCTCGGTCATGGTGGCCGGCCAGATGCGCAAGCGGCTCGCCCCCTTCGGCGTCGAGGTCATCCACACACCCGTGGACCAGATCCCCTCGGACGCCCAGCTGGTGCTGACGCACGAGGGCCTCGCCGACCGCGCCGCCAAGCGCGTGCCCGGCACGCTCGTCATCCCCTTCTCCTCCTACCTCGGGGACGCGGCGTTCGACCGCGTCGAGCTGGCGATCCGTGAGGGACGCACCCTGACGGCCACCGGTGTGGGCGCGGGCGCCTCGACGCCGGTCGCCCCCAGCGCCGCCCCGGCGGCCGCGACGACCACGGCCACGATGGCCCGGCCGAAGAAGCGGCTCGCCCCCGGCATCCTCCCGCGCCAGAACGTGCGCCTGGGGCTCACCGCCACCGGCAAGGACGACGCCATCAGGCAGGCCGGGCAGGTCCTGGTGGGCTGCGGCGCCGCCGAGCCCGCCTACATCGAGGGGATGCTGGCCCGCGAGCTGCAGACCACCACCTTCCTCGGCCAGGGCGTGGCCATCCCCCACGGCACCAATGAGGCCCGTGCCCACATCAACTCCGCCGCGCTGGGCTTCCTCCAGTACCCCGACGGCGTCGACTGGGACGGCCACACCGTCAACGTCGTGATCCCCATCGCCTCCAACAGCGACGAGCACGTCTCGCTCCTGGCGGCCCTGGCCACCACGCTCGCGGACAAGACCCGCGCCGCGCGACTCCGCTCGGCCACCTCCGTCGACGAGGTCCTCGACCTCCTGACCCCCACCGAGGAGTGACCCATCCATGAAGGCACTGAGATTCCACGCCCCAGGCGACGTGCGGCTCGAGGACGTCCCCGAGCCGCAGTGCGGGCCGGAGGAGGTCAAGATCCGGGTCCGCAACTGCTCCACCTGCGGGACGGACGTCAAGATCCGCGCCAACGGTCACGTCAACATCACCCGGGTCACGACCATGGGCCATGAGATCGCCGGCGAGGTGGTCGAGGTGGGCGCGGAGTCCCTCGGTGGCTTCGAGGTGGGGGACCGCGTGCAGGTCATCGCGGCCGTGCCCTGCGGCGACTGCCACGAGTGCCGGAAGGGCTGGATGGAGGTCTGCCAGAATCAGACCTCCGTCGGCTACCAGTACGACGGTGGGTTCGCCGAGTACATGATCGTGCCGAAGGAGGTGCTCAAGGTCGACGGCCTGAACCGTATCCCCGATGAGGTGGGCTTCGACGAGGCCTCCGCGGTGGAGCCGTTCGCCTGCGCGATCAACGCCCAGGAGCAGCTCGGCATCGAGGAGGGCGACTTCGTCGTCGTCTTCGGGGCGGGCCCGATCGGCTGCATGCACATCCGGATCGCCCGGGGCGTGCACAAGGCCGGCACCATCGTCCTGGTGGACATCAACGCCGAGAGGCTGGCCATGTCCGCGGATGCGGTCCATCCCGACGCGACCATCGATGCGTCGTCCACCGATGTGGTGGCCGAGGTCATGCGCATGACGGAGAGTCGCGGCGCGGATGTGATCATCACCGCCACCCCGGCCAACGTGTCCCAGGAGCAGGCCATCGCCATGGCCGCGCGCAACGGGCGGATCTCGTTCTTCGGCGGCCTGCCGAAGACCAACCCCACCATCACCTGCGACAGCAACCTGGTGCACTACCGCCAGCTGCACATCCACGGTGCCAACGGGTCGGCGCCCAAGCACCACAGGGACGCGCTCGGCTACATCGCGTCGGGCCAGATCCCGGTCAAGGACCTCATCACCCGCCGGGTCCCGCTTGCCGACGCGCTCAGCGCGTTCGACATCGTGGCGCGCGGGGAGGCGATCAAGGTCACCGTCGAGCCGTAATCCGCAGATCGAAGGGCCGGGCACCGCAAGGTGCCCGGCCCTTTCTGCGTCCGCACGCCCCTCTCGGCGTCCGCACCGCCCCTCTCGGCGTCCGCGTCGCCTCTCTCTGCGTCGGCGTGCCCTCTCCGAGGCCCCGCCTCTCCGCGTCGGCACCCACCCCGCACCCTCACACATGAAACAGGGCCGGGCACCGCGAGGTGCCCGGCCCTGTCTGTGGTCGATCAGCCGAGGAGCTGCAGCGCGAGCTCCTTGGCGTCGCGGGCGTTGCGGGAGCGCACCACCTGGAGCGCCGCCACCCGGCACTGGTCGGCGGTCACGCCGCCGAGCCGGACGCCCACCGACGGGATGGCGGTGACGGCCATCGACAGGGAGGAGACCCCGAGGCCCACGAGCACGCAGGCGAGCAGCGGATCGGCCGCGGCCTCCCCACACACGCCCACCGGCTTCCCCGCGGCCACGCCCGCCTCCGCGGCCAGCTGGATCAGCCTCAGGACGGCCGGCTGCCACGGGTCGGTCAGCTGCGCGAGCGCGCTCGACATGCGGTCCGCGGCCAGCGCGTACTGCGTGAGGTCGTTGGTGCCGATCGAGAAGAAGTCCACCTCGGCGAGGAACTGCTCGGCGAGGAGGGCCACGGAGGGCACCTCGACCATGATCCCGGGCTTGAGGCTGCGCGCCCTGCAGAGCGCCGCGAACTCGAAGGCCTCGTCGACGGTGGCCACCATGGGCGCCATCACCCACGCCTCGCCCACGCCCCGCTGATCGGCGGCCATCGCGATGGCGTCCAGCTGGCGCTCCACCAGACCAGGGTTGGTCCAGCTGAGGCGGATGCCGCGCACGCCGAGGGACGGGTTCTCCTCGTTGGCGTGGTTCGCGAACGGCACGGGCTTGTCCGAGCCGGCGTCGAGCGTGCGGACCACCACCTTGCGGCCCTCGAACGCCGCGAAGACCTCGCCGTAGATCCGGGCCTGCTCCTCGACGCTCGGCTCGGTCTGAGCGGTCAGGAAGCACAGCTCCGTCCTGAACAGCCCCACGCCCTCGGCCTGCGAGGCCGACGCGGTGCGGGCGGCCGAGCCGTCCTGCACGTTGGCCAGCAGCTGCACGGGCCCGCCGTCGGCGGTGCGGGCCGGTCCCTGCCAGGAGCGGACCTGCGCGCGGTGCTCGCGGTCGCGCACCATGAGCGAGGTGGCCAGCGCCGCCTCGGGGTTGACCGTGATGATGCCGGAGGTGCCGTCGACCAGCAGCGGCGCCCCCTCGGGCACCGTGTCCAGGTCCGTGACCGCGACGACGCAGGGGATCCCCAGCTGGCGGGCGATGATGGCCGTGTGGCTCGTCGGGCCGCCGAACCGCGTCACGAGCGCGGTGATCAGGGTGGGATCGAGGCCGGCGGTGTCGGCCGGGGCGAGATCGTCGGCGCAGAGCACGACGGGCGCCGACGGCGTCGGGATGCCGGGCTCCGGCAGGCCGAGGAGCTCGGCCACCACGCGGTTGCGGATGTCTCGCAGGTCCGTCGCGCGCTCGGCCATCAGGCCGCCCAGCTGCACCAGCTGGGCGACGAAGCCCTCGATGGCCTGGTCCGTCGCGGACTCGGCCGAGGCCCCGGCGGCGATCAGCTTCTTCGCAGCGCGCAGCCATCCGCGGTCGCGGGCGAGGGCTGCGGTGGCGCCGAGCACCTCTGAGGCGACGCCCGTGGAGGAGCTGGCGCGGTGCGTGAACCGGTCCGCGACTGTGGTGGCGGCGTCCATGAACCGTTGCGCCTCCGCCTCCCGGTCCGGCTCGTCGAGCGGGGGGCGCGGTGGTGGGGGAGCGATGGCCGGGCGCGTCCACGCGGCCGGGGCGAAGGCGATGCCGGCGACCACACCGGTGCCACGAACAGAAACAGATTCCATGTTTCCTCCACAATGAGGGTTGAGTATGACTATCGTCGCCCGTGGATGGGTTGAAGTCAACATAAACACAGATCTGACCGTGTCCGATTGCTTCTGGGGCCGGCTCAGGGTTGCAGGGTGGAGGGTGCATGTACGCGGAGGAGCGGCAACACGAGATCGTGACGCTGGCCCGGGGCCTGGGGCGCGTGGCGGTGGCCGAGCTGGCGTCCAGCTTCGGCGTGACGCCCGAGACCATCAGGCGTGATCTCGACGCGCTCGCGGCCCGCGGGCTGCTCAGTCGGGTGCACGGCGGCGCGGTGCCGTCGGACAAGCTGTGGTTGGCGGAGGCCCCCGTGGGCCAGCGCGAGGCCACGTCGCAGGACGAGAAGCTCGCCATCGCCTCGCACGCGGCGTCCCTGCTCCCGGCGCGCGACGACCTGACGGTTCTCATCGACGCCGGCACCACCACCTCGCGGCTGAGCGCCTTCCTGCCGGGCCGGGTCTCGACCGTCGTCACCAACTCCGTTCCCACGGCGGCCTCGCTGGCCGACAGGGGCGACGTGGAGGTGCTCCTGCTGGGCGGGCAGGTCCGCGGCCTCACCCAGGCGACGGTGGGCGCGGAGGCGCTGGCCACGCTGGCCCGGCTCAGGGTGGACGTGGCCTTCATGGGCACCAACGGCTTCTCGGCCGAGCACGGATTCTCGACCCCGGACCCGGCCGAGGCGGCCGTCAAGCGCGCCATGATCGGCGCCGCGCGCGAGGTCTACGTGCTGGCCGACGCCACCAAGTTCGGCGCCGACTACCTGGTGCGATTCGCCGAGGTCGGCGACGTGGATGCGCTGGTCACCGACGACCGCCTGGCGCGGGCCTCGATCGAGGCGTTGGAGGCCGTCGAGCTGCGGGTCGACGTCGTCGGCTGATGTTGGTTTATGTCGCTTTCTCTTGCTTTGCTTCCGAAATAGGGGTATAAACGTAGCAACAGCCTCGAGGGAGCGGACATGGTCGACGACGTCGCACGCAGAGTGGTCACATTCACGGCCAACCCCAGTATCGACCGGACGCTCACGCTCGACCGGTGCCTCGAACGCGGTCAGGTGCTCCGCGCGTCCGGCGTGACCGAGCAGGCGGCCGGCAAGGGCGTCAACGTGGCGCGGGTGGTCAGCGCGTCCGGCCTGCCCGTCACCGTCGTGGCCGCGGCCCTGGACCGGGGATTCCGGAACCTGGCCGAGCGGGCGGAGGCGCCGCTCACGGTGCTGGGCCAGATGCTCGACGACGGCCGCCGCGTGCGGATGAACACCACGGTCACCGAGCCCGACGGCACCACCACCAAGCTCAACGAGCCGGGGCCCTCGCTGACCTCGGCGCAGCTCGCCGTGGCGGGGGACACCCTGGTCGACGTCGCCCAGGGGGCGGCCTGGGTGGCGCTCGCCGGCTCGCTCCCGCCCGGGGCACCCGACGACTGGTACGCGCTCCTCGCCGACCGGCTCTCGGGGCTGGGCTGCAGGATCGCCGTCGACACCTCCGGGCCCGCCCTGGACGCGCTGCTCGCATCGCTCAAGGCGCCCATCGACCTCATCAAGCCCAACGCCGAGGAGCTGGCGCAGCTGACCGGCGGTGACGCCGCGGCACTCGAGGCGGCCGCCGATGCCGGGGACGTGAGCGGCGTCGTCGAGGCCGCCCGCCAGCTCCACGCCCGGGGCATCAGGGCCGTCCTGGTGACCCTGGGCGGTGCCGGGGCGGTCCTGGTGACCGGGGAGGGCGCCTGGTTCGCGGCTGCGCCGCCCACGGACGTGCGCAGCACGGTCGGCGCCGGCGACTCGGCCGTTGCGGGCTACATCCTCGCGCACGTCCGCGGTCAGGATCCGGCCAGCTGTCTCGCCTCGTCCATCGCCTACGGCTCGGCGGCGGCGGCGCTGCCGGGCACCACCCTGCCGACCCCGTCGGACCTGACGGCCGAGAAGATCGACGTCGTCGCGCTCGGCTGACCGGCCGGGCACACCACCACCCACAGAAGAGAGACACCCATGGCTTCCAGAACCGTCGTCGTCGGATCATCCGTCGGCCTCCACGCCCGCCCCGCCGCGATCGTCGCCGAGGCGGCCGGCGCCTACGACGAGGACATCACGATCCGCCTCGCCGACATGCCCGAGGACGAGGGTGTGGACGCCGCGTCCAGCCTCATGATCATGACGCTCGGCGCGGGCGCCGGCGCCGAGGTGATCGTCGAGTCCGAGGATGCCGCCGCGGTCGAGGCGATCGCCGCCCTTATCGAGCGGGACCTCGACGCCTAGCCTCCTGCCGCGCTTGCCGCGGTCACTGCGGCGGCTCTGACTTCGCGCGGTCGAGGATGGCCAGCCATGCCTGATCCGTCAGGAGGCTGATCGCCTGCTCGTCCGTCAGAGGCAGCGAGTCGCGCGTGGCCGCACCATCGTTGCCGACGTTGCTGAAGGTGAGGTGGATCGCCGCGTCATCGGTGCGTCGATAGGTGTAGGTGCGGCTCATCCGGACACCGCCGTGGAACTCGGCATCGACATACACGGTTCCGTCGAACGACGGGAACTCGAGGCACGATGGCGACGCGCATGCCTCCGCCGATGGGGTCAGGTGCCAGATGTTGATGCTGCCGTGGACGGTCCCGTCGAGGTCGGTCAGCGTGAACGCGGCGCTGTTCGCACTGCGTGCGCCGACCGAGGCGACCTGGAGGCTCTCCGGAAGGAGGCTGGCGAAGACGCCGAGGACCTCCGAGGACCGGGCCTCGTCCTCCGGAGACAGCGCGATCTCGGTGGGGATGACGGGGAGCGTGACCTCGTCCAGGGGGATGACGGCGGCGTCGCGCTCGTAGCGGGTGTCGATCGGGACCATGCTGGCCTCTGGTCCGCCCTCGACTTCGAGCAGCGCCCCGCGCATGTACGGGGGGCCGTCGAGCCCGAGCAGGCTGTACATGCCCACCATGATCTCACCGGGCGTCGATCCGAAGGGCCCCCTCGTGGTGGGATTGCCGAGTGGCCCGCTCAGCCTGACGATGAATGCCGGCGAGTCGTCCGCACCGGTGACCTCGACATCGGGGGACAGGACTGCGAGGCCATCTGCCCAGGTGGTCCGGGATACGGTCGCGACGAAAGGCGACGGATCATCGGTTCCGATCGCTGCGGACACGTGTTGCAGGATCAACTGCTGCTCGGACTCCGAGTATGCCGTGAAGAAGTCCGCGGTCGCCGTCGGATCGGGTTGGAGCTCCGTGGGTCCCGCCGATGGGCTGGGTGCCCCGGAGGCCGAGCTGGGCGTGGAGGACGGGGACGAAGATGCCGACGGGGTGGCCTGCACGGGGGCAGCAGTGATACCTCGCCGCTCGACCAGCGTGAGGGTCCCGATGGCCAGACCGGCCACGACCCCCACTGCGGCGAGTCCGGCAAGTCCGCGGCGCACGGCGCGGGTGCGTCTGCCGCGCCGAACGGCGGTGGCGATCATCTCGTCGACTCGATGGGGAGGCAGGGACGCGGACATGTGCGGACCTTTCACAGGGGAGTGGATGCGAGCTCGGGTGCCAGCCGCAGCTTCTGCAACGTCCTGGCGGAGGTGACTTTGACCCACCCCTCGGTGCGGCCGAGGAGCTCGGCGCAGGCGGCTACCGGGAGGTCGTCGATGTACCGGGCCACCACCAGCGCCCGCTCGATCGGCTTCAGCGACGCGAGCGCGCGCGTGAGGTCGATGCGGGTGGCGTTGTCGATCTGCGGCTACAGCAACTCCGGGAGGTCGTCGGTGACCCACTCCGTCGAGCTGCGCCGCCGCCTGAGGGAGACGAACTGGTGGTACAAGCTCCGCATGGCATACCCATGGGGGTTCCTGGCGGCGTCAACCCGGCCCCACGCCAGATACATCCTGGTCAGGGTGTCCTGGACGAGATCCTCAGCCAACTGGGCGTCGCCCGTGAGGAGGCGAGCACGTGAGTACAGCGCCGGCACGGCTTCGCGGGCCCAGGACGTGAACGTGTCCGGTTCCGTCATGTGCCCCCTCCCCGTGTCGATCGTCTCACCTGGACATACGCGACGGGGCCGTCACCAGGTAACGGCCCCGTCGGGGAGCGAGCGCGCGTTGCGTCAGGCCAGGCGGGCCGCGATCCGGTCGCCGATCTCGGTGGTGCGGAACTTCGCCGCGCCACGGTCGGCGATGTCGGCGCTGACCGCGTCGTCGATCCGCTGCGCCAGCTCGGGCCTGCCGAGGTGGTCCAGCAGCAGCGCCATCGAGGAGATGGCGGCCGTCGGGTCCGCGATGCCCTGACCCGCGATGTCAGGCGCCGAGCCGTGGACCGGCTCGAACATCGACGGGTACTCCCCGGTGGGGTTGATGTTGGCCGAGGCCGCCAGGCCGATGCCGCCGGTGACGGCCGCCGCGAGATCCGTGACGATGTCGCCGAACAGGTTGTCGGTGACGATCACGTCGAACTGGCTGGGGTCAACCACCATGGCGATCATGGCCGCGTCGATGTGCAGGTACCTGCGCTCGACCTCGGGGAACTCCGCGCCCACCTCGGTGAAGATGCGGTTCCACAGGCTGCCGGCGTTGACGAGCACGTTGTGCTTGTGCAGCAGAGTCAGCTGGCCGCGACGCGCCTGCGCCCGGCGGAAGGCGTCGCGGACGACGCGCTCCACGCCGTAGGCGGTGTTGACGGAGACCTCGGTGGCGAGCTCCTGCGGGGTGCCGACGCGCACGGCGCCGCCGTTGCCGCAGTAGAGGCCCTCGGTGCCCTCGCGGACCACGACGAAGTCCACCGTCTTGCCCTCGACCACGCTGGGGGCAAGGGGCGTGGGGACGCCGGGGTACAGCTTGGAGGGGCGCAGGTTGACGGCGTGATCGAACGCGAAGCGCAGCTTGAGCAGCAGGCCGCGCTCGAGCAGGCCGCTGGGGATCGCCTTCGATCCCGGGGCGGCGCCGACGGCGCCCAGCACGATGGCGTCGACGCCCTTGAGCTCCTCGAGCACCGAGTCCGGGAGCACCTCTCCGGTGCGCTGCCAGCGCTCGGCGCCGAGGTCGTAGTGGACGAAGCTGAACGCGTCGGCGCCCGCGACCGCGGTCAGCGCCTTGAGCGCCTCCGCCGTCACCTCGGGGCCGATGCCGTCGCCGCCGATGACGGCGATGGTGCTGGTCTGAGTCATGGGCAGACCCTACGGCTTGGCACTTTGGCGGGGGTAGGGGTGAGGGGTGCCCGTCCACTGGCTGAGACACCTCGCGGGGCGCCCGGCGGGGTATCCTTCGCTCTGATTCACGACCCTTGGGAGAGATCAATGCCGATGCTGCCGACCCGCCCGGCCGAATTCCACGTCTTCGACACCTCGCTGCGCGACGGCGCGCAGCAGGAGGGCATCCACCTCTCGGTGGCGGACAAGCTGAAGATCGCCGGGTACCTCGACGAGCTGGGCGTCACCTTCATCGAGGGCGGCTGGCCCGGCGCCAGCCCCGCCGACACCGAGTTCTTCGTGAAGGCCAAGGAGCTCAACCTGCAGCGGTCCAAGCTGGTGGCCTTCGGCGCCACGCGCAAGGCCGGTGGGAGGGCCGAGGAGGACGCGCTGACCCGCGCCCTCGTCGACGCGGACACCGAGTACATCTGCATCGTGGCGAAGTCGCACGACGAGCACGTCTACCGGGCGCTGCGGACCACCCTCGAGGAGAACCTCGAGATGATCACCGACACCGTGCAGTTCCTCCGGGCGCAGGGGCGGCGCGTGTTCGTGGACTGCGAGCACTTCTTCGACGGCTACCGCGCCAACCCCGAGTACGCCATCAAGGTGGTCCAGACGGCCCACGACGCGGGCGCCGAGGTGGTGGTGCTGTGCGACACCAACGGTGGGATGCTGCCGAGCTGGATGGCCGAGGTGGTGGAGGCCGCCGCGGCGACGGGCGCCAAGCTCGGCATCCACTGCCACAACGACACGGCCTGCGCGGTGGCCAACACGCTCGCCGCCGTCGAGGCCGGCGTGATGCACGTCCAGGGCACCTTCAACGGGTACGGCGAGCGCACGGGCAACGCGGACCTGTCCGCGCTCATCCCGAACCTGCAGCTCAAGTACGGCTGGGACGTGCTGCCCCCCGAGCAGCTCGCGGACCTCACCCGGGTGGCGCACGCCATCGCGCTGGTGGCGCACCAGCCGCTGCTCGGCCGGCAGCCCTACGTGGGGCACTCCAGCTTCGCCCACAAGGCCGGCCTGCACGCCTCCGCCATCAGGGTGGACGAGAACCTCTACCAGCACACCGATCCGGCGCTGGTCGGCAACGACATGCGCATGCTCGTCTCCGACATGGCGGGCCGGGCCAACATCCAGATCAAGGGTGAGCAGCTGGGATTCGACCTCGAAGACCGCGCGCTTGCGGCGTCGATCACCGAGCGGGTCAAGGCGAAGGAGGCCGAGGGCTACTCCTACGAGTCTGCGGACGCGTCGTTCGAGATGCTGCTGCGCGACGAGCTGGGCGTCCTCGAGCTGCCGTTCCAGGTGCAGTCCTGGCGGGTGTTCACCGAGGAGCGCGACGGCGTCAACATCTCCGAGGCCACCGTCAAGCTGACCGCCAAGGGCGATCGGCACATGGTGGTGGGCGAGGGCAACGGGCCCGTCAACGCCCTCGACGGCGCGCTCCGGCAGGCGCTCGCCGTGCCGTTCCCCGCCGTCGCCGAGTTCGAGCTGACCGACTACCGGGTGCGGATCCTCGACGAGGGGCACGGCACCGACGCCTCGGTGCGCACGCTCATCGACACCTCCTACAACGGGTTCACCTGGACGACGGTGGGCGTGGGCACCAACGTCATCGAGGCCTCGTGGGAGGCGCTGATGGACTCGCTGGCCTACGGCATCCTCACGCACCTGTCGGCCGAGTAGCCCCGGGTAGCGGGGGCAGCCTCCCACTAGGCTGGGCGCATGCGCATCGCTCGTTTCGTCAAGGACGGCCAGGACCCCGCCTACGGGATCATCGAACTCGCGGTTGACGGGGGGGACCACCCGGATTCCATCGCGACGCTCACGGGGGACCCGCTGGCCGGGGTGGCGGTGAACTACACCGGCGAGCGGCACGAGCTGGAGGACGTCCGCCTGCTCGCGCCTGTGATCCCGCGCAGCAAGATCGTCGCGGTGGGCAAGAACTACGCCGATCATGCCAAGGAGATGGGCGGCGAGGTGCCCGCGTCGCCGCTGCTGTTCTTCAAGCCCAACACCTCGGTCATCGGGCCGGAGGAGACCATCCTCCGCCCCGAGGGCTGCTCCGAGCTGCACTACGAGGGGGAGCTGGCCATCGTCATCGGACGCATCTGCAAGCAGGTGCCGGCCGAGCGGGTGCCCGAGGTGATCTTCGGCTACACCATCGCCAACGACGTGACCGCCCGGGACTGGCAGGCCACCGACGGGCAGTGGGCCCGAGCCAAGGGCTCCGACACCTTCCTGCCGCTCGGCCCCTGGATCAACACGCACCTGAGCATCGAGGAGGCCGAACACCTGTCCCTGGAGACGCGGCTGGGCGACGAGGTGCGCCAGCACGGCTCCACGTCGCAGATGGTGCGCGGCATCGTCGAGCTGGTGACCTACATCTCGTCGTTCACGACGCTGCTGCCGGGCGACCTCATCCTCACCGGCACCCCTGCGGGGGTCGGCGCGATGGAGCCGGGGGACCGGGTTAGCGTGGAGATCGACGGCCTGGGCGTGCTGAGCAACCCCGTCGCGGACGCGTGAGCCAGCCCCCGCAGCTGGCGCTGCTCGGCGAGCCGCAGGATCCGCCGTCGGGGCTGACCTACCCGTTGGCGCTGCGGCGCCCGGGCTTCTCGGGGTTCACGGCGATGTTCGGCGCGCTGCTGGCGTTCATCGGGTTCGCGCTGGTGGTGCCGCTGGTGTCCGCCCTGGTGCTACGGGTGGGGTTCCTGGCGCGCGGGGGAGGCGACTTCGACGCGTACTCGGCGGCCGCGTCGGCCTACGAGCTGCCGGAGGGCCCCGCCGCCGGGCACCTCGCGCTGGCCGCGCTGATCCCGCTGTGCGTGCTGCTGGTCCGCTACGTGCACGGGGTGCGGCCGCGGTGGCTGGCGTCGGTCCAACCGGGCCTGAGATGGCGCTATCTGGCGCTGTCGCTGGTGGTGGCGGCGGTGATCCTCAACGCCGTGACCTGGGCCTCCTTCTGGTTCGGCGAGATGCCCGTGTTCCACGGCGGGCAGGACGGCTGGGCGTGGTTCCTGCTGGTGGTCGCGATCACCTCGCCGCTGCAGGCCGCCGCGGAGGAGGTGTTCTTCCGCGGCTACCTGCTGCAGGCGATCGGGTCCGCCACCGGGCGGGCGTGGGCGGGGGTCGTCGGCTCCGCGTTGGTGTTCGCGCTGCTGCACGGGGTGCAGAACCCGGCCCTCTTCGCGCACCGCCTGGCGTTCGGCCTGGTGGCCGGGGCGCTCGTCGTCGTCACCGGCGGGCTGGAGGCGGGGATCGCGGCTCACGTGGTCAACAATGTCGCGGCGTACGCGTACGCGATCTTCACGTCGTCGGTCGCCGCGCTCCGGGGCGTGACGACGATCTCGTGGGCCGAGGCGGCGTGGAATGTGGGGGCGTTCGCGGCGTTCGGTGTCGCGGCGTGGTGGTTGGGCCGACGGCTGAGGGTCGCCACGCTCACCCCGTGACGTCGGGCCTGCTCGCCCCGGCCGGGTCCGGGTGAGGGTTGGCTGGTGGGGTTGGCTGGTGTGGGGGTTGAGCCAATGGATGGGTTCGCGGATCGGTTCACGCTCAGCGTGAGCGTGGGCCCCGTCGCGAACCCATCCATTGGCTCAACGCAGGTCGCTGGGCAGGACCGCGGAGGACCTGGCGACCGTCAGAGGGGCCGGAGCGCCAACAGCCCGAGGGTCGTCTCGACGAGACTGGGCAGGCTCTTCTCCGTGAAGTGAGCGACGAGCCACCCGGCCTTCATGAGGGTGAGATCGCGTGCCCTGTCTGCGTGGAACGATTCCGCTGAGCTGTGATAGGCGTAGCCGTCGAACTCGAGCGCGATCTTCTGCTCGCGGAACCCGGCGTCGACGTAGAACTTGCGACCGTTCGCGAAGACGGGGAGGTTCGACCGCCAGCCGGTGATGCCGGCGTCGCGAAGGGCCGCGTGAGCAGACAACTCGAGCGCTGACCACGGCGAGTCGGAGGACTGATCGAGGAGATCGCGACGGAGCTTGTTTCCCCGGCGGCGTGGCGTCAGTGCCAGCGCGCGCCTCATCTGCTTGAGGGTGCAGGCATTGCGTCGAAGCGCCTGCTGGATGGGCTCAGCGCCGAGCTCAGTGATGAGATCGAGCACGGTGAGTTCCGGGACGGTGCAGAGCACGCCGTCGCGGCGAGTCAGGAGCTCGATGGGGATGAGCCTCTCCTCGACCTCGAGTCCGTAGCCTGGGTTGATCGCGCGTCGGCACGCGAGTTCCAGCGTCTCCTTCTGCTCGATCTCTGGCCAGAAGGTGTGCGCTGCCGCGCTGCGGCGCACCAGCGCGAGGTCGTCCCCGTAGGCCTTGATGGCGCGAAGCCGCCCTGTGGTTGTCGCGGCGGTGCCGGGACTCCCGTACACGCCGGGCAGCATGCGGTCGAGTTGGCCCCGGAACGCGCGGGCATTCAGGGCGCGGGCCTTGTGCGGGAGCAGCCGCGCGGTGACGACGCCGTCGGCGATTCCCCGGATGATCTCGGGATCCATGCCGCCTAGTCTCGGCACCGATCGGGTCGCGGCCAAGGGGGATTCCACAACTGTGGATAACTCTGCGACCGGGCTACAGATTGTCGGCGCGCTGGGACGGGGGACGGGGGAGGCGGGGAGACGGGGCGAGACGGGCGGACGGGGGGACGGGGTTTGAGCCGATGGATGGGTTCGCGAGATGGCTTGCGCTCAGCCCACGCCTGGCCTCGTCCGCGAACCCATCCATCGGCTCAAACCCCTCCAGGCCGGGGCGCCGCTGCCAACAGCGTGGGCGCGCGGCCGGCGACGGCGGGGCCGACGACGGTGGTGTGGACGGGCGACGGTGGTGTGGACGGGCGACGGTGGTGTGGACGGGCGACGGTGGTGTGGACGGGCGACGGTGGTGTGGACGGGCGACGGCGGTCACGGGCTGCCTGGGCGTGGGTCAAGGGGACAGGAGGCGATGCCAGGGCATGGAGGGGGCGGTGTGGGAGCCGGTTTGCGGGGCGCCGAAGCGATCGTGTACTGTTCCTACTCGTGCCCGGGTGACCGGGCGCACAGGGGTATGGGGTAATTGGCAGCCCGCCGGATTCTGGTTCCGTCAGTCTAGGTTCGAGTCCTAGTACCCCTGCGGAAGGTGTTAAACTCCTTCTCGCTAGGGCCCCGTTGTGTAGCGGCCTAGCACGCCGCCCTCTCAAGGCGGTAGCGCGGGTTCGAATCCCGTCGGGGCTACAAATGAAGTCCCCCAGTCGGAAACGGCTGGGGGACTTCATCATTTCCGGGTCATTACTGGGCCGGCGCAGCCACCCGAGACCAGGCAGGTCCAGGCGCCTCGGCCCGGAGACCCGCGTTGGGCGGGCCCCGGACCGACCACGGCTACTCCGGGGCGCCGCTGCGGCGCAGCACCTCACTCAGCCGCTCCGCGGCGGCCAGCACCGCGGGGGCGTGAAGCCGGCCGGGGGAGCGGGTCAGCCGCTCGATGGGCCCGGAGACGGACACGGCCGCGATGAGCTTGCCCGACGGCGCCAGCACCGGCGCCGACACCGACGCCACGCCCGCCTCCCGCTCCGCCACGGACTGGGCCCAGCCCCGCCGTCGGACGCTCTGCAGCGTGGTCAGCGTGAAGGACGCGCCCTCCAGCAGCTTCTCGAGCTTCTCGGGCTCCTCCCATGCCAGCAGAACCTGGGCGGCGGACCCCGCCGTCATCGACAGCTGGGCGCCGACGGGGACGGTGTCGCGCAGGCCGGAGGGGCGCTCGACCGAGGCCACGCAGATGCGGGCGTCCCCCTGCCGTCGGAACATCTGCACGGACTCGCCGGTGATGTCGCGCAGCCTGGTCAGGATGGGCCCCGCCGTGGCCAGGAGGGGATCCTCGCCGGCGGATTCGGCCAGCTCGATGAGCCGCGGACCGAGGACGAAGCGCCCCTGCAGATCCCGCCCGACCAGCCGGTGATGCTCCAGCGCCACCGCCAGCCGGTGCGCGGTGGGGCGCGCCAAACCGGTGGCTGTCACCAGCCCTGCCAGGGTCAACGGATTGCGCTCCAGTGCTGCGAGCACGGAGGCCGCCTTGTCGAGTACGCCAACGCCACTTGTGTCGTCCATATGGTGAGATTATCAATCCACTATGTGGACATGCAAACGACACACGCCGGGCTCGGGCCGCATACTTGACGGCAGATTTCCTGTTGATTGCTGAGAAGAGGAGCCATGGGCAAGACCCTGAGCGAGAAGGTATGGGACGCGCACGTCGTCCGCGCGGTTGAGGGGGAGCCCGACCTGCTCTACATCGACCTGCACCTGGTCCACGAGGTGACCAGCCCGCAGGCCTTCGACGGGCTCCGCCTGGCCGGCCGCCCCGTGCGCCGCCCGGACCTGACGCTGGCCACCGAGGACCACAACACGCCCACGCTGAACATCAACCTGCCGATCGCGGACCCCGTCTCGCGCACCCAGGTGGACACGTTGCGCAAGAACGCAGCCGAGTTCGGCATCCGCATCCACTCGCTCGGTGACCGCGACCAGGGCGTCGTCCACATCATCGGCCCCCAGCTGGGCGTCACCCAGCCGGGCATGACCATCGTCTGTGGCGACTCCCACACCTCCACCCACGGCGCGTTCGGCGCGCTGGCGTTCGGCATCGGCACCTCCGAGGTGGAGCACGTGCTGGCCACCCAGACGCTGCCGCAGAAGAAGCCCCAGACCATGGCAGTCAACATCAACGGCGAACTGCCCGACGGCGTGACCGCCAAGGACGTCGTCCTGGCGCTCATCGCCAAGGTGGGCACCGGCGGCGGGCAGGGCTACATCGTCGAGTACCGCGGCTCCACCGTCGAGGCGCTCTCGATGGAGGGCCGCATGACCATCTGCAACATGTCCATCGAGTGGGGCGCGAAGGCGGGCATGATGGCCCCCGACGAGACCACCTTCGCCTACCTCAAGGGCCGTCCCCACGCGCCCGAGGGCGAGGACTGGGACGCCGCCGTCGAGTACTGGAAGACGCTGCGCACCGACGACGACGCCACGTTCGACGTGGAGGTGGACATCGACGCCACCCAGCTCACCCCCTTCGTGACGTGGGGCACCAACCCCGGCCACGGCGTGCCCCTGGGCAGCGTTGTGCCCAGCCCGGAGGACTTCGACTCCGAGGTGGAGCAGGCCACGGCCAGGCGCGCACTGGAGTACATGGCGCTGACCCCCGGCACGCCGATGCGCGACATCACCGTCGACACCGTCTTCCTGGGCTCGTGCACCAACGGCCGCATCGAGGACCTGAGGCTGGCCGCCTCCATCCTCGAGGGCCAGCACATCGCCGACGGCGTGCGCATGCTGGTGGTGCCCGGCTCGGCCCGCGTCCGCCTGCAGGCCGAGGCCGAGGGCCTGGACAAGATCTTCCTGGACTTCGGCGCCGAGTGGCGCGCCGCCGGCTGCTCGATGTGCCTGGGCATGAACCCGGACCAGCTGGCCCCGGGCGAGCGCGCCGCGTCCACGTCGAACCGCAACTTCGAGGGACGTCAGGGCAAGGGTGGCCGCACCCACCTGGTGTCGCCGCCGGTTGCCGCCGCCACCGCCATCGTCGGCCACCTGGCCGCCCCCGCCGACCTGATTGGACGCTGATCATGGAACCCTTCGTCAACCACACCGGCGTCGCCGTGCCGCTGCGCCGCTCCAACGTCGACACCGACCAGATCATCCCCGCGGTCTACCTCAAGCGGATCACCCGCACCGGCTTCGAGGACGGCCTGTTCGCCGCCTGGCGCAACGACCCCGAGTTCGTGCTCAACCAGGAGCCGTTCAAGACCGGCACCATCCTCATCCCCGGCCCGGACTTCGGCACCGGCTCCTCCCGCGAGCACGCGGTGTGGGCGCTGCAGAACTACGGCTTCAAGGTGATCGTCGGCACCCGCTTCGGCGACATCTTCCGCTCCAACTCCGGCAAGGCCGGCCTGCTCGTGGCCGTCGTTTCCGAGGAAGACCGTGGCCGGCTCTGGGACGCCATCGACGCGGACCCGAACGTGCCCACCACGGTGGACCTGCCGACGCAGAGCATCACGCGCGGCGACATCGTGGTCAGCTTCGAGATCGACGAGTACACCAAGCACCGCCTGCTGAACGGCCTCGACGACATCTCGCTCACGCTGATGCAGGCGGACTCGATCTCCGCCTACGAGGCGACGCGGCCGTCGTTCAAGCCGAAGACGCTGCCGGTGAGGACCGCCGACACCGTCGCCTGACGCCCACTGGTTCCCCTCGACGGCAGCAGAGGTTCCCCTTCGGGAGCCTCTGCTGCCGTCGTGCTTCTCCCGCGACCACCCACGCGTCCCCGGCACCATCGGAGGGTCGGGCGGCCGGAGACCCATCCGGTTGCGTGGCAGCACGGGGGCCAACCATGCCTCCGCGCCTCCATAATGAACTCGTGCGCGACATGCGGCTCCCGGCTTGGGGCCTTGCCATTCTCGGCGTGGCGGGCCTGACGCTGACTGCTGCGGTCTCGAGCGCATCCACCGCGTTCATCGCTCCGGTCACCGGAATTGTGACGGCCCCGGCCATCGTCCTGGGCCTGCTGCTCGTCAGTCGACGCCCGCGACTCGTGATCGGTCTCCTGCTGGTGGCGCTCGGGGTGGCGCCGATCGTGACGTTCGCACTCTCGCAGTGGGGTGAGACCGCCGCGACGGCGGACCCGCTGCCGGGCGCGCGACTGGCAGGTGCCCTGGGCGCCGGCGCGTGGGTGTGGATGTACGTGCCGCCGACCATCCTTGCCCTGACGTTCCCCCACGGCACGCTGCTGTCTCCCCGATGGCGCCCGGTCCTGGCGGCGTCCGTCCTCGTCCCCGCCCTGCTGCAGCTGCTCTTCGCGCTCGACCCGAGGACGTATGCGAGCGGTGGGGGCACCGTGCCGGGGTCGACTCCGCTGGCGTTGCCGCCCGGGATGTTCACACCCCTGGCACTGGTCTCGCTGGCAGGCATGCTCGCCACCCTTGTGGCCGGCGCGGTCGCAGTGGTGCGCCGCTACCGCACCGGCGACGACGTCACCCGTCGCCAGATCCGCTGGTTCGCGGCGGGTGCCGCGTTCCTGCCGCTGGTGCTGGCCGTGTGCCTGGTGAGTGTGCTCGCGCTGGGCGGACCCAACGAAATCGTGCTCGCGGGGCTCGGTGTCGTGTTCGTGAGCATGCCGGTGAGTGTCGCCGTCGCCGTGCTGCGTCTGGGCCTCTACGACGTCGATCGCCTCATTTCCCGCACGCTGGCGGCGACAGTGGTCACCGCCGTGCTCGGCGCACTCTTCGGAGGGGTGATCGTCGTGGTGGGACTCGCGTTGGGCCGTGACTCCTCCCTCGGGGTGGCGTTGGCGAGCCTCGCCTGCGCGCTGGCGGTGAGCCCGTTGTGGCGGGCAGTCAGAGCGCGCGTGGATCGGCGCTTCTACCGCGACCGTCACCGGGCGATCGCGGAGGTCCGAGCCTTCGTGGCCGCAGTCCGCGAGGGGACCGCCGAGCCGGAGGACGTCGACGCAGTGCTGGCATCGGCGCTCGCAGACCCCTCGGTCCGCGTCATCTACGACGGGCTCCCCGGCAGCGGGCGCACGGCCGACTCCGACGCCGATGCCGACGCGGGGCCGGGGGTCAGAGTCTCGGCTGGTGGCCGCGCCGTGGCGACCGTGTACGTCGGTCCGGAATCCCGGGAACGGACGGGTTTGCTGAGGGAGGTGCTGGGCGAGGCCCACCTGCCCATGGAGGTCGCCCGGCTCCGTGCGGAGCTGCGTCAGGCGCTCGCCGAGACCGAGGCCTCGCGGTCGCGTCTGCTGCGGGCGGCTGACGACGAACGCCGCCGGCTGGAGCGAGACCTGCATGACGGGGCGCAGCAGCGACTCGTCGCGCTGGGGATGTCCCTCCGGCTGGCCGAGCGTCGCCTCGCCCCCGAGGACCCGCAGCGCGCCGTCCTGGACGACGCCGTCGCCCAGTTGCGCGAAGCAGTGGAGGACCTGCGGTCGGTCGCGCAGGGCCTACGACCGCGCGGACTCGACGAGGGCCTTCCGGCAGCCCTGCGCGGTCTCGTCAGCGGGGTGCCCGTGCCGGTCGATCTGAGCGTCGACGCCGCGCCGCTCCCCGATCCCGTCGCGACGACCGCGTACTACGTGGCCGCGGAGGGCGTCGCGAACGCGCTCAAGCACGCGCGTCCGGGAGGTCTTCGCATCGGCGTCACGCGGACGCCCGACCAGCTGACCGTCACCGTGGCCGACGACGGGCGGGGCGGCGCCTTCATCGTTCCCGGGAGCGGGCTGGCGGGCCTGAATGACCGGGTCGCGGCGGCCGGTGGGGTGCTCCGCGTGTCCAGCCCTGACGGGCATGGCACCACGATCGAGGCGGTGCTGCCGTGCGCGTCGTGATCGCCGACGACAGTGTCCTGATCCGGGAAGGCCTGGCGAGGCTGCTCGCCGAGGCGGGCTATGACGTCGTCGCAAAGGTCGGGGATGCGGACGCGCTCGAGGCAGCGGTTGCCGAACTCGGCCCGGACCTCGTCATTGCCGACGTGCGCATGCCACCGGCGATGGACGACGACGGCGCACGTGCCGCCCGGCGCTTGAGGGCGGCGCATGCCGACCTGCCGATCGTGTTGTTGTCCCAACACGTCGAGACCCGCTGGGCCACAGAACTCGCCGCCTCGGGCGGATTCGGGTACCTGCTCAAGGACAGGGTGTTGGATGTCGACGAGTTCCTCGAGGCGCTGCGGAGGGTGTCCGGAGGCGGCTCGGCGATCGATCCCGAGGTGATCGGAGCGCTGTTGCGTCCGGCGCACGCGGACGACCCGCTCCGCTCCATCAGTGCCAGGGAACGCGACGTGCTCGGGCTCATGGCCGAGGGTCGTTCGAACGCCGCGATCGCGCAGCAGCTCTGGCTCACCGAACGGACCGTCGAGAGCCACATCCGGCGCATCCTTCCCAAGCTGGGGATCGTGGACGCCGAGGACGGCCACCGGCGCGTCCTGGCGGTCCTGACCTATTTGCGTGCCACCACGCACCGGGAGTGAGGTACCCGCACGCATGACCCTGGGGGGTCGACGGCGAAGACTTTAGGGGTACCCGCAAGCCCCGTTCAAGCCAGGAGGTCCTCACATGAAGGCAACGACCGACGTCACCGTCGACATCAGCCGGCCGCGGCCGGCGGGACGGACCAGCGGTCCGTCACTGCAGCGCCGTGCCGGGACACTGGCCATCGCATCCGCCGTCCTGTTCTTCGTCAACACGCTGGTGGAGTTCCGCTACGACCTCTTCGACGTCTCGTCCGGGGGTGCCGCGGTCGCCAATCAGGTGGGATTCACGCTGGCGCTGGTCGGGTGGGTCGTCGCGCTGCTGCTGATGATGCGCGCCCGCCTCGCAGCTCGGGGCCGATTCGCCTTGGCTGCCTTCTCGCTCCAGGTGGCGGGCCTGTCCGCACTTGTGGTCGCGAACCTGGCCGTCCTGGGCGGCGGAGGGCAGGACTCGCCCCTGTACCCGCTCGGTGGCATGGCGCAGCTGCTCGGCGGACTCCTCGGGGGCATCGCGCTGGCGCTCCCAGGCCGGCTGCGTGGCTGGCACCGGCTAGCGGCACTGGCATTCGGTCTGGTTCCGGTAGGCGTGGCCTTCGTGCTCATGGGAAAGCCGAACCTCGCGGTGGAGTCGCTCCTGCCTGCCGCATGGATACTCCTCGGCGTCGCGCTGATCCAGGACGCCCGCGAGTCGTGACCGCGCAGGGCGCGCCCGATGCACCGCATCGGCATTCCAGGGTCGGCGCGGCCACGGCCCAGATGGAGGGCGCCTGGAACCGGGGCCCTGCCGTCCTTGCCTCTGGAACGTCCTACGCAGAGAGCGGTCCCTATGTAGAGGCATAGAGACCGCTCCAGAGGTAGAAGGGTTGCCGGTCATCTCCGGCGCCTGGGCCACGCGGGCCGGATCATGCTGACGAACGCCCCGAGCGAGGCCAGCGCGCCCAGGGCGAAGAAGTACTTCAGCTCCACCGTCAGGCCGTTGGTGACGATCACGCCCTCCCAGCCGCCGTCGAGGATCGTCTTGATCAACCAGACGCAGACCGCGAACGCCACGGCGCAGTACACCATGGCGAAGCGGGCCTGCCGGGGAGTCAAGTCATCATTCGTGCTCATCGCATGAACCCCTTGATCACGAGCAGGAACAGCGAGGAGACACCGACCGTGAGCGCCACCGCGCCCACGATGTCGCTCACCCCTGACCACTGCCGGGTCCTGTCCATCCACGCCACCTCATCGGGCGTGAGCGGCTCGTCGGAGAGCTGAATGGTCAGGCTGACGTTCTCTCTGCTGGACACGTTCTCGAAGTAGCTCGTCAGGGCTGTCCCAGGGCCGGCGTCGACCGGGTAGAAGAGCTGGTAGTCGAGGACCAACGTGGCCTCCCCCGCGCGGACATCGTCGTCAGAGAGGTAGACCCGGTGCTCGACGGTGAAGTCGCGCTCGTCGGGGTCCCCCGAGAAGGAGTTGGGCCAGTCCCGGCCAACGGGCATCTGCACGTCGAGCCATGGCCCAGCGTCGTCGTCGCTGAGCGGGTACACGCGCACATCCGCAGTGCCCCGGTAGTGACCCTTGATGGATGCGATCCCCGGGTGGAACTCGATGTCGATGTAGCCGCCCGGCCGAAACACTCCCTCTGTGCTCACGCCCTTCATGGCCGGTCCCTCGACCGCCTGGTAGCTCGACGGGGGTTTCATGAGGAGGTGCGCGGCTGCGAACACCACCAGCGACGCGAGCAGGAGCGCGCCCCAGAGCACCCGGGCCCGCTTCGCGGCGGCGCCTGGATGGGCGGGCCGCCGACGTGGCCCACGGCTCACATGACTGGGCCCAGCCCTACTCATGGCCTTGCCTTTCCTCACTGTCCATGATGCTCCGGCCATGGCCGCCGTGCGGGCTGAACGACACTTCCCGCCGAGCGGCGGCCGCGGGTCTAGGCTCGTTACACCCGCCCTCGCGCGGGTGGGCTGCGGCGACGACGGCGCGGAGGTGAAGGCGCATGGGGCTCGACTACCGGTACCTGCTGTTCGTCGAACGCGACGCCGAACTGGAGGCGCTCCGGCACCTCGCCGGGATCTCTGCTGCCCGTCGTGATGGGACCTCGGTGGAGGTTCCGGGCCCCGGCGACATTCCGTACCGGACCGAGACGTGGCCGTTCAAGGCCGCGTCTGGGACACCGCCGCACCTGTGGTGGGACGATCCGGCGCCGGAGTGGAACTTCGCCACCGTGCTCGCCTTCGAGCCCGACGACGCGCTCCGCTGGTATCAGCGCGACGAGCCGCGGCTGGACGCGCAGGGCCGCCACGAGATCGGCTACATCTACCTCACCGTCCACCGTCGGATCGAGGACTGGGCCTCGGGGGCGGACGACGGCGTGGTGCTGTTGGAGTTCGGGACCACCGGCTCGAAGATGAGCGCGATGTTCTCGGAGTCCGAGTCGGTCAGGCGCGCGATGGTCCGCCTGCTGGAGGACTGCCGCGGTGTGTGCGGGATCTTCGACTGGGAGGACCACGCCACCCTCTTCTGGTGGCGGGGGCGCGAGCTGGACGTCGAGCTGCCTCAGGCTGAGCTGGACCTGGCGGAGGTGGAGCTGTCCGTGCCACCGGTCGAGCCGGCGGAACGGCCCGCGCCGCTGGAGCCGCCGTCGGAGGACGACGCGCGCGAGCCGTCGTTCTGGACCCCCCGCAACTCCACCTGCGACCCGTGGTGGCGCCGGATGCTGGACCGGATCCTCAGCGCGGCTCGTCGGCCGGGCTGAGCGGTGCATCGGGACGAGGGCTCCGCACGACCTCCGCCAGCTGGGGCGGGCGGGCCGAGGGGACGACGAGGAGCGCCAGGAGCGAGACCGCGCCGACGACGGTGAGGGCGCGGAGGATGCCGTAGTGGTCGCCCAGGAAGCCGAGCAGCGGCGGGCCGGCGAGGAAGGCCGTGTAGCCGATGGTGGAGACCACGCTCAGCCGGGCGTGCGCCCGGGCCGGCTCGTCGGCCGCCGCGGACATGCCGACGGGGAAGCCGAGGCTGGCGCCCACACCCCAGACCGCCGCGCCCACGAAGGCCAGCCACGGCGTGCCGAAGACCACCAGCAGGCAGCCGAGGATCCCGGAGACGAACAGGACGCGCAGCACCGGCACCCGCCCGTAGCGGTCCAGCAGCCGGGTGCCGAGGATCCGCCCGGCGGTCATGAAGGACAGGAACACGGCCAGCGCCAGCACGCCGAAGGTCTTGTCCAGGCCGTGGCCGTCGACGAAGGCGACCGCCATCCAGTCGTTGGCCGTGCCCTCGGTGAACGCCGCGGCCAGCACCATCACTCCTATCAGCAGGGTGCGGGGCTCGGTCCAGGCGGACCTGGCGGGGGCCGGGGCGGCGGGGGAAGCGGCGCCCGGTTCGCCGTCCTCGAACGCGGGCAGGAACGTCGAGGTGCCCCACAGGACCAGGATCGCCGACATCGCGCCGACGGCGCCGATGTGCCAGATGAGCGGCACCTTCAGCCAGACCATCAGGGCCCCGACGAGCGCGCCCAGCACGGTCCCCCCGCTGAAGGCGGCGTGGAACCACGGCATGATCGAGCGGCCAAGGCCGCGTTCGATGATGGTGCCCTCGAGGTTCTGCGCCACGTCCCAGACGCCGGTGCCCAGGCCGAGGAGGAACAGGGCGGCCGCGGCGGCGGCCATGGGGAGCCCCGCCTGGACGCTGGCGGCGGCCAGCACGAGGCCGGGGAGCGCGACCACCATCGCCGCCCGCACCGCGCGGGTGGCGCCGAGGCGGCGCGTGACGAGCCCTGCGATCGGCAGCCCGCACAGCGCTCCGGCCGAGACGGCCAGCAGGAGGAGGCCGAGCCCGCCCGGGCTGAGCGCGAGCATCTCCTTCACGTCCGGCACGCGCGACATCCAGGACGCGAACGCGAACCCGTTGACGGCGAACACGACGAAGTCGCCGTTGCGGGCGCTCAGCACCGCCGGCCGCCCCCCTGTCGTGTTCGGCGTCGCCGCAACCCCATGTGTCATGTGGATGAGCGTACAAACGGCGCACGACATTGCCAGAATCGGCCGCTTCCGGCGGCCCGCGGGGTCACCCTGCGGCTAACCCCGGCCCGGCGGAGCGGCCACTCGCGCTCGTCCTAGGCTGGGACGAGTCCACCGTCAGGAGCACCGTGAATCCGCTTGCGAGCACCTTCATCACCGCAGCTCTGGTCTTCTACTCCGTCGGGGTGTGGGGCGAGCGGCTGACCGGCCGCCTCCGGTGGTGGAACTTCGCGTTCTTCGTCCTCGGCCTCGTATGCGACACAGTGGGCACCGGCATGATGTTCGACTTCGTCGGGGGCATGACCTTCGACGTCCACGGCATCTCCGGGCTCATCGCGATCCTGCTCATGCTGGTCCATGCCGTCTGGGCGGCCGTCGTGCTGATCCGGAAGGATGAGGCGGCGCTGAAGAACTTCCACCGGTTCAGCATCTTCGTGTGGGCCGTCTGGCTGATCCCCTACTTCAGCCCGATGTTCTTCGCCCTGGCGAGCTGACCTGACAGCGGGTCCAGGCGGGTTTCCCGGCCGTGGCGTGGTAGGTGTTGACCATGACGATCCTCGACGCCGCGACACTCACCGGCCGCCTGGTCAGGCTGGAGCCCCTCAGCGACGAGCACGTCGACGGCCTGAGCGAGGCGGTGCAGGACGGCCGCATCCACGACCTCTGGTACACATCGGCCCCCGCGCCTGAGGCGATGGCGGCCGATGTCGCAGCCAAGCGGGACCAGTGGGACCGTGGCCTCATGCTGCCCTTCGCGATCCGCCGACTGGCCGACGGTCAGCTGATCGGGGTGACCACCTTCTGCAACCCCCTCCCGGCCGTGCCCGCGGTGGAGATCGGCTACACCTGGCAGGCCGCGTCCGCGCACCGCACGGGCACGAACTGGGACGCGAAGCTCCTGATGCTGACCCATGCCTTCGAGCAGTGGGGCTGCCGGCGGGTGTGCTTCCGGGCGACGTGGTTCAATCATCGGTCGCGGCGAGCGATCGAGCGGCTCGGGGCCGTGTACGAGGGGCGCATCCGCAATGACCGGATCCTGCGCACCGGGGAGGTGACCGACACCGCGCAGTACTCGATCACCGACGGCGACTGGCCCGCCGTCCGCCGCCACCTCGACCACCTGCTCCTCGACCGCTGATTCGCGGCCGACGGGGTGTTACCCGATCGCGACAGCTCCAGCCAGGCCGATGGCGCCGATGAGGAGGGTCGCGGCGGCGCCCAGCAGCAGCGGCTTCCGCCCGACGGTGACCAGGGCGCGTAGGTCGACGCCCAGCCCAAGCGCGAACATCGCCGCCGCAAGCAGGAGTTGCTGCACATGCCCCAGGGTAGCCAGCACGGGCTCGGGGATGAGGCCGGTGGTGCGGGCGGCCATGGCGGCCAGGAAGCCGACCACGAACAGGGGGACCGCCGGAGGCAGCCGGACGTCACGGCGCTGGTCAACCGGAAGCGTCCGGACGCGCCGTCGCTCCCGGACGGCGAGCACCCCCATCACCGGGGCCAGCAGCGCCACGCGGGCAAGCTTGACCGTGACGGCCACGCCGAGCGCCTCGGCCCCGACGAGCCCCGCCGCCGCGACCACCTGCGCCACCTCGTGGGTGGAGGCCCCGATCCACATCCCCGCCGCGGCCGGCGTCAGGCCGAGCAGCGCGACGAGGACAGGCAGCGCCACGATCATCCCGGTGCCGAACACCACCACGAGGGCCACGGCGGTGGCCACCTCCTCCTCGTCGGAGTCGGTCACGCCCTCGGCCGCCGCGACCGCTGCGGCCCCGCAGATCGAGAACCCGGCCGCCACCAGCAGCGACTGTTCGGCGCCCAGCCCGAGCCGCCGCCCCAGCCAAGCGGTGGACGCGAAGGTGACGGCCACCGCCGTCGCGACGAGGGCGAGGGTGGCGGGGCCGAGCCCGGCCACGGTCACCAGCGACACCTGCAGCCCCAGCAGCACGATGCCCACCCGCAGCAGCCGTCGGCCCGCCACCGTGACCCCCGGCGCCCACGTCGCAGTCGTCCCGCGGGCGGTCCGCCAGGCGACTCCCGCGAGGATCGCGACCAGCAGCGGGCTGGCGATCGGCACCACCTGGCGCACCGCGACCGACGCGACGGCGGCCACCAGGCAGGCGGCCAGCCCGGGGGCGACGGAGCGGAGGGAATTCATGCCTCTACCGTGCGCCGAACACGCGCAGCGGCGGTAACCCGATCCGGACACCAGCCCATATGATCGCGATATGACCACCCCTCCGGACGAGCCCGGCCTTCCGGCCCTGCGGCTGCTGGTCGCCGTCGCCGAGCAGGGGTCGCTGGGCGCCGCGGCCCGGGAGATCGGCATGGCGCAGTCCAACGCGAGCCGCGCCCTGGCCGGGCTGGAGCGACGACTGGGGTTCGCCGTCGTGCACCGCAGCGCCGCCGGCTCCGACGTCACGCCCGAGGGCGCGCTGGTGGTGGGCTGGGCGCGCGAGGTGGTGGAGGCCATGGACCGGCTCATGGCCGGCGCCGGTGCGGTGACCGCGACGGCCGGGGGAGCGGTGACGGTGGCGGCGAGTATGACGATCGCCGAGTACCTGGCGCCCGTGTGGCTCGCGGCGCTGCGGCGCGCCCAGCCCGACGCCGCCGTCTCGCTTGAGATCCTCAACTCCGACGCGGTGATCGAGGCGGTCCGGCACGCGCGGGTGGCCGTCGGGTTCGTCGAGTCGCCGGACGTGCCCGACGACGTGTCCAGCCGGCTCGTCGGCCGCGACCGGCTCATGGTGATCATCCCTCCGGAGCATCCGTGGGCGGAGCGTCGCGGCGGGGTGACGGTGGCGGAGTTGGCCCGCACGCCGCTGGTCGAGCGGGAGACGGGATCGGGCACCCGTCGATTCCTGGACCGGGCCGCGACGTCGGCGGGGGTGACGGCGCGGGCCACGCCGGTGGCTCAGCTGTCGAGCAATGCCGCGATCGGCGCGGCCGTTGCTGCGGGGTTGGGCCCGGCGGTGTTGAGCAACCACGCCGTCCGCGGTGCGCTCATGGACGGCAGGGTGCTCGCCGTCCCGGTCGACGGCGGGCCAATCGAGCGGGAGCTGCGCGCGGTGTGGCTGGGCGGGCCCGCCCCGCGCGGCGTGGCGGGGAGGCTCGTCGACCTGGCCGCGTCGACCCCGCTGTCCGCGTGACCGCGGGCGAGGAGCGCAGAGCCGAACCCCCCTCCCGCGGGCTGAGGTGCGCAGCGACACCCCCACCCGGTGGCTGAGGCGCGAGGAGCCAGGCGACGAGCCTCGAAGCTAAGAAACGTACCTTGTCAGCTCACGTTCTTTAGGCTTCGAGGCCGCTTCGCGGCACCTCAGCCAGCGGTAGGGGCGTTCCGCGGCAACCTCGGCTCGCACTCGCTGTCTGAGGAGCTAGGGGCGCAGAGCCGAACCCCACCCCGCTGGCTGAGGAGCGCAGCGACACCCCATCTCGCTGGCTGAGGTGCGAGGAGCGAAGCGACGAGCCTCGAAGCCTAAGAAACGTTCCTTGTCAGCCCACGTTTTATAGGCTTCGAGGCCGCTTCGCGGCACCTCAGCCAGCGGTGGGGGGCGTTCCGCGGCAACCTCGGCCCAGCCAGCGGTAGGGGCGTTCCGCGGCACCTCAGCCGGCGGCAGGGCGTCGACGACAGGCTCCGCAGCCTCAGGCGCCGTACTCGTTGTCGGTGACGTGCTCGAGCCAGGTGACCACCTCACCCTGGTCGTCGGCCTCGTGGATGGCGACGTGCGCCATGAACCGGTCGGAGCTGGCGCCGTGCCAGTGCTCCTCGTTCGGCTCGATGTAGACCACGTCGCCGGGACGGATCTCCTGCACCTCTCCTCCCCGTCGGGCGACGTACCCGATCCCGTCGGTGACGTACAGGGTCTGCCCCTTGGGGTGACGGTGCCAGGCGGTCCTGGCGCCCGGGGCGAACCGGACGTGCGCGGAGCCGACGGCCGACTGCTCGTCCGGGGTGCGAATGGCGTCGACGAACACGGTGCCCGTGAACCAGTCCGCGGGTCCTTGGGTTGTCTGACCGCCGCTGGGGGTGAACTTCATGGGGTGGTTCCTTTCATGTGTCCGGGTTCTGGACCAGCCTGAGCAGCGAGCCGTCGGGGTCGAGCAGTGCACCGATCCGCATTCCGGAGGCCTCAAGTATGGGCCGCTGGACACGCGGCCACCCGACGGTTGTCTCGGGGATACCGGCAGCGAGGCACTCGGCGTGGAAGGCGTCCACGTCGTCGAGGCGCAGGCACGCTCCGAAGGATGACGTTGCGGGGTCGAGATCGGCGAAGGGAAAGAACTCGACGACGACGACGCCCCGCCTGAGGATCAGCCAGCCCGAGTCCTGGAAGACGACCGAGAACCCGAGCCGCGCGTAGAACGCGACGGTCGCGGCGAAGCTGCGCGACGGGAGGTTCGGCGTGGCGTGATCGACCATCCTCGACCCTAACCCGATGTGGGCCAGCTGATCAGTCACGCGTCACTTTGGGTCCGGCGGGGCGTGTTGCTTCTGGCTCATGATCAAGGCGAGGAGCGTGTACCCCGCGAAGACAACACCCGCAGCGAGCGCCGTCAGGTAGAGCGCCTCGTCGACGCCGCGCCAGACGCCGAGGATGATCAGTGTCAAGCTCGCCGCGATGATGATGTGAAGTGGCAACCCGACCAGGGGGAAGACCCGGTCCAGCGGCTCGGGAGCCCTGTTCATCGCCTTGGTCTCGGGGGTTCGGGAATCCACGACCAGCACGACTACCCAGATGACCAGGGCCGCCAGGGCCGACGACAGCCACAGGGCGTGATCGTGGACCCCGTAGCCACTCACGGCGACGGGAACCAGCGCGGCGACGACCACCCAGACACCGAGTCCGAGCACAGACCTGAGGTAGACCAGGTCGTGGACGTCCGTGACGCGGGAGCTTCGCGCGCCGATCAGGGCGCCGAACCCGACGTATACCCCGGCGATCTCGGCGAACTGCATGAACACTTCGGCCTTCATGGTGCCTCGGATCCAGACGCTGCCTCACACCATCATCGGAGCTCGTGCGCCTGTTTCCAGGCTAATGGTCACCCTGGCGCCGGGGGCCGTTTGGATCAGCTCGGGAACTGGGTGCGGGCACTCGTGCCGACGGCGGGCCCATCATGCCCACCGAGCCTTCCTTGGTGGCTGAGCGTGGCCGACGATCGGGTCACGCGCCCTTGGCCAGGTAGTGGTCGATGGCCTCACGGGCTAGTTCGGATTCGCTCACTCCCTCCGACCAACAACCTCCACGAACAGTCGTGCAACATGAGCCGGGATACGTTCAACGAAACCGATCGGAAGGAGCCCCAGGACGGGGCTGACTGGCCTGAAAGCGAGATCGATTTCGGTGAGGCGTGTGGAAGTCGTTCAGAGGCCGTTATCGAGCGCGATGCCGGTGAAGCTGGCGAGTTCATCAAGGAGCAGGCGCTGGAAGTTCTCGTCGTGGGCCGCGGGGTGTGGCTTCGCGAGCCGTTGGTGGTGCCAGTAGCCGCCAGTTGTCCTGGCCCGGGGGTCGTCGCTGGTGGCGAGCCACTCCTGTGTGAGGTGTCCCAGGCGGAGGTCGTCGGGGGCGGAGGGTCCGCCCATCCTGGTGGGCACCCAGCCCGGGTCGACGGCGTTGCTGAACGTGTGGGGCCAGCGGCGGGCCACGGCCATCGCGAGGGTGGTGACCAGCAGCTTGCTGTCGGAGTAGTTGCCGGCCCGGGTGCCCGCCCAGTCGATGTGTGCGAGGTCCGGGCGGCCGCCGCGGTGCATGCCGCTGCTGAGGTAGACCAGCCGGTCAGCGCGCAGCATGCAGGCGGTGAGCAGGTAGGGCGCCACGACGTTGACCGGGATCACCGCCGGCCCCGAGTACACGCCGGCGTTGTGGATGACGGCATCCATCCGGCCCAGCGCGTTCACCCGTTCCGCGACCGCACGGGTCTGCGCCATGTCGGAGAGGTCCCCGACCACCAGCGCCGCCCCTCTATCGAGGAGGTCGCGGACCGCGTCGCGACGATAGGGGTGGCGCACGTGGACGACCACATCGTGTCCGGCCCGCAGGAGTTCGCTTGCCGCCGCCTTGCCGAGGCCGTCGGCCGATCCGGTGACGAGGATTCGCACGTGGGTCAACCTACCCGCGCCGAGACGCCGTCGACTCACTGCCGGGCTTCGAGCCGCTCCATCGCCTCAATGGTTCACGCTCACGCGCCGTTGCCTGCCTCCCCCCGATCTACCTGACGAGGTTGCGGGCAAAGTGGGTCAGCGGCCCGTAGGCGAGCGGCGAAGATCGTAGGTGGACAGCGGCTCGGGGCCCGCGACCACGCGGCGGGTGACCTGCAGAATCGCGTCCTCGTTAGGGTCGACGCGCCACCGGACCAGGGCGATGGAGCCGTTGTCGATCTCCAGTGCGGTGATGTGCGACGGGTAGATGCAGCTGCCGGAGTTGAAGTAGGGCATCTGGTTGCCCCGCGGGAACTTCTCGCGGTGGGTGTGGCCGCAGATGAGCGCCATCCGGTTCTGACGGATCCACTTCACGTAGTTGCGCTCCACCTTGTGCCGCTTGTAGGAGTTGGCAACGGGGCTGGTGGGGCTGTGGAACCCGAACGCGTGCGCGTACCTCCAGAACGCGCGCATCATGAATCGGCTGAACCTCCAGGCCTGGTCGTTGGGGAAGTCGCCCTGGTGCCCGTGCACCAGCAGGACGTCCTGCCCGGTCTCCCGGTGCCGGAACACCACCGACTCCACCGCCTCCAGACCGTGGAAGAAGGGCTCAACCTCACCGGTCACCGCGTCCTTCGCGGTCCACAGGTGTTGCCGTACGAACCTGGGGTCTCTGAGGTCGAGGTCGTGGTTGCCCCACATCCGGATCAGCCTGCCCGCGTGGTGGAACTGGAGCATCTGCTCCCACACTGCGCGGTTGGCCCTGATGATGTGCTTGTAGTCGTGTTCCCAGAGCTCGTCGCCGTCGCCGGCCTCGACGTAGGTGAAGCCGTTCTTCCAGTAGTAGTCCATCGCGGCCGTGAACGAGTTCTTGTTCTTGAGGAACTCGTCGGACTTGGAGCCGTCCCCTCGGTGGCAGTCGCTCATGATCACGTAGCGGGAGGTGTCGTCGATGAGCTCGACGCGGGCGTCCCTGTAGGCCTCTGTCAGCCGTGTCATCGTCTTCACAGCAATCACCGCCATCACTGTCGTTTCCCTCGATCATAGGTCGGTGGCGAGGGCGGCGTCCGCCAATCGCTCGGGAGGCCTGGGGCACCCGAATCTCCGCGTGCATCGCGGACGTGACCGAGGTACCTCCGGGTGTCCCGGACTCCAACCCCCAACGTGACCAGCCCGACCGATAGGCTCCATTCCACGATGAGTAGTACTGACACCTTCGCACCCGGCAACGTCGTCGTGGTGCGCGACGAGGTCAAGGCGCGTGTCACTCAACGTCTCAAGCTCTGGGAGATGACATGACTACTCGTGACGCTGAGTCCAGGCTTGCGTCGGCGGGCGAGACCCGCATCCACCGCCTCTCTTTCACTCCTAAGGACGTGGGTGCTTGGACAGACGACCAGGGGCGCCACCGCAACTGGCCTGTCGTTTACACCCTCAATAACAACAAGAATGTGTATATCGGTGAGTCGCTCAACGCGGTGGGCCGCCTCACCCAGCATCTAGATTCAGAGGCGAAACGCGGCTTGGAAGCTGTGCGGATCGTCATCGACGGAACTTTCAATAAGTCCGCCTGCTTGGACCTCGAGTCCTTCTTGATACGCATGTTCTCCGGTGATGGGCGCTATGAGGTGCTCAACAGGAATGACGGCGTCACGAACGCGCAGTATTTCGAGCGCGATCGCTACCAACGCAAGTTCAGGGAGATCTTTCAGACGCTGCAGGAGCAGGGGCTTTTCACCAAGAGCGTCCCTGAGATCGAGAATTCTGATCTCTTCAAGCTTTCCCCTTTCAAGGCCTTGAATCAAGATCAGGCCGCGGTGATTGAGGACTTACTGGAGGGACTCTTCGAGGACCTCGAGCAGGGACGAGGCGGAGCTGCAGTTGTGGAGGGCGGCCCTGGGACGGGAAAGACCATCGTCGCGATCTACCTCATCAAGCTGCTGGTGGACATTCGCAACCGCAATGATCAGGACAACCCTGACGTGGAGTCAGTTTTCAGCGATTTCTTCACACCGGGGCATCCCGAGCTGCTTGCGGGAGCACGCATCGGACTGGTGGTTCCCCAACAATCCCTCCGCAAGTCCGTCCAGCGAGTCTTCGACAAGACGCCGGGGCTCTCGCGCCGGATGGTGGTGACGCCATTCGAGGTCGCGAGCGATCCGCTAGCCTATGACATCCTCATCGTTGATGAGACGCACCGCCTCACGCAGTACGGTGCCCAGGCGATGGGCACGCTGACCAAGAGTTTCAGGGAGAACAGTCAGCGACTTGCATCCGCTGACGAGGATTGGAGCGGCCTCACGCAGATCGACTGGGTGATGCGTAGGAGCAGGCACCAGGTCTTCCTTTTCGATGATGCACAAAGCGTGCGACCGGTAGACGTCCCAGCAATGGCGCTCGAGAAGATGCGCGGCTTGGCGTCGGCCGGCCAGCGACGCTACCGCCTGATGTCACAGATGCGTGTCCAAGCAGGGGACGACTACGTCCAGTACGTCCGCGCAGTCCTCGCTGGGGGGAACCCGACGCCTCGGAGCTTCGGTGACTATGACCTTCGCTTCTATGACGACTTCACCGCCATGCGCACAGACATCGTAGACCGCGATCGTCAGCACGGCTTGGCCAGACTCGTGGCTGGCTACGCTTGGCCATGGCGGTCGCGCTCCAAGCGGAGCGGTGAAGAGATTGGCAGGGTATTCGACATCGAGATCGACGGTGTGAAAATGCTCTGGAACAGGACCCCGACGGACTGGATCAATAGCCGAACCTCACTGGAGGAGGTCGGCTCGATCCATACGGTGCAGGGGTACGACCTCAACTATGCTGGTGTCATCATCGGCAATGATCTGAGGCTCGACCCTGTGAGCAAGTCGATTGTCTTCGACCGGGCCAACTACTTCGACGCCAAGGGAAAATCGCTGAACAACAACTTGCTAGGAACCAGACTGACCGACGATGATATTCACCACATGGTCAGGAACATCTACGGCGTCTTGTTGACTCGGGGAATCCGGGGGACTTATGTCTATGTTTGCGACATCGAATTGCGCGAGCATCTACGCAAGTATTTCGGCATCTATGGATGAGGAAGGGATGAAAAATGGGCGAGAATAGGTCTATTCAAGAACTGACTCACTCCATTCGCCTCTTCTCCCAGGAGCGAGATTGGGAACAGTTTCACGACCCGAAATCCCTCATCCTCGCGCTGGTCGGGGAGGTCGGTGAGTTGGCCGAGCTGTTCCAATGGATCAGAGCGGATGACGCAGTAGCGCGTTTCACTGAACCCGAACGGAATCGTCGTGCGGCGGAGGAGATCAGTGATGTGCTGATTTACCTACTGCGACTGGCAGATGTTCTAGGCATCGATGTTGCCAGCGCGGCTGAGGAGAAGCTCGAAAGTGCTGGACGGCGCTTTAATCCCAGCGAGTTCTCCGGTGTCGCACCAGATAAGCGATGATCTGCTCGGAGCATGCGGCAAGCTCAGCCATCGTTTCCTAGGATCACCCCGTTTTCTGCGCCATAATTCAGCCGGCAGCGGCAGTGATGCGAGGCGGGAGGCCGGGGCACTCGTCTTGCCCGAGTCGCCCTCCCTCGCGGCCGCTCGCCACACCTTGAGAGTCGGCCCCTTGCCGATTACATCGAGGATGCAGAGCCGAATCAGCCGGCGGAGAAGGACTGCAACTCTGTCAGGGAAGCCTGCCATATAGCCGTTGCGTCGGTGAACTCACTCATGGCACCCATGTCCTGATCGATGTACACCTTCTGCATGGCGTCACGCAGTGTCTCGAGATCGTCGCGGACCGTGGTCGCGGCGGCCTTGACCTCCCGGTTGGCCACGGTATCCGCGACGGAGCTGTAGGCCTCGATCAAGGCGGACCAGGAGTCGACGGCAGCCTGGGGATCCAGGGTGTCGATGGACGCGATCTCTGACAACTTCTGGCTGGCCTCCTCCAATGGGCCAGCCATGCTCAGGCATGCCTCGGCGACGGACTGCTCCGAGCCGGTGTCCGCGCTCGAGCTGGGTGCAGCCGTCGTCGGCGCATCGGCCGGAGGAGTGGAGGTGGTGCCGGCTGGGCTCCCGGAGCACGCTGTCAGGGAGCGAGCGGCCACCGTGGCGATGACAGGGGAGACAATGCTGCGGTTCAAGGGCATCGACACGCTCGCCCGGGCCGCGCTGCAGGGGGCGGGGGCCAGCGTGAGTGAGGCTGTCGCGGCGGTGCTGGGGGTGGGGCGAACCGACATCGGGGGCCGCACCGACGCCGCCTGGCGCCAGGTCGTGCAGCGCGCCGGGGAGAACCTCGACGAGAAGCTCCGCAAGCCCGCGTTGCTGCGCGTCCAAATGGCGAGTGTTCCGGCTCAAGTCGCCGGCGGGGATTGGCTGCTGGCTCAGCACTGGGACCGAGCTGGCTGCGGTCATCTGATTGATGGATCTTGCCCGGCAGGGGGGTCCCGTACAGGCATTGCGGTAACCAAGAACCGCAGACCATCGCCAAGGAAATGTCGATAACGATTGTGAGCCGCAATGATTTGGCTACCGGCATGATCGGAGCCAGGCCTTCCTGCTAGGTTGCCAGCTATGACTAGTAACTTTGGGGGAAATCAGTCAGGGCCTTACGGGGCCCCTTACCAGGTGCCGGGTCCGCCGCCACCACCGCCACCTGCGGCGGGCAAAGGGCTGGCGATCGGCGCCTTGGTGGTCGGCGTCCTCGCGTTCTTGCTGGGCTGGGTACCGGTCATCGGCTTGCTCGCCGGTGGGGGAGCGATCGTGCTTGGAGTGCTAGCACTCAAGCGTTTGCAGTCGAAGCCCTTGGCGATCACCGGAATCGTCCTGGGCGGACTCGCTGCGGTGACGTCACTGATCATCACTGCCGCGCTGATCCTGGCGCCGAGCGAAGTTTCTGATGGCTTCGAGGAAGGGGTGGCGGCCGCGACTGTGGCCGCGACCGAGGCACAGGTCACGACGGTCGAGGAAGTCGCGCCAGAGCTTGCCGTGGTGCCAGATGTGGTCGGCATGCCTGTGTCGGAAGCGATCGTCGCGTTGCAGGATGCAGGTTTCACCGTTAACGACGGAGGAGGGGATGCGAGCGACGTAGTGTCCGCGACCGATCCCGCGGTCGGTGCAGATGTGGAGGTAGGTTCGGCGGTATTGCTGGTTGCTGAGCCCGCGCGGGTGGAGGTGCCCAACGTTGTCGGTATGGCCGTAGGAGAAGCTGAGAGTACTCTGAGCGCCGCGGGGCTGACGATCGGAGCGGGTGACTCGCCTGAGGAGTACGTCATCTCGCAGCAGACGCCAGCCGCTGGACAGGACGCCGAGGTAGGTGGCATGGTCACCGTTCAGGCGGCGCCTCGACCAATTGACAAAGCAGCGTACGTGACTCTCAACGAGCGAGAGTTTGGACTGATCGGCAAGGACCCTGACGCGCATGCTGGTGAGCGGGTCATTCTCTACAGCCACATCTTCCAGTTCGACTCCGTCACCGGTAAGTGTGGGTTCATGGCGAACTCCGCGAACACGGAGCAGGAGTACTCATTCGACTACGCGCAGAACACCGCGGCGTTCGCCGGTGATGGCGACACGAATTGCCCGATCCTGGATGACATCATCGAAGGTGATGTCGTGAAGGTGTGGGCGACCGTTTCTGGATCGTACGACTACGAGACGCAGATCGGCGGCAGCACGACCTCTCTGCTAATCCAGGTTGACGCTATTGAGTTCGTGTCCAGCGGGGACGAGTTCTGATGGCATCTCGCTGATTGGCCCACCTGAGCGTCAACTCGATTGGGCGGCGGGCGTGGTGGACCGCGCTTGGCCGACGCCGTCGGCGCGCGGCCTCCACAATCAAGGCATCGACGCCCTCGCGGGGGGCGGTCGCGGGGGTTGAAGCTCAACTACCGCACCACGGCGCAGAACCTGGCGTGGGCCGTCGGGGTGTTGACCGGGCAGGAGGTCGTGGACTCCGACGGCGAGGCTGAGACCATGGCTGGCTACCTGTCCGCGCGCACGGGGCCGAAGCCGGAGGTGCGGTCGTTCCCGACGCTGACGGCGGAGCTGGACTTCGCGGCGGACGTGGTCGGGTCCTGGGTGTCTGGTGGGGACGTGGCGCCGGAGACGGTCGCAGTGCTGGTGCGCGACCGGGTGACCCGCGACCGCGTCGTCGCCGGGCTGGGGGAGCGGGGCGTCGAGGTGCGGGCGCTGGAGACGGGCTCGGTGAAGGCCGGTTACCCGGTGGCGCTGACGATGCACCGGGCGAAGGGCACGGAGTTCGCGCGGGTGCTGCTGTTCGGGTTGAGCAAGGACTTGATGCCGATGGGGCTGAAGGCCTACGACTACGACGACGAGGAGCTGAGCGAGGCGCAGCTGCGGGAGAGGTCGCTGCTGTACGTGGCGGCGTCGAGGGCGCGCGACGAACTGGTGGTCACGTACAGCGGCACGCCGTCGTCGCTGCTACCCAACGTCACAGGCATAGTGGCACCCGGCGAGGCCGTGGAGTAGAGGCAACAGATGATTCGGCTGAACATGGCGGTGTCACGACCTCAGGGCAACCGGCGCCACGTTCCTTCCGACACCACCTCAACGCGATCATCCGCGACCTTCAATGCCGACTGGTCATCGAGCACGTACGCGGGCTCGTCGAGCTGGGCGGCCCACCTCTCGGCGTGCGCCATGCTGTTGTCGGGAAAGACGTCCAGGTGGGGGAAGAGGCAGAAGTCCACGAGTCCAAGCGTTCGGTCGTCGGCGGCGCCCGCCCATTCCACGAACTCGGTACCGATACGCGGCGTCAGGACCATGCTGCCGGCACTCACCCCCACCCACACCGTGTCCACGAGAGACGGAAGGAGGTCAGCCAAACCGGACGCTTTCAGCCAGTGTCCAAGATAGGTGGCATCGCCACCGTCGACCAGGAGCGCGTCGACCCCCCGTACCCATGGAACCCACCGGTCTGCACCGATGCTCGGGAGGGCCGTGAGCTCGAGCAGCCCAAGGGTGCGCCACGGGAGTGCGGCCATGCCGCCCCATGGAGGGACCCCGGCGACAGACCCGCGCACAGACTCAGGCCCGCACATCGGGTGGCCCCATTGGGCGGTCGGGATGAACAGTGCATCGGACTCCTCGATGGGCTTGCCCAGCAAGCCGACCAGCGCCTCCCGGATGCTGGGGTTGGTGATTCCTCCCGATGTCAGCAGTAGCTTCACGACACCACTGAACCACCTGCCCGCTCGGCGACGGCCGAAATCCCACGATCTGCCTCCCTCCCATCAAGGCGCTGGACAACCGCTCATGCTGCGCGTCGTATGGAGGGCTTCTCGACGGACGGACGCCTAGTCCCCGGCGAACAGCAGCATCGTCGGGTGGCTGGTGCGAAGTAGTCAGTGACGCCGTCGCCGCTGACACTGGTGGGCACCCCTCACGTCGAGATCGACGCGCTGTATCACGGCCCGAACTGGGTGCCGAGGGAGTCGTTTCTGGCCGACGTGTCCGCGCTGGCGGCGGGGGAGGAGTGGGTGACCGAGTGGCAGTACAGCAGCGCCCGCGCCATCCTCGCTGACCGTGCCGATCTGGTGGTCTGGCTCGACCTGCCCGTACCCAGAGTGATGTGGCAGGCGACCGCGCGTACCCTGCGCCGCCAACCGCCCAATGCAGTCCTCTGGAACGGCAACCGCGAACCGTCGCTCTCGACCATGTTCACCGATCCCAACCACATCATCCGATGGGCGTGGAAGACCCGCCGCGGGACGGCCGAGCGAATCTCCGCTCTGGTGGGTACACGTCCCGACCTGCCCGTTGTCCGACTGACCTCGCACGGTGAGACGCGCACATGGGTCGCCGGGCCGCTGGCGGCGTCGTCGCCCGGAGGCATGACCTACCAACGTGAGGGCGCGTAGTCCTTCAGGAAGACGCCGAACAGGTCATCGCCGGCCTGCCCGCGAACGATCGGGTCGTAGACCCGAGCGGCTCCGTCGACCAGATCCAAGGGCGCATGGAACCCCTCCTCGGCCAGCCGAACCTTCGTGGGGTGCGGGCGCTCGTCGGTGATCCAGCCGGTATCGACGCTGGTCATGAGGATGCCGTCGGACTCGAACATCTCCCGAGCGCTCGTCCGGGTAAGCATGTTGACCGCAGCCTTCGCCATGTTGGTGTGCGGATGGCCGGGACCCTTGTAGCCGCGCTCAAAGACCCCCTCCATCGCTGACACGTTGACCACGTACGCCCGGGCCGGACCCCTCGCCACGCTTCGCGCCGCCTCGGCCAGGCGGGGCCGCAGGCGGCTGATGAGGATGAACGGCGCCGTCTCGTTGCAGAGCTGCACCTCGAGCATCTCGAGCGCGTCCACCTCGCCGATGCCCTGGACCCAGCTGTTCGAGTCGTGAAGGTCCGGAACGAGCCCTCCCGCGTCGATCGCTGAGCCGTCGGCC
Organism: Tessaracoccus yangjingae; assembly: GCF_055326235.1. Classification (NCBI taxonomy): domain Bacteria; kingdom Bacillati; phylum Actinomycetota; class Actinomycetes; order Propionibacteriales; family Propionibacteriaceae; genus Tessaracoccus; species Tessaracoccus yangjingae. The sequence continues at coordinate 315,820 of NZ_JBUZNN010000003.1, read as the reverse complement.
AGCCGCGCCAGCGACGACGAGCCCGGTGCCAGCGCCATGTCTGTCAGGCGCTGGGCGTTGCGGGCGGCGGCCTCGGCATCCGCGTGATTGGCGGCCGAGCCGGTGACCGCGGCGTCCGCAGCGGCGAGCAGCGGGTGCGCCTTGACCGACTCGGCCAGCGCCAGAGGATGCAGGTCTCGTGCGTGCCCGAACGTCAGGAGCTCTGGGCCTTGGCCTTCGGGCCACAGCCCATCCGGGACCGGGATCGACTCCGCGTCGACGAGGGGCGCGTACGCACCAGGCGAGCGTCGTACGGTCTGCGCCGCGTTGTTGATCAGGATGTCCAGCGGGCCCCGGGCGGCCACCGCGTCGGCCAATGCGATGACCTGGGACGGATCACGCAGGTCGACGCCGACCACATGGAGCCGATGCAGCCAGTCCGCGGCGTCGGGCATCGCCGCGAAGCGTCGCACCGCGTCCCGCGGGAACCGGGTCGTGATCGTCGTGTGGGCCCCATCGCGCAGCAGGCGGAGCGCGATGTGCATGCCGATCTTGGCCCGACCGCCGGTCAGTAGTGCTCGCTTGCCGACAAGATCAGTCCGCGCCGCGCGTTTGGCGTGACTCATGGCCGCACACTCGGGGCAGAGCTGGTGATAGAACGCGTCCACCACTGTGTAGCGCTGCTTGCAGATGTAGCAGGGCCGAGCCTTCATGAGCGTCCCGGCCGTCGGCGCCTCGACGCCTGACGTGAGCGCCAGCCCCCGCGTCTCGTCATCGATGCGGTCGGGTGCCCCCGTGGCTGTGCCGGCGACGATGGCCTTGTCGTTGTCCTGGATCGCCGCGCGCCTGACGCCCCGGCGGTGGCGCTTGACCGACTTGAACATCCTGCTGGTCGCCCGTCGGACGGCCACGAAGTCGGGGTGGGCCTCGTCGAGCTCGTGGATGGTGCCCAGGACCCGCAGAGTCGCGGCCAGGTCGTCTGCGTCGACTCCGCGGCCGACAGCAGCCGAGGCGGGTGCTGGAGTGGGCTCGGGCGCTGATGGATTCGACACGGCGCTCAGCGTACTCAGGGCTCGGCCGCGGGCATTTCACGGCCCGCATGGTCGCCTCCTGGAGAAGACGGCCTGGCCGGTGACGCGCATCGCCGCGGCGTCTAGCTTCACCAGCGTCGTGAGGTTCAGGCAGAACTTCACCGCCACCTACGCCACCACGCCGACCGCCTATCGCCTATCGCCTATCGCCAGCGATTCTCAGCTTCCTCGACGTGACGCTCTTCCGGCCGTGAAAACCACCTAGCATCGCAGCATCAGAAGGAAACGAGGTGCGATGAAAGTGGTGGACCGGGCAGCCGCGCGCTTGGCGCATCTGGTGCGGGGCTGGATGGTCCTGGTGGCATTGGTGCTGTTCGCTGTGTTCATCGCGACGGTGCTCCCCGCCCAGGCTGAGGCTGCGGGGTTCTACACGGTCCGCCACCCAGCCCCGGACACATCCGTGTGGTACGCCCCGGACGACCTGTACGCAGCGGCCGAGGCGTGGGGACGAGAGGGCCGAGCCGCCTACGTCGACGCGCGCATCACGTTCGATGTCATCTGGCCGCTGGTGTACGGGGCGTTCCTGGTGACGGCGCTCGCGTGGGTCTGGGCGCGAGGGACAGCTCTTGGGAGTCGGTGGCGAGGGGTGGCCCTGCTGCCTGTCGTTGCGGTGGCGCTGGACTACGCCGAGAACATCTGCGCCGCGACGGTGATGGCACGGTATCCGGCTCGGACGCCGGTGCTCGCGGAGCTGGCGCCGCTCTTCACAGCCGGGAAGTGGCTCGTCCTATCGGCGAGCTTCATCTTGTTGGTGGTGGGTGTGATTGTCTCCTTTGTTGCGTGTGGTCGTTGTTCGCCCCCGCGCAGCTCCGGCTAAGGCCGTCAGAACCACGATGGGTGATCGGCTGAACTACTCACGCGCAAACAGGAGCATCGTCGGGTGGCTGGTGGCGAAGTAGTCGGTCACGCCGTCGTCGCGGACTGGGGCCGGGGGCGCGTACTCGGCTCGGTCCTCCCCGAGGTTGGCCGGCGGGTCGGCAGGTTCCGACCCAAGCGCTTCATGAACCGCGTCCCAGGCCGCCAGGGCCTTGCCCTCGCCGCCCTCCCAAGGATGGAACTGACGGGTGGTGAGGATCTCCATGGCGCGCTTGGCCTGGCCATCGGAGACGAGCAGCATCACGTACTCGATCGTGAAGTCGTCGCGCCTCAGCACGAGCTCCTCGACGTCCCGCAGCCGGGAGAGTCGTTCGGCGGGTGTCTGTCCCAGCCGGGTGGCCAGCTGGTCCTGCTCGTAGCGGATGCGGGCGTCGGTGGGGGCGGAGGCGACCGCTTCCTCGTAGCGTTGCCAGGCCATGCGATCGTCACGGGCGACGTTGTAGCTGGCCAGGCCGGCATTGCGCAGCAGCACCGGGTGGGTGAAGCCGAGCGCGATCGCGGCGTCCCACAGCTCCATGGCCTCGGTCCTGCGGTGGTTGTGGTAGTGGAGCATGCCGAGCAGGAATCTCGCGACGGGGTCGGACTCGTCCGCGGCGACGGCTCGTACCAGCGCGTCGTGGGCGTCCAGTCCGTGGGGGAAGGCCCGGTCGAGGTCGGCACTGCGGGCTTGGGATCGGCGTGCGGCGGCGTCGTCGTCGCGGCCCACGTCCTCGAGCACCGCGGCGGCAACGTAGTGCGCGAGCGGGCGGAAGTTGCCCTGTGCGGTGATCGGCGCGGCGACGGCGTCGTCGAGGACGGCAAGGGCTTCGCTCAGGGACCCGGCGTGGATGAGGTCCCACGCCACGTCCAGCAGGATGCCGGCATCGTTCGGATGCCTTGGTCTGGAGAGCACGCGGAGCATGGCGTCCAACGGGTCGATCCGGAGCCCCTCCTCCAGCAGCTTGCTGGCCGTACCGTCGTCCCCGAGCCGCCGCAGGATGATGGCGCGCAGGGCGGTCCGCCGCGGGTCGTGGCCGACGACGCCGTCGAGGGTATCGAGGACCCGCAGGCTCGCGCGGTTGTGCCCCTGCTTCGCCAGCAACTGCGCCAGCTCGAACCCCGCCCCCGGCGCCCAGCGGGCGTCCCAGCCGGCCTTGCCGAGGTGTCGCGCGGCCTCCTCCTCGCGGCCCATCCGGCGCAGGGTGAGACCGGCCAGGTAGTAGGCCTCGGTGTCGGTTGGGTTGGTGTTGCGCCTGGTCAGCCTCTCGATCGCGGTGGTGGCATGGATCAGCGCTGACTCGTACCGCCCGATCCGGTACTCGTGCTCGGCCAGGGCCAGGTTGGAGCGGATGTCGCCCGGGTCCCTGCGCAGCGCCTCGCGCCAGTAGGTCAGGGGTGAGCGGGTGGGGTGGCGGTACTGGTGCAGGTGCCGCCCGGTGAGGTAGAGCTCCTCCGTCGTCTCGATGGCATCGGGTGCGGGTGGCTCCCGGGCCACCCATGGCTCTCCCTTGTCCTCGACCACGGTGGGCGTCCACCGCACGAGGAGGCGGCCGCACGCATCCAGCAGTTCCGCGGTCAGGTCACCGCGGCCCGCGGCCTCCTCAGCGACCGACTCCGCGACGCCGGGCGCCATGTCGGTGGTCCGCTCGGCCACCACGGCGCCGTCGCGGAGGAGTCGCAGCCGCGCGCCCGGCTGGGGTGAGGTGACGGCGAACCTTGCCCCGGCGGCGCCGTCGCGGGCGACATTGACCGCGGCGTCAGGAGTCGCCTGATGGGCGGGCCCCATCTCCGGGATGGGGTACCAGTGCTGCGAGAACACCTTGGTCTCACCCGGCATCAGCCAGGCGAAGTCGGGCTGGTTGTCGGTGTAGACGCCGGCCATGAGCTCGATGTAGGGGCCGTCAGCGTCGGTCAACTGGGCGTCCCAGGCGTGGCCGAAGGGGGCGTCGCCCCACGTCCACATCTTCTTGCCGGGAGAGAGGCGCCGCTCCGCCCAGTGCACGATGCCGGCGCCCCTGGTGTGGTCGTAGCCGCCGAAGAAGTCCTGCTCGGAGTCGACGACCATGTACGACGTCGGCACGGGGATGTTGTGATAGAAGTCGATCCGGTTGGACCCAGGGTTCTCTCGGCCGCGTTTGGCGTAGTCCACGCCGTAGTAGTCCCGGTCGGCCTCGGGGAAGGCGGTGATGGCGCGTCGGGCATGGTCCGCGACGTGACGCACGTCCTCCGGGAAGAAGGACTGGTACTCGTCCCCCACGTAGGCGGCGACGTTGGCCCACCACAGGAACGTCTGGCGCGTGCTGGTGCGGTTGTGCAGGCGGACTCGGACTTCCACGACGGAGCTGCCCGGCCGCAGCCGCACGCCGTGGTGGGCCGACATCCGTTCGAACGGCTCGTGGTCGTGGCACCAGACGGTGACCGAGCCGTCGTCGTCGTGCTCGATGGTGAACTCGGTGGGCAGGTAGGTTCCGGGCCGGTGGTGCTGGGGCCAGTTGAACTCGACTCCGCCGCTGATCCACGGGCCCCCGAGGCCCACCAGGGCCGGCTTGATCACGTTGTTGCGGTAGAAGAAGTCGTAGCCGGTGGTCTTGTCGTACCCGATGTGGAGGCGGCCACCCAGTTCGGGGAGCACCACCAGCCGGACGTAGGCGTTCTCGAGGTGGACCGCCTGCCACTGCCTCTCGACGCCGTCGTCGGCGACCTGGTCGGTGAACGGCAGCGGGTAGACCTTGCCGCTCGAGCCCTGGTAGACGCGGTGGTCGAAGTACATCGGGTGGACGCTCGGCGTCCCGGCCTCGTACGTCAGGATGGTCAGCGGTTCACTCCAGGCGACGGCGTTGCCGGCCGCGAGGACCGGGCGCACCTCGGCCGGGGCGTCCGGCAGCGTGATCGTGCTCGGGCTGCCGGGCTCGCTCGAGGCCGCGCTGGTCGCGCGCTGGGTGGTGGGCATGGGGATCTCTCCTGAGTTCTGGATATCTGCTTAGGGGCTGTCGTCGACGCATCATGAGATGTTCAGTCAACCCCGGGCGGGAACCTGTTCTCGTTCTACATTGAACATGTGACGATGCTAAGCACGGCTGCATCCCTTGTATATCTAGAGATCATCGAAGAACATGGATGATCCGCTGATCCGTCGTCGACTCGTGTGGGACGGCTTCCCGGGCGAGAGGCTGCGGGTACTGGCCAGGCCGGTGAGGCAGGCGGCGCTGGTGTCACCCATCACTGGTCGGCTGCTCGTGACGGATGTCGGCTACTTCCCACACGCCTTGGCGCATGGAAGGAGCCGCCCCAGGGGGAGCGCAGATGCCATCGTGATCCTGGCTGTTGCCGGCTGTGGCTATCTCCGAGCGGGCGAGGACGAGTGGCGTGTGGAGTCGGGACAGGCCGCCGTCATCAGCCCGAACACCCCGCACGTGTACTGGGCCGACGCCAGGGATCCGTGGACCATCTGGTGGATACACATCGACGGGACGGCAGTTGCCGAGCTCACGGACGCGATCGTGTGTGGCGACGATGCCGCAGTGTTTCCCGTGCGCGACCTCGTCAAGGCGTCGGAACTCATCGACGAGATCCTGACCAAGTACGAGGAGGAGGAGAGTTCGGCAACGATCACCGCCGGTGGCGGGATTGCGTGGCATCTGCTGACCCAGCTCGCAGCCCAGCGTCTGGGCGGCCATCCGGATCACGTCGATCGCATCGACCTCCTGCGCACCTACATCCGCGACAATCTGACATCGACGATCCGCGTGGAAGAGCTCGCCTCGCTCGTGAACCTGAGTCCCTCCCACACTGCCTCGATCTTCCGCTCCGCCGTCGGCACCAGCATCACGGACTACATCAAGCACCAGCGGTGCGCGAGGGCGCGGGAACTCTTGATGACCACCAGCTACTCCGTCACGCAGATCGGCCGGCTGGTCGGCTACAGCGATCCCCTGTACTTCTCGCGGCAGTTCACCAGCGTGAACGGCGTGTCACCTCGGGCGTTCCGGGCCTCCCGCTGATCGATCCAGACCTACTCAGCCTGTATGGCGATGGTGGTCAGCCTCGTGACGAGTCGCCGCATCGTGGGGATCCCGCGGCAGATGAACCGTCCATGAGCCAGGCGGCGGAGCGGACCGCGACAAGGTCGGCGTAGCCGCCGTGTGCCACGCTTGCGGCGTGTCTCTGCTCACCTCCGCTCAGCCACTGCAGGCGTGCCCGCGCCGCGTGCTGGTCGCTGGCACCTCCGGGTCGGGCAAGACGACGTTGGCGTCCCGCATCGCAGGTCAGCTGGGCATCCCTCACGTCGAGATCGACGCGCTGTATCACGGCCCGAACTGGGTGCCGAGGGAGTCGTTTTCTGGCCGACGTGTCGGCGCTGGCGGCGGGGGAGGAGTGGGTGACCGAGTGGCAGCGCGGCAGCACGACCTCTCTGCTAATCCAGGTTGACGCTATTGAGTTCGTGTCCAGCGGGGATGCCTGCTGGCATCTCGCTGATTGGCCAACCTGAGCGTCAATTCGATTGGGCGGTGGGCGTAGGGGACCGCGCTTGGCCGACGCCGCCGACGCGCGGCCTCCACAATCAAGAGCATCGACGCCCTCGCGGGGGGTGGTGCGGGACCCGGGCCGTGGGGCGGTCGCGGGGGCTGAAGCTCAACTACCGCACCACGGCGCAGAACTTGGCGTGGGCGGTCGGGGTGTTGACCGGGCAGGAGGTCGTCGACTCCGACGGCGAGGCCGAGTCCATGGCCGGCCTCCTGTCCGCCCGGACTGGGCCCCGGCCGGTGGTGCGGTCGTTCCCGACGCTGACGGCGGAGCTGGACTTCGCGGCGGACCTGGTCGGGTCCTGGGTGGGCAGCGGTGAGGCGGCGCCGGAGACGGTCGCGGTGCTGGTGCGCGACCGGGTGACCCGCGACCGCGTCGTCGCAGGGCTGGGGGAGAGGGGCGTCGAGGTGCGGGCGCTGGAGACCGGCTTGGTGAAGCCCGGCTACCCGGTGGTGTTGACGATGCACCGGGCGAAGGGCACGGAGTTCGCGCGGGTGCTGCTGTTCGGGTTGAGCAAGGACTCGATGCCGATGGGGTTGAAGGCCTACGACTACGACGACGAGGAGCTGAGCGAGGCGCAGCTGCGGGAGCGGTCGCTGCTGTACGTGGCGGCGTCGCGGGCGCGCGACGAACTGGTGGTGACGTACAGCGGCACGCCGTCGTCGCTGCTACCCACCCCCGCTTGAGCGGTGCTGCCACGAGTCCCAGCGCTGGTGTTGGACTGGGTCACAGCCGGATCTGTCGATGGTCGGTCGTTCAAGATCGCAAGGACAAGATGCTCACGTTTGCTGAGTTCGAGCCCTCGCGTTTGCAGTGATCACGGTCACGCTCAGGGGGTGGAACACGCGGTGCCACTGTGGGCGCGTCTCCGTGGTAGGGGGTTCGGCACGTGGGGGTGGCGGGCATCCTTGCCGCGGAAGGGCGCCGGTAGTGGCGGTGACCTGCCACCGTGCTGAGCGTGGAGGGCGGCGGTGGGGGACCGTCTCCGCGCTGGGGTGGCCCAGCGTCTGAGGGCTCCTGACCGCGGCGACACTCGCCTCTCCGGCGATGGTGTTGAGTGGCAGGTCTGGTCTCGTAGTCGGCACCAGAACTGCCACGCGACCCGTCGCCAACCAAGGCGCAGCCCATCGTGCCCGCTGAGATGCCGCACGAGGCTGGCCTTAACCCGGGCCTTCTATGGATCGAGCGTTCCAGCCCGCCCCCGATGGGCCGGTGCGCAGATCTGCCGACTGGAAGGTCGGCGTGGGGCGTTTCGACGGGCGGTGAAGCCCAGACTCATACTCTGTGTCCATGGTGACCTTGGGTGGTTGGCTCATGCTTCTGGGCTCGGTTGTCTTCTTCGTCGGCGCGGCCTATGGCGTCCCGCGGGTCTTCACGGTGCGGGAGCCCGACGAGCGCCTCGCATTGCTGCAGGCCGGGGCCGACGCATGGAGGAGGGCGCAGTGGCTCTACGCCGCGGGCCCGTTGCTCGCTGCGATGGGCGTGGTGGTCCTGGGGACAGCCTGGTCCGGGGAGGACCGGCTGCTCGCCGGTGGCGCCGGAATCGCCATGCTCGTGGGTGCGGTGTTGTGGAGCGTCAGTTGCGCGCGTCGCGGCCGTCGGATCGAGGAGTTCGCACGTGGAGAGCTGCCGGCCTCGTCGTGGCTCGGCTATGTGTGGCTGACGCTGGCCGGCCTGGCACTACTCGGTGTGGCGTGTCTCGGCTTCGCGACGTGGGTCGGGGTGGTCGTGTTGATCGCAGCTGTGGCCTTCGTGGCGCTGTTCGTAGTCACTCGTGACATTCCGCCGTTCGTCTTCTACGTCGTACTCACGATCGTCGGAATCTGGGTCATCGCAGCACAGCCGCAGTAGTTGCACGGCGTCACAATTGGCGCTGAGGCGGGGTCGTGGCGTCGGCACGCACTACACGCCACACACCGTTCGCCCGAGCCCACGTTGCACGTAACCTCGGCTCATGAGTGTCAGGGACAGGGTGAGGCAGCACCGCCATCGCATGCGTGCGCGCGGCTACCGTCCCGTGCAGGTATGGGTGCCCGACGTGCGAACTGAACAGTTCGCACGTGAAGCGCGGCGGCAGGCCGCTCGTCGCGCAGTTCGACCGCCAAGGCGATGACCAGGAGTTCGTCGAGGCCATCTCGGTGGACTTGGATGAGGAGTGAAGCGCGGAGAGCTGTGGATCAACGTCGTGGTCCCATAGGGTCCCGAGCCTCGTCAATGGAGCGCGGGGGCCACGAGACGGGCAGCACCACCTCGTTGCGACGGCGGAACCACGGTGTCCAGGGAGGGTCGAAGCGGGCGAACCGAGGCGCCCCGCAGGCCTCCAGGCCGGCCTGATCGACGGCGGCGCGGAGCTCGGCCAACTGCTTCCGGTAGACGGGCTCCGTCCACCGTCCGGTGAAGCTCTTGACCGCGGCCACCTGCTCAGGGACCTGCCGCACCTTCACGCGGGGGTCCGACGGTGTGGGCAGCGTCTCCAGCGAGTACTCGGCCGGCATCACGAAGGCCACCACGTGCCGGTCTGCTGCGCCGGACTGCTGGACGACGGGCGCGGTCATCTTGATCCTGGCCGACGCCTGCTCCTGCACCACGGGCGCGGTCATGGCGACCTTGCCCTGCGCGCTGTTGCGGCCCGAGATGAACGCCACCAGCGTCCCGAACGCCTGATTCCCGGCGCCCGTGAACGAGCCGTCCACCTCCACCTCGGCCACCAGGTGCTCCGGGTAGCGGCGCACCTCGAAGCGCGGGAAGCGCCGGAGGACCTCGTACGGTTGTTGCTCCGTCATGCCACCAGAGTGTCACCACTGGGCCGACGGGCCACGGCGAACGCAAGCATCCGGTCCGTGGGACATCGCAAGTGCTCGTGTGGAGTCACCCAGCGGTGCGATAGGCCACGGACGGCCAGGCGCGCGCCTCGTCGTCAACCTCGTCGCCCGTCCTGGGCGGTGCGCGGACTACGACGGCAAGGAGCAGGCGATCCCCGACATCGGCCCTTCGAGGCCGCGGGTCGAGACCGCCGATACGGCGTAGCAGCGCTCCGCCGAGGCGTCGGCTCCGGAGGGCCAGGGCCAGTAGTCGGGGGCGTCGACGATCCCCAGCTTGCCCGGCACCAGAAGCCCCAGCGCGTCGGCGGTGATCACGGCCAAGAGGTAGAACTGCCCGGTGGTCTTGCGCCGGTAGACCCGGTAGTGGGCCACGGATGCCGGGGCGGCCAGCGGATCCCAGGTGATCTGGACCTCCGCGCTGCCACCTCCAGGTGTCGCGGTGAGGCCCGAGGGGGCTGTCGGCGGTGGGCAGCACCACGGGCGACGGACGATCTGGCTGATCTGAGTCCTGAGTCCAGGCATGGGAGAGCCTCTCTGTCGACGGGGCTGCAGCCGCCGGGGACACGGCCACCGCAGACCCTGGTTTCACGCTAGCCGTACTCAGCGCCGGCGGTGAGGAACAGCGGGGAAGCCTGGGGGTCGTAGGGCCCTGCCCAGGTGATATAGTGCAATAGTCAACTACTTGGAGGATTGCCCGCACCATGACACTGACCGCCCCCGTCGACTACATCTCCGCCGACCGCATCTTCACCGACATGCACACCGCGTACCGGTTCACCTCCGAGCCGGTGACCGACGAGGAGTTGGCCCGGGTCTACGAGCTGGCGAAGTACACGCCCACGGCGCTGAACAGCCAGCCGCTGCGGGTGACCTTCGTGCGGACGCCGGATGCCAAGGAGCGGTTGCTTCCGCTGATCGCGGAGGGGAATCGGGCCAAGTCTGCGTCGGCGTCGGTCGTGGCGATCCTCGCCGCGGACACCGACTTCCACGAGCACCTGCCGGTCGTGGCGCCGCAGCACGCGGGCGCCCGGGAGCGGTTCGCCGCGAACGCGGACCAGCGTCACTCCATGGCCGTGAACAACGCCTGGCTCCAGGCCGGCGGCTTCATTCTCGCCGTGCGGGCGGCCGGCCTCGACGCGGGGCCAATGGGCGGTGTGGACCTCGCCGGCATCGATCGGGAGTTCTTCGCAGGGTCGTCGATGCGCACGATCATGGTGGTCAACATCGGCCACGCCGCCGAGGACGGCATCTACCCGCGCAACCCTCGCCTGGCCTTCGACCAGGCGGTCGCCCTGGCCTGAGGTCTGGGCGCCCCCACTGACAATGTCGGGGACTGAGTGGCAGGTCTGGTGTCGTAGTCGGCACCAGACGTGCACATTTATCCGCTCTCGGACGCATGATGAGTTCAGGAAGGGGATGAGGCAGCCGTGATGTACCTGTGGGCGCTTCTCATCAGTGCTGCGGCCGGCTGCGCCGCGGCAGTGGCGGCGCTGGTTGTGGGGGAGGGGCTGCGCCGTCGGGGAAGCACGGCCGGCTGGATGCGCTGGGCAGGGCTGGGAACCGGGGTGCTCGGGGCTCTGTTCCTGATTGTGGGCTTCGCCTCTCCCCGGTTGAGGGGACGCACTCCTCCGCCGGGCACCGTCGAGTTCACACCCATCCCCTTCACCGACCCCGTCGTGCTGTCGTGCGGCCTCCGCGCGTTCGCCCTGCTGGTGAGCGCGTACCTTATCGCCAGAGGCGATCGGACGTGGGCGGCACGTGTGGGGCTCGGAGCGGGCGCGGTGGTGATGGCGGTCTGGCTGTTCTACCTGATCGGCCGCTTCGCGACGTAGGGCCGGTCTGCGGCAGTTCTGGTCGCTCCTTCGCGACGCTAGTCAGGCCGCGAATGATGATGCCCTCCGAGGTGATTGCAGGCGTCCATCTTGGCGAGGGGTGGACCGGTGCCCCCTGTAGCGTCCTGTCCGGGTCGGAGCCCCGACCCCGCGCCGCTGCCGAGTGGTGCGACCGTGCCTGGACAAGGAGCCGCCCATGCCTACACGTTTCAGGGAGCCGGCCACGGCGTGCCGCGCAGTCGGCCATGATCACCGCCTCGCGGACCTCACCGGCAGGATCGCCGTGGTCACCGGCGGGGCGTCGGGGATCGGCTACTTCACCGCCGAGGGGCTCGCGGCGCTGGGCGCCCACGTCGTGATCGCGGGTCGCAATGCGGAACGGGCGCGGGCCGCGCGGCGCGCGATCGAGGCTGAGGTCCCCGGGGCCTCGGTCTCCTACCAACCCCTTGATCTGGCCGACCTCGCGTCGGTGCATGCAGCTGCGGAGGCCCTGGCCGGCCTGCCGTCGCTGGACGTGTTCGTGGCCAACGCCGGGGCCATCGGCTACCCCGACCACGTGAAGCCGGCCGCCGAGCGGGGCGTGCGCAGCCAGACGACGGCGGACGGCCACGAGCTGTTCTGGGGCACCAACTTCCTCGGCCACTACGCCCTGACGGCGGCCCTGCTGCCCCTGGTGCGTGCCTCGGGGGGACGGTGCGTGTTCGTCGGCAGCATCGGAGACCGCGGCGCGCCACTGCCCGCGGACGCGGTGCCGCCGCCAGACCTGCGGGCCTCCGACCTCGCCAAGTACGGCCAGTCCAAGCTGGCCACCGCGACCCTGATGGGCGAACTCGCCCGTCGGCTCGCGCGACACGGCGACGGAGTGGCGTCGCTGGGGGCTCACCCGGGGACGGCCGTCGACTTCCTGTCCCCGCCCCGCGACGGTGTGGCCATCAACCAGCCCGACGTCGCGGGCATCATGCGGGCCCCGGTGCGGCTCTTCACCCACGGCAAGCACGAGGGAGCGTTGCCTGTGCTCACCGCCGCCGCGTGTCCGGGGGCCGGCAACGGCGAGTGCTGGGGGCCGCGGTGGCTGACCAGGGGGCGGCCGGTCCTCGCGCGGTCGCGTCGCGCCATCCGCGACGTCGCTGTCGCAGGACGGCTGATGGACGCCGCAGCCGACCTGACCGGTCTGCGGCTGGAGCTGTGAGCGTGTTCGCCGTGGAGGGACCTGGGCGTTCGCCACACTGGACGCATGACTCGCCTCTCGTTGGAGCAGATCTGGCCGCCCTACGCGCTTCGGATCACGGCCGGTGACCTGACCCTGGCCGTGGTCCGCGAGGGTGACCTGCCGGAGCTCGTCGAACTGGTCCTGGACGGGATCCACGATCCGGCCCAGATGCCGTTCCTCTACCCGTGGACCGACGCGGCGGCTGCCGAACTGCCCGCCAACTACGTGCGCTACTTCGGCCGCACCGTCGCCGGTCAGACACCCGGGGCCGTCAACCTTCAGCTGGTGGTCCGACGGGCGGGTCAGGTGGTCGGGATCCAGGCGGTGGAGGGGGAGAGCTTCTCCGTCACCCGGTCCCTGGAGACGGGGTCGTGGCTGGCCCGCCGCTTCCACGGCCACGGGATCGGCACGCGGATGCGCCGGGCCGTGTGCGCGTTCGCCTTCGACCACCTCGGGGCCGAACGCATCACGTCGTCGGCCTTCCTCGACAACCCGGCCTCCCTGGCGGTCAGCCGCAAGGTGGGTTACCTGCCCAACGGGCGGCAGTGGGTGTCGCGGCGGGGCGAGGCGGCCGAGCAGCAACGGCTGCTGCTCACGCCCGGCACGTTCGTCCGTGGTGACCCCGTCCAGGTCAACGGCTCCGCCGAGCTCCGGGCGTTCCTCGGCGTCGCCTGAGGCTCCGGCTCGTCGTCGGATCCCGGACGAGGCTGGGCGAGGGCGCAGTCAGAACGGCAGGGGCTGAGCAACCGCCAACCAGGCGATCAGGCCGCAGTTCGCGACGACCGTGAGCCAGTACGCCGTCCTGAACGGCTGCTTGCGCGTCTTGTGCCGCAGCGTGTGCCGCGCGATCAGGGCGCCGGGCCAGCCGCCGATCAGGGACACGAGGTGAAGGGTGGACTCCGGGACCCGTCGCTCACCGCGAACGGCCGCCGCCTTGTCGGATCGGTACATGACGTACGCGACGACGCTCATCACAAGCAGCACTCCCGGCACCGCCAGGGGGAGCACCTCCACGGCCGCGAGAACGCCCACTAGCCCGACGGACGCCGTCGCCACGATAACGGCCGCGACCGTTCCCTGTGGAAGCACACGACGGCGCCTCCCCTGACCCGCGTACTGGACGTCGGCGGCGCGCGGGCGTCCCCGTTCGTCGGCGTCGGGACGGTAGGTGACCGTGGATCCGACGGTGGGGCGGGTCCCGGAGGGAAGCGCGCTCACATGGACGAAGGCTGCCTGACCTCCGGATGCGGGAGTGATGAAGCCGAAGCCGCGTTCGTCGTTCCAGCGTGTGATCGTCCCCTGTTGACGCATCAGCTTCCTCCCGTGTGGCGAGCGCCCCCACGCCCGCCGTGGGTCAGGATATCGGGAGGGGTGGTGCTTGCCTGGCCGTCGCCCGCCTCTCGGGCGCTCACGCCTGCCTTATCGTTCTCCGCCTGCCCTGGAGGGCAGGCGCGCCGCGGGACGGCAGGCGCCCCGAGAGCGCCTGCGCTATAGAGCAGGCGTCCGTAACCAAGGCAGGCGTCGAGACGGAAGGCAGGCGTCCGCACTCAGGGCAGGCGTCAGAGGAAGGCAGGCGCCAAGAGCGACGACGGAGTGTGGCCCACGGGTAGAGTTCGGTTCCCACGGGGCGATCACCACTGGAGGCGCGATGTCCCGCACGCGAGTGCACAACCTGTCCATTTCCCTGGACGGCTTCGCCACCGGCGAGCCGCAGTCGCAGGATGCGCCCTTCGGCCACGCGGGGCAGAGGCTGCACACGTGGATGATGGCCACGCGGTTCTGGGACCCATCGGGCAGCGCCGGGGTGGACGACGCCTTCGCGCAGTGCCACAGCGTGGGCATCGGAGCCGAGATCATGGGCGCCAACAAGTTCGGCCCTCCGGGCTGGCACGACGATCCGAACTGGACGGGCTGGTGGGGCCCCAATCCGCCGTTCCACACGCCGACGTTCGTGCTCACCCACCGGCCGCGGCCGCCGATGGTGATGGACGGCGGCACCACGTTCCACTTTCTCGACGCCAGCCCCGCGGTAGCGCTGCAGACCGCACGCGCAGCGGCCCACGGTCTGGACGTGCGCATCGGCGGGGGACCCACCGTCGTGCGGGACTTCCTCGCCGCCGGGCTGATCGATCACATGCACCTCGTCCAGGTGCCCATCGTCCTCGGCCGCGGCGTCCGCCTCTGGGACGGGCTGGAGGGGATCGAGGAGTCCTTCGACGTCGAGGCCGTCTCCTCACCCAGCGGCGTCACGCACCTGACCTTCGCGCGCCGACGCGAGGCGGAGTAGCCTCCGGCCCGCGACGACGCAGAACACGCTCCACGGAACGAGCGACGCCAGCGCGAAGACCATCCCCACGGTGCCGAACGGCGAGGGGACGAGCATGAGCACGCCTGAGACCAGCGCCCACCAGGCGGCCGAGGGCGGGAAGTCGGCGGACCGCCGAAGCGCCCAGACCAGGACGAACAGCACGGCCGCGCCGAGCCAGTAGTAGGTGAGGAACGCGGTCCCCTTCCAGCCGGCGAGCAGCGCCTCTCCGGCCGCCTCAAGCACGACCCGTTCCTCGGCGCCTGCTGTCGAGTGGGCCCCGGCGAGCACCAGCATCTCGGCTGCCGGGTTGGAGGCCAGATAAGCGGCCATCTGGAGCGTGCCCAGCCCGACGATGCCGGCGACGGCGGAACGCGAGACGGGGAGGAGCGCCGCACCCAGACCCACGTAGAACAGCCACACCAGGATGTTGTTGACGACGTACAGCGCGTCCATGGACACCAGACCCAGCACCGGGTTGGCGACCATGAGCGCGAACACCTCGCCGACGGTGTGCACCGGCGGCCAGAGGGCGAACACGGCCACCTGCACGACGATGAGGCCCACGGACCCCAGCGCCGCGACGCCGCCCCAGATCAGCACCCCGCGCCAGGGGTGGGCCACCGGACCCGGCTGCTGCTGTGACGACGACATTCGGACCCCCACAAGCCGGAAGAGATGGCGGCAGGCGCCGCCTACACCCGCACTCTACGAGGTCGCGGTTCCGTGCCACGGCGGGCACCCGGCGAGTGGATACCCCGCATCGGTCGCTTCCCGGGGCGGCGTCGGGCAGGATCGACGTCATGACCGGCGCCACGCGTGAGCTCGCGATGTTTCCCCTCGGTTCTGTGCTGGTTCCGGGGATGCCGCTGCAGCTGCGGGTCTTCGAGCCGCGCTACGTGGCCATGCTGTCGTCCCTACTCGCCGGGACGGAGCGCGAGTTCGGGGTGG
The DNA here is from genome assembly GCF_055326235.1 of Tessaracoccus yangjingae. NCBI lineage: Bacteria > Bacillati > Actinomycetota > Actinomycetes > Propionibacteriales > Propionibacteriaceae > Tessaracoccus > Tessaracoccus yangjingae. The sequence continues at coordinate 300,251 of NZ_JBUZNN010000003.1, read as the reverse complement.
TGCTCATCGAGCGGGGCTCCGAGGTGGGTGGCGGCGACGTGAGGTTCGACGTCGGGACTGTGGCGCGCATCGTGTCGGTCGAAGTGGCCAAGGATTCCATCCACCTGCTAGCCAACGGCACCAGCCGCTTCGAGGTGGTGCGCTGGCTGCAGGACGACCCCTTCCCGCGGGCAGAGGTGCGCGAGCTCGCCGCCGTCGAGTTCGACGAGTCCACCCCGTCGCAGCTCGTGGAGGCCGAGGCCGTGGTGCGCGCGACCCTCGCCAGAGCCAGCGAGTTCGTCGAGCTCCCCTGGCCGGCCGACGTGGAGCTGTCGCCCAGGCTGGGCGAGCGGATCTGGCAGGTGGCAGGCATCGCACCGCTCAGCTCGATGGACCACTACGCGCTGCTGCGCTCGACCACGGCCGCCGGGCTGCTGGCACGGCTCGTCGACGACACGCAGGGGGCCGAAATCGTCCTCACCGCCGGATGGGGGTCCGGGGACGACGACGGCGGGGGAGCCGAGGGAGCGGGGTGAACTCCCTCCTCCGCGGCGCGCTCCGCCTGACGGCGCGCGGCCCCCTGCCGGTGGACCAGGTGTGGGAGCGCTACACCCAACCCGCGTGGTGGCCCCGGTGGGCGCCCCATCTCCGCGAGGTCGACTACCCGGCGCCGGTCGTGACGCCGGGGACGACGGGGCGGGTCAGGGGCGTGGGCGGTGTGGTTGCGCACTTCCGCATCAACGCCGTCGACGAGGCCGCGCGCACCTGGTCCTGGAGCGTGACCAGCGGCCCGCTGCGGCTGTACTTCGAGCACGGGGTGGACGCGGCCCCGCCCGGCTCGGGGAAGGTGAGCTCGGCGTGGCTCGTGGTGCACGCGGCGTGGCCCGTGGCGCTCGGCTACGCCCCGATCGCCCGTCACGCGCTGCGCAGGCTCGTCACCTCGGGCTGAGGTGTGCCGTCAGGTGACGGGTGCCCGCGGGCGCCCGGTCAGCCCTCGGCGCGGCCGTTGAGCCAGCTGACCATCGCGGGATCGCGGTGGTCGAAGAACAGCGACGCGCCCGTGTCCAGCGCCGCGATCGCCCGCATCTGGTCGTCGGTGAGCTCGAAGCCGAAGATGTCGAGGTTCTGCGCCATCCGCTCCGGGCGGACCGACTTTGGGATCACCACCACCCCGCGCTGCGTGAGCCACCGCAGCACGACCTGCGCGACCGACCTGCCGTGCGCGTCGCCGATCGCGGTGAGCGTCGGGTTGGTGAACAGGTCCTTCTTACCCTCCGCGAACGGGCCCCAGGACTCGATCTGCACGCCGCGCTCCCGCATCAGCTCCTGATCGGCGAACCTGGCATGGAAGGGGTGCGTCTCCACCTGGTTGACGGCCGGGGTGACCTCGTTGCGCTCGATCAGGTCGACGAGCCGGTCGCCGTGGAAGTTCGACACGCCGATGGCGCGGATGGCCCCCTCGCGGTTGAGATCCTGCATGGCGCGCCAGGCGCTGTAGTAGTCGCCGAACGGCTGGTGGATGAGGTACAGGTCGAGTCGATCGAGGCCCAAGCGCTTCATCGAGGCGTCGAAGGCGCGCTTGACGGCGTCCTCTCCGGGCTTGGCCTGGATCCAGAGCTTCGTGGTGACGAACAGGTCCTCGCGGGGGAGGCCGCTGGCCTTGATGGCGAGGCCGACGGCCTCCTCGTTGCCGTACGACGCGGCGGTGTCGAGGTGCCGGTAGCCGGCCGCAAGGGCCTGTTCGACGCACTGCTGGGTCTGCTCGGCCGGGATCTGGAACACGCCGAAGCCGATGATCGGCATCGCGACGCCGTTGTTCAGTTTCACGGCCGGGATGGAGGTGGTGGTCAAGGTTCTCCCCTTCGTCTGCTTGTCTCCACCCATCAAACCCGACCTCCGCCACGCGAGGGAGTGCCTGAGTACACAGGTACCCGCAGACCCTCCCTCGCGGCCACCCCACGGCTCGACCGACGCGGGCCCTCACCTGAGCGCGGAACAGGCACCTCATCGACGCCTTAGGCTGGCGGCATGGGTGCAGCCGAGGGGATTCCGTTCGAGGCGGTGGACTTCTATGAGGAGCTCGAGCTCAACAACTCGCGCGAGTGGTGGGCGGCCAACCGGGAGCGGTACGACACCGTCGTGCGTGCCTCGATGGCTGCCCTCGGCGCTGCCCTGGAGGAGGAGTTCGGCGCCTTCAAGGTGTTCCGCCCCAACCGCGACGTCCGCTTCTCCCAGGACAAGTCCCCCTACAAGACGCACCAGGGGGTCGTCGTCTCGACGGCGTCGCGAATGGGCTGGTACGTGCAGGTCAGCGCCGAGGGCCTGATGACCGCGGCCGGCTGGTACGCGGCGAGCCCGGGACAGGTCGCGCGCTACCGCGCCGCGCTCGACGACGAGGACACGGGCGAGGAGCTGCGGCGGATCGTGGACGGGCTGCGGGACGCCGGCTACGTCGTCGACGGCGACCGCCTCAAGACCCGGCCGCGGGGCGTCGAGGAGGACCATCCGCTCCTTGATCTCATGCGACACCGCACGTTGACGGCCTCGCGCGACTACGGCGCCCCGGACTGGCTGGCCACCGCCGCTGTGGTGGGCCGTGTCGCGGCCGACTGGCGGGCCTACCGGCCGCTGATGGACTGGCTGGGCGCACAGGTGGGGGAGGGCTGATCACCGGGGCCGGCATGGTGTCGACCCCAGTCGCAGCCCGGTCGGGCTGCTAATGTTCGGCCCACACCTGGGGCGTCCCATGCCGCCCCGCGTGCCCACACATGGCGACGACGGCGTGGCCCGCGTCGGGCCCTCCGCACAGTGAATCGAGTCAACGTGAAGGACACTCCGCAGCGCGCGCAGATGGCCAGCCTCCTCCGGCTGGGGAGGGCGAGTTGGGCGGCCGTCGGCGTCGTCGTGCTCATGGTGATCCTGTCGACGGCGCTGGGCGCGATCAACGGCATCGTGGTGCCGCTCGTGGTGGCCTTCATCATCGGGGTGGTCCTGGAGCCGCTGGTGTCGCGGCTGGAGGGGTGGGGGCTCAGCAGGCTGCTCGCCTCCGTCGTGGGCCTGTTGGTGGCCATCGCGCTCGCCGCGGCGACCGTCACCGTCGTCGTGCGCGGCTTCCTGAGCGAGCTGCCCCAGATCTACCGGCAGCTCGAGGCCGGCTGGACGTCGTTGCTGGCCTGGGGCCGCACGCTGGACCTGGACCCGGTGCTGCTCGCGCGCGCCCGCGCGAACCTCGAGGAGTACGTGCCGCGCCTGGCCCAGGGCATCGTCGGCCTCGCGTCCGGCACCTTCTCCGGCGCCCTGGCGTTCGGCATGGGCACCTTCTTCGCCCTGTTCTTCCTCTTCTTCGTGCTGCGAGACGGCCGGAGCTTCCCCGGATGGCTCGCGAGGGCCGCGTCGTGGGACCCGGCGTTGGCCGAGGAGGTGGCCACCGTGGTGCAGCAGTCACTGCGCGGCTACTTCAAGGGGATCGCCATCACCGCCCTGGCGACGGCGCCCATCTTCATGATTCCGCTGCTGCTGCTCCGCGTGCCGTTGGCCGCCTCGATCTTCATCCTCTACTTCGTCCTGTCGTTCATCCCGTTCCTCGGGGCCTGGATCACGGGCGCGTTCGCGGTCCTCATCGCCTTCGGGTCCGGTGGTGCGCCCGCGGCCGGGATCATCGGTCTGACGTTCCTGATCTCCAACGGCACCATCCAGAGCGCGGTCAGCTCCTGGGCGCTGGGCTCAGCCCTGCGCATCCATCCGCTGGTGGTGTTGCTCTCCACGCTCATCGGCGGCACCGTCGCGGGACTGCTCGGCATGGTCCTCGCGCCGCCGCTCGTGGCCGCCGTCACCAAGTCGTTCGAGGTGGTCCGGGGGCGGCGCCTGCCTGCGGGCGACCGGTCCGTCGGCCATGAGGCCAGCCCGGCGGCGGGTTCTCCCTAACGGCTGCCGCCAGGATTCCTTCGAGTCCGGTGAGCTTCATCAGGCCGGGCGGCCGAGATTGTCGGTCTTGAACGACTGGGTCTTGAACTTGTTGAGGAACGCCAGGTACTCCCCGCTGTTGGTCTCGACCACGGTGGCGCCGTCCTGCCAGATGCCGTTCTCGAGGTCGTGGCCGCTGCCGATGGGGTCACCCTGATTCTGGTGGATGTTGTGCACCCCAAGGCCGCTGGTGAAGGGCTCGCCGAAGACGTAAAAGCGGACCCCCTGGTTGAGGATCGTCTCCAGATCGGTGAGCGCCTCGATGCCCGTCCCGCTGTTCCACGGGGGATTCCAGCGCAGCCATGCCAGCAGGCGGAACAGGAACCGGGCAAAGCGGACCGTGCGGATCACCAGAGGCGGATGCAGCGACCGGGCCCTGAGGTAGTCAAGAGCCCCCGAGGTCGGGGTCGACGGCAGGGTGTGCCAGCCGTCGGGAAGCGCCTTCGTCGCCGCGAAGTCGGCGGCCCGGATCCTGACCCTCCGCCATTGGATGCCGTCGGGCATGTTCTTCGGGTCGACGTCGATGGCGCACTTGTAGTTGCCGGCGGGGGCGTGCACCACCAGGTTTCCGTGGTAGTAACGCCCGAAGTCGTCCGGTGGGTCGCGGAAGTAGTCGTGCTTGGTCCCGATCACGAGGCCGTAGCCGTGGCTCAGGGGCATGTCGCTCCTCCTTGGTGGGGGAGGTCCGGCCCACCACCGGTGTCATCGCAGTCATCGTCGGTGGTGCGTCCCCCTGCATCACAGGAGGCGGGTGGTCCCCGTCTGATACGGACCCGGGGGCGCGGTCCGCGCGGCCAAGGCTGTCAAGCGACGCGGCCGAATGCGAAGAAATTCTCAGGAATTTCTTCGTTTCAGGGCCTTGCGCTGGCCGGCGGTCAGGCGTTCAATAGTTGGTACGCGAAAGCCAACGAGAGCACAACCTTCGGGAGAAGCTCCGATGGACATAGCGGTCAAGTGGTTTCCAGATGGATTGCCGACGATCTACATCGCCGACGCCCGCCGAGACGGACGGGCAGGTCTCAGAGCCACTTGAGTTTGGGAGCCGTCCTCCCCCGAACAATGTGCGAAGGCCGAGCATTGAAAAGTGCTCGGCCTTCGCTTTTGTCCCGGAAGACCGGAACTCAAGGCCTCAGGCCGGCACGTACTTCAGCCTGAGGACATCCTCGTCGACCTGCTCGGTGCTCACGAGGCGCAGCCGTCCGCGGGGCCCGGCGAAGTACGGGGCCCCGTGGCCGAGCACGACGGGGTGGAGATAGATGCGGTACTCGTCGATCAGTCCAAGGTCGGTCAGGGTCGCGGCCAGCCGTGGTCCGGCCACGGCGATCTCGCCGTCGTAGTCGGCCTTCAGGCGGCTGACTGCGGTCTCGAGGTCGCCCTCGATGAGCCTGGCGTTGGGGCCCACAGAGGTGAGGGTGTTCGAGGCCACCCACTTGGGCTGCCTCCGGTGGGCGACGGCGAACTCCCGCTCGTCCTCGCCCCAGGAGGGATCGTCGTCGTCCCAGTAGCTCATGAGCTCGTAGACGCGGCGGCCGTACAGCGAGGCCGCCTGGGTCCTGGCCTCCTCGACGAAGTGCCGGAACAGCGTGGGTCCGGGCGCGAACCTGTCGTGGTCGACATACCCGTCCAGCGACATGTTCATCCCGAAGACGAGCCTGGCCATCCGCAGTTCCTTCCCTCGTCGGTCACGTCCCACAACTATGGCGGGTAACCGCCTCACGGGCCAGAGCTTCGACCCGCCCAGCGGCCGGGAGGCGGATCACCCACGCCGGGTGACGGCCTCGCGGCGCGACGCGACGAGGGCGAGCGCGCCGAGGGCGACGGCGGACCCCAGCACCCAGCTCACATGCACCCACAGGGGGCGGGCCTCGGCACCGGTCCAGGTGGCGACGTCCGAGGCGGGCATCACCAGGTGGTGCGCGAGCTGGCCGAAGTGGAACGTGGGAAGGAACGCGGCGATGTCGCGGAGGGCCTCGGGGAGCTGGTTCATCGGCACGAAGAACCCGGACGCGAACGCCAGAGGCAGGAACACCAGGTTGGCGATCATGGCCGCCGCGCGGGGCCGCGCCACGAACGCGATCGCGAAGCCGAGCGTGCTGAAGGCCAGCACGCCGGCCAGCATCAGCAGCCACGCTCGCACCCAGGTGGCCAGCGGGAGCTCCGCCCCGCCGAACAGAACCGCCAGCGTTGCGATGGCCGCGACGATGACGGTGCCGAGCACCAGGGCGTTGGCGAGCTTGCCCGCCAGATACACCCAGGTGGGCAGGGGAGTGGCCGACAGGGTGCGCGTCCAGCCGCGACCCCGCTCCTTGGCGACGTCCTCGCCGAACGTGAAGATAGCCAGCGACACCACGCCGTAGGCGCACATCGAGACGGCCATCACGAGCCCGACGGCGGTGCCGCCAGGCAGGATGCCGTCGGCGTTGGGCAGCCCGAACATGGCGTAGAGGATGACGGGGATGGCGATGGCACCCGCCGCGAACTCGGGCGTGCGGAGGCTGGCGCGCAGCTCGGTGGCGGCGGCCAGCAGGGCGAGGCCGGCCGGGCCGCCGTTGCGGCGGGCGGGCCGGCGGGTGGGCGCGGTCGCGGGGGAGGCCGGACGGGCGGGCATGCGGTTGGTGGTCATCGGTCATCTCCGTCGTCGAGGGCGGAGGTGCGCTCCGCGGTGAGGGCGAGGAAGACCTCTTCGAGGTCCTCGCTGCCGTGGTTGGTGAGGTGGTCCGCGGTGGTGTCGGCCACCAGCCGCCCCTGGGCCACCACGAGCACCCGGTCCGCGACGGCGGCGGCCTCGGTGAGGTCGTGGGTGGCGAACACGATCGTGGCGCCGTCGAGGGCACGGGCCTGCTCCCAGAACGTGCGCCTCGCCGCGACATCCATCGCCGCCGTCGGCTCGTCGAGGAGGAGGAGCTCAGGGGCGCCGACGAGGGCGAGGGCCAGCAGGAGCCGCTGGCGTTCCCCGCCCGAGAGGGCAGTGACGGGCCGGCGGGCGCGCCCGGTGAGGCCGGTGCTGGCGAGCACGTCGTCCACATCGAGGGCCTGGGGGTAGCTGCGCCCGATCAGCCGCACGAGCTCGCGCACCGTCACCTGCTCGGGAAGGCCGGCCGACTGGAGCATCGCCCCGATCCGGCCGCGGACCCGCGGCCCCGGCTCCTCACCCAGCACCCGCACCGAGCCCGCGGACGGGCGGATGAGGCCGAGCAGGAGCTCGAACGTGGTGGTCTTGCCCGCCCCGTTGGGGCCGAGCACCGCCACGATCTCCCCCTGCTCGACGGCGAGGTCCAACCCGTCGAGGGCCGTCACCTCCCCGTACTCCTTGCGCACCGCCCGCATCTCCAGGACTGCCATGGTGATCTCCTTTCGTCACCATTCACGCTACGAACGCGGGGGCAGGTGCCGGATGTGCCGGAGGGCACGACCTGCACCCATGACCAATGGCAGGTCCCCGGCCCGCTCGGCTCTCGTAGAGTCGGGGTGTGGCGAACAAGGCGGAGGAGGCGCTCAGCGCGGGCGCCGGCCTCGTGGCGGTGCTGGTGGTGGGCGTGGCCGTGCTCGCCGCCCGCGCGGAGATCAGCGCTGACCCGGCGGTCGTCGTCGCGTGGTGGGCCGCCTACCTGGTCTACCTCGCGGTGTTCCTCACCGGATCTGAGCTCATCCGCCGCCGCCCGCCGTGGCCACCGGTGGTCTCGGTCGTCGTGATGTTCGTCACCGCCTCAGTGCTGTGGCTCCTCGCGCCGCACCTGGGCTGGACCGCCCTGCTTCCGGTGGTGACGACGGCGGTCGCGGCCTTCGACCTGTCGTCGCGGGCCGTCGTCGCGCTGGTGGCCGCGCAGACGGTGATCATCCCCGTCGGAGGGGTGTTGGCCGGCTGGGAGGCCGACGACGTCGTGTTCCAGACGCTGGCCTACCTCGCGTTCCAGGTGTTCGCGGCGCTCGTGGTCACCACGGCCCGGCGGGAGGCCACCGCCCGAGCGGAGCTCGCCGCGGCGCACGCCGACCTCCACGCCGCGACCGCGCTGCTGGCCACCTCCAGCCGTGAGGCCGAGCGGCTGCGCATCGCCCGCGACCTGCACGACGTCCTCGGCCATCAGCTCACCGCCCTGGCCCTCGAGCTGGAGGTTGCCAGCCACCGGACCGACGGACCCGGCCGCGACCACGTGCTCCGCGCCCGCGACATCGCCAAGGACCTCCTCGGGGACGTGCGCTCCACCGTCGGTGAGCTGAGAGACACGCGCACCGGGCTCGAGCCCACCCTGCGCGACGTGGTCGAACGCCTCGGGCTCACCGTCGACCTGCGAGTGGTGGAACACGAACCCCTCGACGACGCACGCCGGCTCGCCGTCGTCCGTGCGGTCCAGGAGGTCGCGACCAACACCGCGCGGCACTCGGGCGCGGCCCGGCTGGAGGTGGAGGTCGTCTCCGATGACCACGGGCTGATGTTCCGCGCCCACGACGACGGGGCGGGCGTCCGCCGCATCGTGCGCGGAAACGGCCTCAGGGGCATGGCCGAGCGGTTCGAGGACCTCGGCGGTGAGCTGGAGGTGGAGTCCGGTCCCGGCCGCGGCTTCACCGTGACCGCCCGGGTGCCGGCGCCATGATCCGGGTGGGGCTGGTCGACGACCAGACGCTGGTGCGGCAGGGCATCCGCAGCCTGCTGGAGCTCAGCGACGAGATCGAGGTGGTGGGCGAGGCCGACGACGGCGACGCCGCCCTGGCGCTGCTCGCCGCCATCGACGTCGACGTGCTCCTCCTCGATCTGCGGATGCCGCGACGTGACGGCATCGCGACCCTCGAGGCGCTGGCCGAGCGTGGCTCGAGCGTTCCCGTGTTGGTCCTCACCACCTTCGACGACGACGAGCTCGTCCTGCGCGCCCTCCGCGCAGGGGCGCGCGGATATCTGCTCAAGGACGTCACGCTGGACCAGCTCGTCGGGGCGATCGGCACCCTGGCGGCCGGCGGAACTCTGCTGCAGCCCGGCCTGACGGACCGCCTGTTCCGGGCCGCCGCGGCCCGCCCCGTCGGTGTGGAGGCCTACGACCGCCCCGAACCTCTGACCGCCCGCGAGACCGACGTGTTGCGTCTCGCGGCGGCGGGCTACTCGAACGGCGAGATCGCCGGGGCGCTGCATCTGGCGTCGGGGACCGTGAAGAACCACCTCTCGAGCGTGTTCCTCAAGCTCGGTGTGCGCGACCGCACCCGCGCCGTCCTTCGGGCCTTGGAGCTCGGCCTCCTCGAGGGCTGAGCCCGTCCGGCCCGCAACGCTCGTCGTCACCGCTAACCTCTGGCCATGTTGCTGCATCGGTTCACAGTGAAGCCGCACCATCTGGACGCTTACCTCGAGCTCTGGTCCGACGAGGTGGCGGTCATGCGCCGTGCCGGGTTCGAGGTCCACCGCGCCTTCGTCGAGATCGATGCCGAACCGAAGTTCACCTGGCTCCGCTCCCACCCCGATGGGGAGGCGGGCAACGCCGCGCTCCGGGATGATCCGCGCTACCGGGACATCCAGGCCCGGATGGCTCCGCATGTGTTCCGCAATGTCAAGGTCCGGCCCGTCGACGCTGAGGTCATGACTCCCGTGAGCGACCCCTCGCTACTCGCGATCATGCGCAGGTACTCGATCGTCGGTTCCTGGGACGAGTTCCTGACGATCTGGCGACGGATCGTCCCCGTCCGCGAACGCCACGGCTTCCCATGCCTGTTCGCCGTCGCCGACCGCCCGGAGAACATGTTCACCTGGGCGTTCGGATTCGACGGGGAGTGGGCGGAGTTCCCCGACGCGCAGCGCGCCTACTACCGGGACCCCGCCCGCGTCGAGCTGCGCGGGGTGTTCGACTACATGGCCGACTACGACATCCACCCGGCCCGGCAGCTCCCTGTGCCGGGCAGTGGCGGATGGACGCCGTAGTCTCGACGCCGCCCTGATCAGGCGAGCCCCTCAACTCAGACGAGGTCCGCGCACTGTCCCGTCGCGTTGCCGCCCACCACGTTGACGCTCCCCGGCACGAAGCCACCGGAGACGCCGGGTGTCAGCTTTGTGCAGGTCAGATTCCCCTCGACGTTGTTGCGGACGATGTAGACGCCCGGAGCTCCGGGGTGCGGGTCGCTGAGCGCGATGTTGGTGAGCGTCACATTCTTGCCGACGCTGTTGAAGAGCACCCCGAGCCACTCGGTCCTCTGCCCGGTGATTGTGAGGTTGCCGTCGATCGTGTTGTTCTTGATCGACCAGGGGATCGTCGAGCCGCCGCCGGTCAGAGTCACGTTGCCGTGGACCTCGATGCCGTTGAGCATCACGGCGGCCGCGCTCGTCACGGTCACGTTGCCGTGGACGGTGATGTCCGACTGGTCATCCTCGTACGGCTCCACGCAGGGGTGTGCCGAGTTGCCGGTGGCCGCGGGCGGCTGGCAGCCCAGGCCCACGAAGCCGACCGAGGTGCCCGTGACGTTGCCCCCGACGGTCAGCGTGGACGGCACGCTCTGCGCATCGAGCGAGGCGCCACGGGCGACCTGCACGTTGCCGAGGACGTGCACCACAGCGTCGGCCGCGATCGAGCACTCCCCGGTGACCGTGAGCCTGGTGTAGGTGCCCGAGGGGATCTCACCGCCGGCGCAGGTGTAGGGGGCCGGCGCCACCGACGGTGCCCCGACGGCGATCGCCGGCGCACCGGCGAACGCGAGGGCTCCCGCGACAGCGAGGACTCCCAGACCCCTGTTGCGCACTGCTGTAGCCATGTTCCCGACCTTTCTCTCGCGGGCCCCCCTTGGGCCGAGGCGGATCCCGGCTCCACAGCGCTGGAGGTCTGCCGGCGTGCTGGAACCGCCGTGCCGACGTAGGGTGTGGGCCACCTGGACGTGAGGCCCACACTCATCGGTGCGGGTTGACCCGTCAAGGGTGGGGTGGGCCGACCACGTCCCGCGCTCCGCTCCCCGCCGGGTACGGACCGGGGGTATGGGTCGCGCCAGAACAATTCATCCTCCGCAGCGTCGCGACGAGTAGCCTGGAGGCATGCCAACGGGGGCAGCGGGGCCCGGCAGGACGGCGGGTCCGATCGCACGAGGCGAGCCACGGTCGACGGGCACGCCGGTGGCCTCACTCATCCAGGATCCGTGGAGCCTGTCCGCGGAACGTCTCTTCTCGGACCTCCGGTCGACGCCGCGGGGATTGAGCTCAGCAGAGGCCGAGGGACGCCTTCAGAGCGTGGGCGCCAACGCCTTGGCGCAGCGCCGGCGCAGCAGCGGCTGGCGGCTTCTCCTGGGGCAGTTCACGAGCCCGCTGGTGCTCATCCTCGTCTTCGCCGCCGTGGTGTCCGCGATCGCCAGCGAGTGGACCGACGCCGGAATCGTGGTGGCGATCGTCGTCGTCAGCGCGGTACTGAGCTTCGTGCAGGAGCACTCGGCGGACCGGGCCGTCGCCGCCCTGCGCGCCCAGGCAGCGATCAGGGCCACCGTGCTCCGGGACGGCGCGACGACGTCGATCCCCGTCGAGGCGGTTGTGCCCGGCGACGTGGTGCTGCTGGCCGCGGGCAGCCTGGTGCCGGCCGACGGGGTGGTGGTGGAGGCCGATGACTGCTTCGTCAACCAGGCCGTCCTGACCGGGGAGACGTTCCCGGTCGAGAAGACGGTCGGCCAGGTGCCGGCGCGGGCCTCGCTGCCCGAGCGGGTCAACATGGTCTTCATGGGCACCAACGTCCGCAGCGGAACCGCCCGGGCACTGATCGTCTCCACCGGCGCCGCCACCGCCTACGGCCAGATCGCCGAGCGGCTGACCGTCCGCCCGCCCGAGACCGAGTTCGAGCGAGGGGTGCGGAAGTTCGGGCTCCTGCTCACCCAGATCATGACCGCCCTGGTCCTGGGGGTCCTGGCCATCAACGTGATCCTCGGCAAGCCACCGATCGACTCCCTGCTGTTCGCCATCGCGCTGGCCGTGGGCATCGCGCCCGAGCTGCTCCCCGCCATCATGAGCATCAACCTCGCGCGCGGCGCCCAGCGCATGGCGGGCAGGGGCGTCATCGTCCGCCAGCTCAACGCCATCGAGAACCTGGGCAGCATGGACACGCTGTGCACCGACAAGACGGGCACCCTCACCGTAGGGGTGGTCGCCCTGGACGGCGCGCTGGACGTCGACGGGCAGGGCTCTGCCGACGTGCTGCGGTGGGCGTACCTGAACGCGGCGTTCCAGACCGGCCTGCCCAATCCGCTCGACGAGGCGATCATGGCCCAGCCGCATCCGGACATCGCGGGCATGGACAAGCTCGAGGAGATCCCCTACGACTTCACCCGCAAGCGGCTGAGCGTCGTCGTCGACTCCGATCCGGGCTCCGACGTCCGCCCCATGCTCATCACCAAGGGCGCCCTCGACCATGTCCTCTCGGTGTGTTCGTCGGTCCTGGTGGGCGGCGCCAGCGCCCAGCTTGGCCGGGAACGGCTGGCCGCCATCGAGGCCCGCTTCTCGGCCTGGAGCAGCGAGGGCTACCGGGTGCTCGGGCTGGCGGTCCGCGAGGTGCCCCGGAAGGCCGCCTACACCGTGGAGGGCGACGAGCGTGACCTCGCGTTCGCAGGCTTCCTGCTGTTCCTCGATCCACCCAAGCCAGATGCCAAGGAGACCCTGGAGTCGCTTCAACGGCTCGGCGTGCAGGTCAAGATCATCACGGGCGACAACCGGCTGGTCGCGCGGCACCTGGCTGCGACGATCGGCCTGCCGGCCGACGCCGTCCTCACCGCCGAGGAGATGGAGGGCCTACGCGACGAGGCCCTGTGCCACGTGGCTGAGCGCACCGCGATCTTCGCCGAGGTCGACCCCAATCAGAAGGAACGCATCATCCTCGCGCTCCGCAAGCGCAACCACGTCGTCGGCTGCCTCGGCGACGGCATCAACGACGCGCCGGCCCTGCACGCCGCCGACGTGGGCGTCTCCGTCGAGCTGGCGGCGGACGTGGCTAAGGAGGCGGCCGACTTCGTGCTGCTGCGCCACGATCTGGGCGTGCTGCGCGCCGGGATCGAGGAGGGGCGGCGCACGTTCGCCAACACGCTCAAGTACATCTTCACCACCACCAGCGCCAACTTCGGGAACATGGTGAGCATGGCGGGCGCGTCCCTGTTCCTGCCCTTCCTCCCGCTGCTGGCCAAGCAGATCCTGCTCAACAACTTCCTGTCCGACGTGCCGGCCATCGGCATCGCCGGCGACAACGTCGACGACGACATGGTCCGCCAACCCCACCGCTGGAACATCCGCATGATCCGGACGTTCATGATCGTCTTCGGGCTGGTCAGTTCCGTCTTCGACTACGCCACCTTCGGCCTGCTGCTGTGGGTCGCGCGGGCGACCGAGGAACAGTTCCAGACCGGCTGGTTCATCGAGTCCCTGCTCACCGAGCTCGTGGTGGCCCTGGTGGTGCGCACCCGGGGGCCGCTCCACCGCAGCCGCCCAGGCACCCTGCTGTGGACCTCGACGCTCGCCGTCGGCCTGCTCACCCTCGCCCTGCCGTATCTTCCCTTCGCGCCGCTCTTCGGCTTCACGCCCCTGCCACTGTGGCTGACCGCGGCGTTGGTGGGCGTCACGGGGATGTACGTGGTGGCGGCCGAGGCGGCCAAGAGGTACTTCTACTCCCGAGCGTCCTGGTAGGCCGGCCGCTCCCTGCAGCAGTTCGGCAAGGTCAGCCGACGGAGGAGGACAACTGGACGACGAGGTTGAGGGTGACCGCCAGGACCACGGCGCCCAGCAGGTAGGACAGCATCGCGTGCCGCAGGACGGCACGCCTCAGCTCGGCCCCCGCCACCGTCGTGTCGGAGACCTGATAGGTCATGCCGATGGTGAAGGCGAGGTAGGCGAAGTCGTGGTAGTCGGGGTCGCGGTCACCGCCGAAGTCGATGGCGGCGTCGATGTCCGCGGCGTAGAAGAGCCTCGCGTAGTGGAGCATGTAGAGGACGTGGACCACCACCCACGACGCCACCACCGACGCGGCGCCGGTCAGCGCCTCCCAGGGGAGGGTGCCCCCGGCGCCGGACCCCGCAACCAGGAGCACGCCCACCCCCACAAGGCTGGCGAGCGAGGCGAGCACCAGGACGGCGCGGCTCACGGCGTGCGTGGGATCCTCGCGTGTGGCGTGGCCGCGGGTCTCGGCGCCGTCCAGGCGCCTGACGATCAGCCAGGTCCACAGGGAGAAGGTGACCGACACGACGATCCATCCCGTCATCCCGGCCAACCACGGGTCCGCGAGGGGGACGAGGCCGACGGCGGCGGCAGCGCCGACCGCCGCGGACGCGGCGAGCCGGGTTCCGGCTGTGTGCAGGTTCACACCACGCATTCCACCACGCCTGCCGCGAACCGACGGAGGACTCTCCGTTCCTCGGCGCGGGCCGGCGGGATCCGCCAGGGATGGGAGGCCTTGGCCCAGAGGCCGCCGAGCCGGTTGAATGGGCCGGTGACCGACGAGCTGACACTGCAGGCATGGTGGGACGGACTGACGCCCGGGCAGAGGCAACGCGCGGCGGCCATCGCTGCGGGCCCGGCGCCGCGGGGGATGGCGGTCGACGACCTCACCGCGTCGATGATTCTCGCCGGGCTGCCGACGTCGCGGCAGATCTGGACCGGCCAGCCCGATCACCTCGTCGAGATGCTCGACGACGTGGCCGAGTTCGTCATCCGGGCCGGCCGGGCGTCCTGAACGGCCCGCCGTGCACGTCTCCCGGATCGGCTTCACCTCGCTGAAGGGGGCCCGCCATGTGGGCCGCCCGTTCGTAGACCTGGCACCGGACGGGCCCGTGGGGGACCGGGTGTTCTGCCTGGTCGACCGGGCGCGCGGGAAGGTGCTGCGCACCGTCGAGAATCCGACACTCATGCAGACCACGGCCATGTGGGCCGACGGTGTCCTGACGGTGACCCTGCCCGGGGCGGTGGTCGACGGCGTTCCGGTCCCCACGGGCGAGAGGCTGACGCTCGACTACTGGGGGCGGCAGGTGGGGCTCGAGTTCGTCGACGGGCCGTGGGGCGCGGCGTACTCCGCGTTCCTGGGCCGCGACGTGCTGCTGGCCCGGGCCGGCGGGGGAGAGGTGGTCTACGGCGCCAGCGTCAGCCTCATCACCAGCGGATCGCTGGACGAGCTGTCCCGCCGCGTGGGGACGCCGGTGATCGACGCGCAGCTGCGCGCCACGTTCACCTTGCACGCCGACGTCCCTCATCTGGAGGACGGCTGGATCGGGCGCCGCCTGGCGCTCGGAGAGGCCGAGGTGGAGGTGCGGAAGGGGATCGCCCGCTGCCGGGTGATCGACCTCGACCCCGACACCGGCCTCGCCCGCACCGACGGGCTCAAGGCGCTGGCGGACTACCGCCGCCAGGGCGGCGAGCTGGTGTTCGGGGTGGACGCCGTGGTGACCCGGGCGGGTCGCGTGCGCGTGGGGGACGAGGTGGAGGTCGCCGGCACCGGCTAGCCCGGAGCCCCGGTCAGGCCGAGTTCCGCGAACCCGCGGACCAGCCCGGCCCTGTGGGGCGGGCCGACGACGTGGTCGGCCAGCGCCAGTACCTCCGGCGGCGCGCCGTCGATGGCCACGGCGGTGCCGGCATGGGCGAGCATCTCCAGGTCGTTGTGGCCGTCACCGATCCCGATGATGTCCTGCCGGGCGATGCCCAGGTGCTCGGCGGCGATGCCGATCCCGACGGCCTTGTTGAGGCCCCGGAGATGGATCTCGCCGGCATGGCCCTTGAGGCCCACCACGGAGTTGGGGAGAGCGCCCACGAGGGGGCCCACCATGGAGGCAAGCTCGTCGACGGGGATGGGTGAGCTGAAGATCGAGACCTTGGCGAACGAGCGCGTCCCGGGGTCGTCGACGGCACGGAGAT
Organism: Tessaracoccus yangjingae; assembly: GCF_055326235.1. Lineage (NCBI taxonomy): Bacteria > Bacillati > Actinomycetota > Actinomycetes > Propionibacteriales > Propionibacteriaceae > Tessaracoccus > Tessaracoccus yangjingae. The sequence goes on along the minus strand of NZ_JBUZNN010000003.1, from coordinate 284,482 downwards.
GCCTCACCACGTCGTGCAGGCCCTCCTCGGAGCCATCCGATCCGAGCGCCGGCCCCAGGATGTCGAGGAGGCGCTCCATGATCCCGACGGGGCCGTACAGCGCGTCGGGAGCCTCGAGGATGAAGGCGGCGTCATGGGCGGTGAGGACCGCCACGAGTTCCGCGGCGAGGCCGGCCGGGAACCGGGTGTCCGCCAGGACTTTCCCGCCGATCTCGACGTAGCCACCTGCCGCGCCCACCAGCCCGTCGAACACCGGGTCCAGGATGCGCGGCGGCACCATCGCCTTCGGCCTGCCGGTGCACAGCAGGACGCGATGGCCGTTGCGGCGGGCCTCAAGGACTGCCTCAACGTGCCCGGCCGGCACCTGCCCGCGATCCGCGTAGGTTCCGTCGAAGTCGATGAACACAGCCTTCGGCATCACGCCACCCCTCCCGGTTCGACAGGTTCCATCCTGCACCGTCCGGGCCAGCCACCATCAATCCGCCCGCGTGACAAGCTGCGCGGCGTCGTCGCGGTAGAGAACGGCGTGCTCGCGGAGCTCGGGGTTGTCCCGTTCCACGGCCATGGCCTCGCTGGACGCGGCCAGGGCGACGAGGCGCTCGCGCAGCACCTTGAGCACCTCGTTGGGGGTCGCGGCGGAGCCGTAGGCGGCGAGGAGGCGATCCAGGCGGAGGGCGCGTTCCCCGTCGGTGAACCCGTCTCCCCGCTCCCGGGAGGAGAGGGGAACGATCCGGTAGGCCAGGTACGCGATGTCCCAGAGGCGCGGACCCGGCGACGCGAAGTCCCAGTCGATGGCGCCGACGACGGTGTCGCCGTCGAAGACGAGGTTGTACGTGGCGAAGTCGTTGTGGCAGACGACCTCCGCAGGCTCGCGCACAGGGGACCGCCACGGGCCGTCGAAGTGCATGCCCGCCGTCGCGTCGTGGATCCGGCGGAGCAGGCGCGCCGACGAGTCCAGCGCGGTCTCGGACCAGACCCAGGAGGGCATCGGGTAGCCCGGCACCACCCCCTCGACGAAGCTGAGCACCTCCGTCGCATCCTCGGTGATGCCCAGCGGCACCGGGACGCCCGGCACACCGGCCGCCAGGAGGTGTCGCAGCAGGCGGTGAACGGCGGGCGTCCAGTCACCCGCGGGCCTGATCACGGTGTCGCCCTGCCTGGTGACCATCCCCATGTTGCCGCCCCGCAACTGCTCCGGCTCGTCATTCATGGGGTCACGCTAGGGCAGGTGCTGCCGACAGTGGATCAGCCCGCCGTGCGCATCACGACGTCGCGGGGCCGATCAGGAGCCGCGGTGGACCGGAGCGGGCTCGCCGGAGCTCGGAGAAGCCCTCGTGCCGGGTCAGGACCAGGAGGGCGTCGAAGAGATCAAGGGCCTCCTGCCCGTGGGGGATCGCGTCGAGGACCGGTCCGAACCAGGGCACGCCGTCGAGGTGGAGGATCGGTGTGCCGGCTCCGCGGCCGAGGTCCCCAACCGCCTCGGCGTGGCTGTCCGCCAGCGCCCCGTCGTAGGTGTCGCTGTCGGCTGCCTGGACCAGCCAGGAGGGCAGCCCGACGGCCGTCAGCGCCCCTTCGAGGGTGTCGCGGAGATCGTCGGGGTCCGGACGCCGCCATCGGGCGAACCAACTGCTGCCGAAGGCGGTGGAGAGCTCACGGATGATCCCCTCGCCGACGTGGACGGCGGCGGCCGTGAACACCCGCGACGGTCCGACGGTGCGGTCGATGTTGGCACTGTAGGCGGTGCCTTGATGATGGCCCGCATTGAGGTACCGCAGGCTCATCACGTGGTGCCGAAGGTCGACCGGCCGGGAGGGGGCCACCTCTTCGAGCCAGCGCGACACGATCCATGCGTACGGGCAGACCGGATCTGCGTAGACGTCGACGACCGTGACCCCGCCGGATTGGCCGGTCATGGGGTCACCGCGCTTCCATGCCCTGGCGCAGGGACGCGATGCCCTCGCCCTCCAGCAGGGGCAGCGCGACGGACCGGCCGGTGAGCAGCAGCAGGATCGCCAGGATCGGCCCCTTGACCTCCGGGCCATTGCCGACCGCCCAGGCGGTGTCTTCTGCGGTCAACCGCACCTCTCGCCACGAAACCGGACGGAACACCGACGCCATCCGCCTGCCGAGGACGGACACGCGGGTGGCGGCCTCCGTGGCCGCGTCCACCGGAACCGGCAGGTCGAGGCCGAGGGGGAGGGCGATGTCCTGGCCGTGGACGATGATGTCGATGAGGGTGTCGCGGCTTGTCACGCCCAGGTTGTGGCGGCGTGAGCCGGCCATGGCCCGGATCTCGGCGATCAGCCTGTCGACCGGCACGGCCGCCTTCTCGCGGGCAGAGTCTCCGATGAGCCGGTTCATGCCGCCGCCGCGGTACTTCGGCAGCATCCGCACCAGGTCTCCCCACCCCAGCTGCTGCAGCGTCAGGTGGGCGGCGACGTCGCGGACCGTCCACCCCTCGCACAGCGACGGCTGCTGCCAGTCGGTCTCCGTCAACCGCTCCAGCAGGTCCGCGGTGCGGAGACGCTGCGCGTCGATCCTCTCCCAGAGCGTGTCGTCGTCCACCGTCGGATCCCTCCTGTGCGGATTCAAGTAGTACGATGATGGAATCAAAGATAGTTCGTCTATGGAATCAGATCAAGGGGTGGATGTGGCCGAGGAGCTCCATGTCGCGGTGTTGATGTTCATCGCCCACCGTGCGGCCGAGAACAGGATTCTCGCCGCGTTGCACGGGGCCGGCTACACCGACATCACCGCCGCCCAGGCCCGGATCGCAGCGCGGATCGGACCTGAGGGCACCCGGATCTCGGACCTCGCCGAGCAGGCGCAGGTGGCCAAGCAGACCGCCACCGCGCTGATCGACAGGCTTGAGCTGGCGGGCTACGTCGAGAGAGTCGCGGACCCGTCCGACGCCCGCGTCCGCCTCGTCAGGATCGGTCCCCGGGGGCGCCAGGCTGTCCCCATCGCCCGTGCCGAGGAGGCCGCCATCGAGGTCGAGTGGACCGCCCACCTCGGCAAGCGCCGGATGGCGCAGCTGCGGGAGGCCCTGACCCTCCTTCGCGAGATCACCGACCCCTACCAGAGCTGAGCAGGACCGCTGGTGGGGCGCGCCGAGAGGAGTGCGGCTCACGCGGCGACGGGGGCATCCTCCTCGGCCGGGGCGGCGTCGGCGGGGTGCAGCTCCCACCGGTCGACGACGGGCTGGGGGACGCGCACCGCGACGATGGCCGTCGAGACCAGCATGAGCAGAACCACCGCGACGAACACGGTGGGGATCCCGAACCACTGCGCCACCTGGCCGCCGACGACGGCGCCCAGCGGCATGGTGCCGAAGCCGATCACCCGGGCAGCGCCGTGGACACGGCCCAGCATCCGCTCCTCGACCATCCGCGGCCTCAGCGACCCGCTGATCACGTTGCCCACCACGCCGAACACGCCCGCGAGGACGAGGAACAGCGCGAAGGACCAGGCCGCGGGCCACAACAGGGGAAGTAGGTTGACCAGCCCGGCGGTGCCCCAGCACGCGACGAGCACGCGCATCTCCGGCCATCTCGCCGTGAGCGGTCCCGCGACCACGCTGCCGAGCAACCCGCCGACGGGCATGGCGAGCAGCACCAGCGACCACGTCTGCGGGGTGAGCCCGGCGGCCGAGCCCGGGCCCACCATCCACAGCACGATGACGGCCGAGAGCGCGGAGGCGGCGAAGTTCCACAGGCCGGCGGCGATGAGCAGCGGGCGCAGCACGCGGTGCCGCCACAGCAGGCGCAGGCCCTCCCCGAGCTCCCGGCGCAGCGCCCCGCCCTTCTCGGCGGGCACGGCGGCCCCGGTGCCGGAGCCGGCTCCGCGCGGCGCGGTGAACCGGCCACGCAGGCCGAGCGCCAGCACGGCCACGGCGCCGGCGACGATGAGTGCGGGCACCCCCGTCACCCAGGCGGCGCCCACGGCCACGAGCAGGCCGGCCACCGGGGGAGCGACGAAACCGCCGGCCGCCTGCTCCACCGCGAGCAGCCGAGAGTTCGCGCTGCGCAGCGCGGCGCCGTCCCGGCCCACGAGCGCCGGCACCTGGGCCTGCGCGGCCAGGTCCGTGAACACCTCGGTGAACCCGTAGGCCAGCGCGAACCCGATCAGCCACCAGATGCCCAACCCGCCCGACGCGCCCACCACGGCCACGCCCGCGAGGAGGACCGCCCGCAGCGTCAGCGCCGCCAGCATGGTGCGACGGCGGTCCCACCGGTCGACCAGCACGCCGGCGGGGATGCCCGCCAGCAGCCACGGCAGCCAGACGGCCGCGGTGAGCAGCCCGATGAGCGCGGGGGAGCGGGTGAGGGTGACCGCCAGCAGCGGCACGCCGGTGGCGACCACGCCGTCGGCGAGGTTCGCCAACGCGACGGTGGACAGGTGGACGCGGAATCGTGGGCCGAGGGGGCGCGCTGCCATGGTGACCTCCACTAGAATGATGCAAAAGAAGCTATGCAAAGAACTCTCTGCAAAGGTACCTCTGCATCATGCCCGAGCGCAAGACCCATTCCCGGCCCGCGACAGCCCAGCAGATCAAGGCGTTCGCGCACCCGCTGCGGATGCAGCTCTACCGCCTGCTGAGCGACCAGGGCCAGGCCACAGCCAGCGTCCTGGCGCGTGAGACCGGGGAGAGCAGCGGGCAGACCAGCTACCACCTCCGCCAGCTCGCCAAGTTCGGCTTCGTGGAGGAGGTCCCCGACGAGGGCACCGCCCGGGAGCGCTGGTGGCGCGCCGTCGGCTTCTCCTACGACCGCGTCGACGACCCCGACACGCACACCGTGCGGACCCTCAACCGCTGGATGATCGACAACCAGGCGGACACCCTGCACGCGGCGCTGGCCGGTCTCGAACACGACGACGAGGGATGGCGCGACGCCAGCGTCCTCGGCTCCACCAGCGCCTGGCTGACCCGCGACGAGCTCGAGGCGCTCAGCGAGGAGTTGCTCGCCGTCGTCGAACGGCACACCGACGAGGCGAAGGCCCTCCGCGACGAGGCCGGGCCCACACCCGCGCATGTGCCCGCCCGCCCCGGCGAGCGACGGGTGCGGGTCTACATCAGCGCGATTCCGCTCCCGCCGGTCGCGGCCGACGCCACGGCGAAGGAGGCTGGGCGATGAGCCGCGGCGCGCCCCGCAAGGTCGAGCGCCCGGGCGAGCCGGACGGGCCGCGCGTCGAGCGCACGGGGCGGGTGTGGCGGATCCGCTCGGTTGCCGCCGCCCAGCAGGTCCTGCGCGCCCGGCACGCCACCACGCAGGCCGGATTCACGGCCGAGGCCATCCCGAAGGGCTACCTCAAGCATCACCCCATCCTGATGTCCGACGGGCCCATGCACGACGAGCAGCGGAAGAAGGTGGCGCGGTTCTTCGCCCCGGCCGTCGTCGCCAAGCGCTACGAGACCCGCATGGAGGAGTGCGCCGAGCGACTACTCGACGAGGCCGGCCCCGAGATCACGCTCGACGAGCTCGCGCTGCACTACACCGTCGAGGTCACCGCCGAGGTGGTGGGGCTCACCGAGTCGCCGCCGAAGAAGATGGCCGCCAGGCTGGTGACCTTCTTCAACCAGCCTCCGTTCGACATCACCAAGCCCAACCTCGGCCGCACCAACCGGCAGTGGATGCAGGCCGCATTCAACGGGCTGGCCCCCATCCTGAAGTTCCACCTCCTGGACGCCCGCCCCGCGATCCGCGCCCGCCGCAAGGCGCCGCAGGACGACATCATCAGCCACCTCATCGCCGAGGACTACACCGACCTCGACATCCTCGTCGAGTGCGTCACCTACGGCACGGCCGGCATGGTGACCACCCGCGAGTTCATCTGCATGGCCGCCCTCCATCTTCTCGGCGACGACGCCCTCCGCGAGCGCTACCTCGTGGCCGGCCAACGGGAGCGCTACGCGATCCTCGCCGAGATCATCCGCCTCGAACCGGTCGTCGGCCACCTCTACCGACGCGTCCAGGAAGCCATCGAGGTGACCGACCGAGGCGACACGCACACGCTCGAGCCCGGCGACCTCGTCGACGTGTTCGTCCGCCCCGCCAACGCGGACCCGGACGCCGTGGGGGAGAACCCGCTGCACCTCTGCCCTGGCCGCGACACCGCCCCAGGCGTGAACGAGACCGGGCTCGCGTTCGGCGACGGCGCCCACAAGTGCCCCGGCCAGCCGCTGGCACTCCTCGAGTCCGACGTGCTCCTCCTGCGCCTGCTGCGCCGCAACCCGCGGATCCTGCGCGAACCCGAACTCGGCTGGGACGACCTCATCGCCGGATACTGGCTGCGCGGTTTCAGGCTCGCGATCGCCGCCGACGCCGCCCACCTGCCATGATGACCCAATGACGACACCGGTCCCGGTCAGGAAGCCCTGGCGTCGCCCACTGCGCAAGGTCAATCACGAGCCCGCGCCCTGGGTGTACCACCTCATCGGGAGGCTGGCGCAGGCCGGGGTGCCCGTCTTCGCCCGCCTCACCTGGGCGGGCCAGGAGCACATCCCGCAGCGCGGGGCCGCGATCCTCGTGGCCAACCACATCTCGAACTTCGATCCCATCGTGCTCGGCCAGTACGTGATCTGGAGCGGCAGGTGGCCGAGGTTCCTCGGCAAGGCCGACATCTGGAAGGTCCCGGTCCTCGGCTGGGTGGCCAAGCAGTGCGAGCAGATCCCCGTCCACCGCGGCACCTCGCGGGCCGGTGACTCCCTGGTCCACGCGCGGAAGGCGCTCGAGAAGGGCCACCTCGTCGCGATCTACCCCGAGGGCACCATCACCGGTGACCCGGACGCATGGCCGATGACGGGCCGGCGCGGCGCGGCTCGGCTGTGGCTCACCTCCGGCGTGCCGGTGGTCCCCGTCGCGCAGATCGGCGCCAACCAGATCCTGGGCCAGAAGACGATCGAGTGGCGCCGCATCTTCGGCCGGCGCAAGGACGTCTCCGTCGTCACCGGGCCGCCGATCGACCTCAGCCGCTTCGAGGGGATGAAGCCCACCAACGACGTCCTCGACGAGATGACCGACCACATCATCGACGTGCTCACCGCGATGGTCGCGGACCTGCGCGGGGAGCAGCCACCCGAGGGGCGTTACGACCTCCGGGTCGGAAGCCGCGTGCCGAAGAGGCAGTGGGGCGCCGAGTAGACTCTCGCTCGCCCCACCCCCTAGGAGGACCCGTGAGCGAGCGCATCCGCGTGGCGTTGATCTTCGGCGGCCAGTCATCCGAGCACGGCATCTCGTGCCTGACGGCCTCCGGCGTACTCAAGGCCATCGACCGCGACAGGTTTGACGTCGTGGGCGTCGGCATCAGCCGCAACGGCCGCTGGACGCAGGTCCCGCTCGACGTGATCGCCGGCTACCGGATCGTCGACGGGCGGGTCCCCGAGGTGGAGGATCCCGAGCAGGACGCGGTGTGGATGGTCGGCGAGCACGGCTGCGAGGTGGCCACCCGCGACGGTGAGAAGCTCGTCGACATCAACGGCATCGACGTGGCCTTCGCCCTCCTCCACGGGCCGTTCGGGGAGGACGGCACCATCCAGGGGATGTTCGAGCTCATGGGCATCCGATACGTCGGCAGCGGCGTCACCGCCTCGGCCGTCGGCATGGACAAGCACTTCATGAAGGTGGCCTTCGAGGCCGCCGGGCTGCCGGTGTGGCCGTACGTGGTGGCGTCCGGCCACCGCCTCCGGCACGACCGCGACGCCGTGATCCGGGAGATCAACGCCAAGCTCACCTACCCGGTGTTCGTGAAGCCGGCCCGGGGCGGGTCCTCGCTGGGCATCGCGCGCGTCACCGGCCCCGAGGGCCTGAGCGCAGCCATCGACGAGGCCCAGCGCTTCGACCCCAAGATCGTAGTGGAGCAGGGCTTCGTCGGGGCGCGGGAACTCGAGGTCGCGGTGCTGGGGGATCCTGACTCGCCCGACGGCTGCCGCGCCTCCGGCGTGGGCGAGATCCGCGTGCTGGCCGAGGACGGCTTCTACGACTTCCACGCCAAGTACATCGACGAGAACGGGGCCGCGCTCGACGCCCCCGCGGACGTCACCCCGGAACTGGCGGCCAGGCTGCAGGAGCTGGCCCGGCAGGCCTATGCCGCCGTCGACGCCGAGGGCCTGGTCCGCGCCGACTTCTTCGTCACCGACGAGGGGGCCTGGATCAACGAGGTCAACACCATGCCCGGCTTCACCCAGATCTCGATGTACCCCACCCTCTGGCAGGAGGCGGGCATGACCTACCCCGAGCTGGTGGGGCGGCTGATCGAGCTGGCGCTCGCGCGCCCGGCCGGGTTGCGCTGACGTGGCGGGCGAGTTCGAGCTGATCGAGCGGATCACGTCCGGACTCATCGTCGGCGACGACGTGGTGCTCTCCGTGGGCGACGACGCGGCCGTGCTGGACCTCGCCGGGCACGTGGTGGTGACCACCGACATGCTGATCGAGAACGTGCACTTCACCCGCCGCTGGTCCCCGGCCCGCGCGGTGGGGCGCAAGGCCGTGGCCGTCAACGTCTCGGACGTGGAGGCCATGGGCGCCAGGCCCAGCTCCGTCGTCGTGGCCCTCGGGTTCCCGAAGGACCTGGACCAGGAGTGGGTGGTCGAGTTCGAGGCGGGCGCCAAGGAGGAGTGCGCCAAGGCCGGGGTGAGCCTGGTGGGCGGCGACCTGTCGTCGTCGGCCCACATCGCCATCTGCGTGACCGCCATCGGAGACCTCGGCGGACGCGCGGCCGTGACCAGGGCGGGGGCGCGCCCGGGTGACGTGGTCGCGGTCTGCGGGAGGCTGGGCTGGGCGGGGGCCGGGTTGGCCGTGCTGCAGCGCGGCTTCGGCTCGCCGAAGGAACTCGTCGCCGAGCAGCAGACCCCCGCCGTCCCGTACGGGCAGGGGGTCGCGGCCGCCCGGGCGGGCGCCACCGCGATGCTGGACGTCTCCGACGGGCTCCTGGCTGACCTGGGCCACATCGCCGAGGCCAGCCACGTGCTGATCGACGTCGACACGTCGCTGGTCGAGGTCCCGGAGCCGGTGGAGCGTGTCGCGGCGGCCACCGGCAAGCCCGCGCTGGGCTTCGTGCTGGCCGGGGGAGAGGACCATGCTCTCGCCGCGACCTTCCCGCCCGGCGCGCCCCTCCCCGTCGGATGGCGCAGGGTGGGAGTGGTCCGCGAGGGCCAGGGCATCGTCGTCGACGGCGCACCGTTCGACGGCAGCCTCGGCTGGGACCACTTCGCCTGAGCCCGGGGATCGCCCGAACGGCCGGGCGAAATACCGGGCTTGGGCCCGCCCTGGGCTAGGTTGGGCGCCATGGCGTCCCGCGGTTCTTCCCCCACGCGGAGCGCCAGCACGAAGTCGACCACGTCGACGGGTGCTGCGCGTTCCAGCAAGACAACGGCTACCAGGAAGCCGGCCTCCTCGTCGAGGTCCGGCTCTTCGACGCGCCGTCCAGCGCCCGCGAAGACGGCGCCGGCGAAGGCGCCCGCCCCTCGCCCCGGCGGGTTCGGCCGGGCGATGACCGCCCTGGGGCGCGGCATCGGGGCGTCGTTCCGCGGCCTTGCCGCGGGCGTCGGCTGGGTGGCGCGCAGCTTCGGCGGCGCCGCCCAGGACGCGGACCCCAAGCTCAGGCGCGACGGGTGGGGCCTGCTCCTGCTCACGCTGGGCATCGTCGTGGCGGCGCGGTTCTGGTTCGCCCTGCCCGGGCCCGTCGGCCAGGCGTTGGGCGACGGCATCTCGACGGTCTTCGGCTCGCTGTCGGCGGTGATCCCCGCGGTCCTGCTCTACGGCTCGTGGCGCGTCTTCCGTCACCCGCACGACGTCGACGCGGCGCCCCGCACCGGGCTCGGCTGGGTGCTCATCACGCTGGGGGTGCTCGGCCTGGTCAACATCAGCCGCGGCATGCCCGTGCCCGGAGACATGCCCGCGCTGCGGCAGGCCGGCGGCGTGCTGGGCCACGTGGCCTCCAGCGTGCTGGTGGACCTCCTGACGGTGTGGGCGGCCGTGCCCATCCTGACGTTGGTCACCTTGTCCGGCGTGCTGGTGGTCATCGGGCGGCCGGTGCGCGAGCTGATCGACGGTGCCAGGAACCTGGTGGGCGCGCTCGTCGAGCACGACGGCGACGCCGCACCGAAGCAGCCCAGGCTCAAGCTCGGCGTGGATGTCCCCTACGACACCCCGCTCATCGAGGACCCGCGCGACGAGCCGTCGGAGGAGTCGGTCTACGACGTCGACTCCCTTACGGACAGCGACGAGTACCTGCTCCCCGCCGCCCCGGCGCCCGAGCGTCAGGTGCCCGGCAGGCCCAAGGCCGAGGCGCACAAGGACCTGGAGCCTCCGCCGCACACGCCCCCGCCCGGCAGGGCCGAGCAGCTGCAGCTGAGCGGCGACGTGGTCTACACCCTCCCCGACGAGCGCACGCTCGCCGTCGGCTCCAAGCCCAAGTCCCGCACCGAGGCCTCGGACAAGGTGGTGCGCCAGCTGGGCGACGTGCTGCGCGAGTTCGAGATCGACGCGCGCGTCACCGGTTACACCCGTGGCCCCACGGTCACCCGCTACGAGGTGGAGCTCGGCTCCGCCATCAAGGTGAGCAAGGTCACCGGCCTGGCGGACAACATCGCCTATGCCGTGGGCTCGAACGAGATCCGCATCCTGACCCCCATCCCCGGCAAGTCCGCCATCGGCATCGAGATCCCCAACCTCGACAAGGAGGTGGTCTCGCTCGGCGACGTGCTCCGCTCGAACAAGGCGAAGAACGACCACCACCCGCTGACCGTGGCGCTGGGCAAGGACGTCGAGGGCGGATTCGTGGTGGCCAACATGGCCAAGATGCCGCACCTCCTGGTGGCAGGCGCCACCGGCTCCGGCAAGTCGAGCTTCATCAACTCGCTGATCACCTCGATCATGATGCGCGCCACCCCGGAGGAGGTGCGGCTCCTGCTGGTGGACCCCAAGCGGGTCGAGCTCAACCACTACGAGGGCATCCCGCACCTGGTCACCCCCATCATCACCAACCCCAAGAAGGCCGCGGAAGCCCTCGCCTGGGCGGTCCGCGAGATGGATCTGCGCTACGACGACCTGGCCGCCTTCGGCTTCCGGCACGTCGACGACTTCAACAAGGCCGTGCGCGCCGGTCAGGTCAAGCTGCCCGAGGGATCCGAGCGCGTCCTCGCGCCGTACCCGTACCTGCTGATCGTCGTCGACGAGCTGGCGGACCTCATGATGGTGGCCCCCCGCGACGTCGAGGAGTCCGTGGTGCGCATCACGCAGCTCGCCCGCGCCGCGGGCATCCACCTGGTCCTCGCGACCCAGCGGCCCTCCACCGACGTGGTGACGGGCCTGATCAAGGCCAACGTGCCGTCCAGGCTCGCGTTCGCCACGTCGTCGATGACCGATTCCCGGGTCATCCTCGACCAGCCGGGCGCGGAGAAGCTCGTCGGCAAGGGCGACGGACTGTTCCTGCCGATGGGCGCGGGCAAGCCCATCCGGGTGCAGGGCGCCTGGGTCAACGAGTCCGAGATCCGCGACGTGGTGACCTTCGTGTCCACGCAGCTGCAGCCCAACTACCGCGAGGACGTCACCGCGGCCGGCGGGGCCGAGAAGAAGGTGGTCGACGACATCGGCGACGACCTGGACCTCGTCCTCGACGCCTGCCGCCTGGTCGTCGAGCTCCAGCTCGGCTCCACGTCGATGCTGCAGCGCAAGCTGCGGGTGGGGTTCGCCAAGGCCGGCCGGCTGATGGACATCCTGGAGAGCAGGGGAGTGGTGGGCCCCTCCGAGGGTTCGAAGGCCCGCGACGTGCTGGTCAAGCCGGAGGACCTGGACGAGGTGTTGGCCAACCTCGCCGTCGGGTAGCGATAATGGCTGCCTCATGACTGCCACACACTCCGTCCACATCGCCTCCCTGGGCTGCGCCCGCAACGACGTCGACTCCGAGGAGCTCGCCGCCCGCCTGGAGATGGGCGGATTCGTCCTCGTCGACGACCCCGGGACGGCGGAGACGGTGGTGGTCAACACCTGCGGCTTCGTCGAGCAGGCCAAGCAGGACTCGATCAACACGCTGCTCGAGGCCGCGGACCTCAAGGCGGGTGGGACGGTGCGTTCCGTGGTGGCCGTCGGCTGCATGGCCGAGCGGTACGGCGTGCAGCTGGCCGACGAGCTGCCTGAGGCAGACGCGGTGCTGGGGTTCGACGACTACGCCGACATCGCGGACCGGCTGCGCGGCATCCTCGACGGCGAACACCACATCTCGCACGTCCCGCGGGACCGACGCACACTGCTGCCGCTCACCCCGTCCGCCCGGCGCGCTGGGTCCGCGGGTGTCGCGGTGCCGGGCCACGCGCCGCTGCCGGACGGGCTGGCCCCCGCCTCGGGACCGCCGGCCCTTCGCCGCCGGCTGACGGGCGGGCCGTCGGCCTCCCTGAAGATCGCCTCGGGCTGCGACAGGCGCTGCTCCTTCTGCGCCATCCCCGCCTTCCGGGGCAGCTACCTGTCCAGAACCGTCGAGGAGATCGAGGCGGAGGCCCGCTGGCTCGTCGGCCAGGGGGTGAAGGAGGTCTTCCTGGTCTCCGAGAACACGTCCTCCTACGGCAAGGACCTCGGCGCGGAGCACCGGCTCGAGGGCCTGCTGGCACGGCTGTCCCGGGTGGACGGCCTGGACTGGATCCGGGTCTCGTACCTGCAGCCCGCCGAGATCCGGCCTGGGATGCTGGAGGCCATGCTCACCACCGACAAAGTGGTGCCTTATTTCGACCTGAGCTTCCAGCACGCCTCCCGGTCCGTCCTGCGCGCCATGCGGCGCTTCGGGGACCCGGACAGCTTCCTCGACCTCATCGGGCGCATCCGGTCCCAGGCGCCCACGGCCGGGATCCGAAGCAACGTCATCGCGGGCTTCCCGGGGGAGACCGAGGCGGACGTGGAGATCCTGCGGCAATTCATCGTCGACGCGAACCTCGACGTCATGGGCGTCTTCGGCTACTCGGACGAGGAGGGCACCGAGGGCGTCCGGCTCCCCGGGCACCTCCCGGAGGACGAGATCGAGGCCAGACGCGCACTTCTGGCGGATCTTGCGCTCGAGGTGTGCGAGGCGCGCGCCGCCGACCGGGTGGGTGAGGATATCGTCGTCCTTGTCGAGAGCGTCGACGACGAGGTCGTCGGCCGCGCGATGCACCAAGGCCCGGAGACCGACGGTGTGGTCACGCTCGACAACGGGGCCGCCGTCGGCGACCTCGTGGCGGCACAGGTGGTCGACTCGGCGGGAATCGACCTGATCGCGGAGGCGAAGTGAGCGAACCCAAGCATGCGGCGGTCGACAAGCCGAGCAACCTCAACGTGCCCAACGTCCTGACCGTCGTCCGGATCATCCTGGTCCCGGTCTACGTCGTGGTCCTGTTCGTGGCCCCCGACGACTTCGGCTGGCGCCTCGCCGCCACGGCGGTGTTCGTCGTGGCGATGCTGACGGACCTGGCCGACGGGTACATCGCCCGCCGCTACAACCTCATCACCGACTTCGGCAAGCTCTGGGACCCGGTGGCCGACAAGGCGCTGACCGGCGCCGCCTTCGTCTCGCTGAGCATCCTCGACGGCTTCCCCGGGCAGGTGGGCCTGCCGTGGTTCTTCACCATCATCATCCTGGTGCGGGAGTGGGGCATCACGTGGGTGCGCGCCGCCATCGCCAAGTACGGCATCATGGCCGCCAACAAGGGCGGAAAGGCCAAGACCCTCACCCAGACCCTCGCGCTCATCATGTTCAGCATGGGGCTGCAGTTCCTCCCCAACCCCGTCCAGGTGGTGGCGTGGATCCTCATGTGGGCGGCGCTCATCCTGACCGTGGTGACCGGCGCGGACTACCTGCGTCACGCCTGGAACATCCGACGGCAGGGCCGATCCGGCCAGGTAGGCTGACCGCACGCAACTCGACGGGGAGGACGCCCAATGACGCTCGCAGCTGAGGTCATCAAGAAGATGGCCCACCGCTCGGTCACGCTCGCCACGTGCGAATCCCTGACCGGCGGAGGCATCGGGGCGGCCATCACGAGCGTCCCGGGCGCCTCGGCCGTCTACCGCGGCGGCCTCATCACCTACGCGAGGGACCTCAAGAGCCGGCTCGCGGGCGTGGACCCCGAACTGATCAGCTCCGAGGGCGTGGTCAACGAGCTCACCGCCCTCCAGATGGCGGTGGGGGCCAAGTCCCGCTGCGATGCAGACTGGGCCGTGGCCACCACCGGTGTCGCCGGGCCGACGGAGGCCGACGGCGCCAAGGTGGGCACCGTGTGGTTCGCCGTCGTCGGCCCAAGAGTGGGCATGTCGCCGGCGCCCCAGTACACCGAGCTCAAGCAGTTCGACGGAGACCGCGAGGCCGTGCGGACGGCCGCGATCGAGCACGCCTTCGAGATGCTGCTGCGCGTCCTCTAGGTCCCGGCCTCCGGAGGGGGCACGTCCGTCGAGGACACTCGGGTGGTCGGCCCGTCCATAGATCCCAATGATCGGGAACAAACCCGCGGCCGGTGTGGTTGCACCCGGCGAGGACGGGCAATCCGCTCGCCAGTTGGGTAGGTAGTCGTGAAGACCATTCTGATTCGTAAGGTGATGGGTGAGACGCTCCGGGAGCTCCGGATGTCCGCCGGCATGACCCTGCGTGAGGTCTCGATGGCCAGCATGGTGTCGCTGGGCTACCTGTCCGAGATCGAGCGGGGCCACAAGGAGGCCTCCAGCGAGGTCCTGTTCGCCATCGCGTCGGCCCTGAACGTGTCGCTGTCGGAGCTCATGATCGGCATCAGCGGCAAGCTGGCGGTCCTCGAGGCTCAGCGCATGCCCAGGGTGGCGGTGGCCGCCTGAGCCACGGACTCAGCGGCTCGGTGGCCCGTCCACCACGTGCACGTCGACGCCCGCGTCGCGGATCCTCTGCAGTTCGCCTTCGGGGGCGCCGGCGTCCGTGACAAGCGCCTGGATCTCCGAGATGTCCGCCATCTTCGCGAGCGTGGTGTGGCCGATCTTGGTGGAGTCGACGGCCACGATCACGCGGCCGGCCCGCTCGATCATCGCGTAGTTGGTTCGGGCCTCGATCTCGTCATGGGTGGTGAGCCCGCCGGTGGCGCTGACCCCGTCGGCCCCCACCACCGCGGTGCCCACGTTGACCAGCTTCATGGTGGATTCGGCGAGTGAGCCCACCAGCTCCAGGGAACTCGGCCGGAGCACGCCGCCCGCGATGAGCACGCGCGCCTGGCCCAGCTCGGCGGCCTCCAGGCCGATGCTGATCGAGTTGGTGATGATGGTGAGGTCGTCGCGGTGGTGGAGCGCGCGTAACACCTCGGCCGTCGTCGTTCCGCCCGTGAGGCCGATCGCGTGCCGCCCCTGCGGAATCAGCCCCGCCACGGTGAGGGCGATCCGTCGCTTCGCGTCGTGGTTCCTGCCGTCGCGGAGCCTGACCGGCAGCTCGCGGCCCTTGACCGGCCTGGCGCCCCCGTGGGTGCGCTCGAGGAGGCCCTGCGCCGCCAGGACGGCCACATCGCGACGGATCGTGGCGGCTGAGGCGCCCAGAGTCTCTGCCAACTGGGACAGGGGAAGTGGTCCGTCCTCGCTCAACATCGCCAGCAGCGCGACCATGCGGTCCGAGCGCTTGTGAGAGGGCATTCCCGGGGCATTCATGTCGTGGGGCTCCTTCGCGCCGCGGACAGAAGTTGAGCAGAGTGCGCACTTCCGTGAGCGAGTCTAGCGGTCGTCGCTCAGGACCAGGGCCCCGCACGTGGCGCGATTTGATGTGAGCGTTTACGGTGGCGGGGTGCGCGAGGTGGAGCTGTGGCAGCGGATGGGCGAGGTGCTGCCCGGCGGTTATGCGACGGTCTGGGCGGATCAGGTGGTCCTCGCGGACCTCGGAGGGCGCACGGTGCGGGAGGCGCTGGGCGTGGGCCTGCCCTGCAAGCGCATCTGGCGGGCCGTGTGGCGCCAGCTCGAGTTGCCGGACGTGCTGCGTTGAGCGTGTCGCACGCATTAGAACGAGTGTTCGCCTAGACTCTGCGGCAAGGGTTTCTCCACAGGAGCCGGATCGCGTGAGAAAACGTCTGACCCGTTTCCTAGAGTGACACACGACACACCATCTGGCCGCTCGCGGTCCAGTCCTGAGAGGAACAGTTACATGGCCGTTGCGGACCGCACCAAGGCGCTGGAGGCAGCGCTCGCCCAGATCGAGAAGGCCCACGGCAAGGGCTCGGTGATGCGCCTGGGGGAGGACAACCGCCAACCCATCGACGTCATCCCCACTGGTTCGGTCGCGCTGGACGTGGCGCTCGGCATCGGCGGGCTGCCCCGCGGCCGGGTGGTCGAGGTCTTCGGCCCGGAGTCCAGCGGCAAGACCACCGTGGCGCTGCACGCCATCGCCAACGCCCAACGCGACGGTGGGATCTGCGCGTTCATCGACGCGGAGCACGCCCTGGATCCCGATTACGCCCAGAAGCTGGGCGTCAACACCGACGAGCTGCTCGTCTCGCAGCCGGACAACGGCGAGCAGGCCCTGGAGATCGCGGACACGCTGGTGCGCTCCGGGGCGCTGGCTCTCATCGTCATCGACTCGGTGGCCGCGCTCACCCCGCGCGCGGAGATCGAGGGTGAGATGGGTGACTCGCACGTCGGCCTCCAGGCCCGCCTGATGTCGCAGGCGCTCCGCAAGATGACGGGCGCCCTCAAGACCACCAACACCACCGCCATCTTCATCAACCAGCTCCGCGAGAAGATCGGCGTCATGTTCGGCTCCCCGGAGACCACCACCGGTGGCCGCGCGCTCAAGTTCTACTCCTCGGTCCGCCTGGACGTGCGGCGCATCGAGACGCTCAAGGACGGCACGGAGATGGTGGGCAACCGCACCCGCGTCAAGGTGGTCAAGAACAAGGTTGCCCCGCCCTTCAAGCAGGCCGAGTTCGACATCATCTACGGTCAGGGGATCTCCCGCGAGGGCAGCCTGATCGACATGGGCGTGGATGCCGGCATCATCCGCAAGGCGGGTGCCTGGTTCACCTACGAGTCGGATCAGCTTGGCCAGGGCAAGGAGAACGCCCGGAACTTCCTGCGGAACAACCCCGAGGTGGCCGCGGAGATCGAGCGGCGCATCCGCCTCCACCTCGGCGTGGACAAGGAGTCGGTGCCGGAGGGCGTGAACCCGGAGACCGGTGAAGTCGACTTCTGAGCCGCCGATGGAGCGGGCCGCCCAACTCGAGGTGGCCCGCACCATCGCGCTGGACCAGCTGGCCGCGCGCCAGCGGTCCGCGCATGAGCTGAGGGCCGCCATGGCCCGGCGGAACGTCCCGGCGGACGTGGCGGACGAGATCCTGGAGCGGTTCTCCGAGGTCGGGCTCATCGACGATGCCGCCTATGCCGCCGCGCTGGCCGCCTCCCGATCGGGCCCCGGGCTCCGCGGCCCGAGGCGGATCCGGCAGGAGATGCAGGCCAAGGGCATCGAGAAGGAGATCGCCGACGAGGCGCTCTCGAGCATCACCGTCGAGGACGAGCGGGAGGCCGCGCTGAACCTGGCGCGGCGTCGGATGCGAACGCTGTCGTCTCTCGATCCGGTGGTTGCCAGGAGGCGGCTCTACGGGGTGCTGGCCAGACGGGGCTTCGGGGGCGGGGTGGTGGCCTCCGTCGTCGAGGAGGTGTTCGGCGAGTTGGCCGAGTCAGACCCCTGGGGTGAGGTTTGATCGTGCCAACTGTTGAGTTTTCCACAGGGCAGGAATAGGCTCATAGCAAGGTTTTCGGACCCCGCATGAACCCTCGTCGGCGCAGCCGGCGGAACTGACTGACATTCCACGGTGGCCTCGGTCACCGCTTGACACCACACATGGCGGCGCTGGCGCCGCCATGCCTCGCCGTCCCCGTCGGACGGTTGTGTCGTCCTGCAGCCTGTGCGGTGCCTGTGAACCATCGGTTCTAGTGAAGGAGGCGCCGTGCGCGAGCTCGGTTGGATTGTGGCAGGCGTTCTCCTGGTCGGCGTGCTCGTTCTTCTGTGGTTCCAGTGGCGCTCGGCCGCGCAGTCCAAGACCGAGCGGGACTCCTGGGAGCGGCGCTCACGCGACGACATGGCGTCGATGCGTGAGTCGGCCCAGGTGGCTGCCAACTCCCTCCGCGAGGACGCGGAGCGGCTCCTCGCCCAGGCCCAGGAGCGGGCGCGCGAGGCCGCCGAGGACGTGGAGCGACGGCGTGCGGAGATGGAGGCCTCGCTCAATGCCCAGAGGGCCGAGCTCCGGGAGGTCAGGGCGGCCCAGGAGCGGAGGGAGTCGCGGCTCCATGAGCGCGAGGACCGTGTCGCCGCGGATGCCGAGGGTCTTGAGGCCCGCGCGCAGCGCATGGAGGCGCAGCGCGCGCAGTTGCGCGAGCAGCGGGAGCAGTTGCGCGAGGAGCGCGAACAGGTCAACGCGGAGATGGAGCGGGTCGCGGGTCTCTCGGTGGCCGAGGCGAAGGCGGAGGTCATCGCCGAAGCGGAGCGGCAGGCGAAGCTGACCGCCACGTCCCTGGCCCGCGACATCGAGGCCACCGCGAAGCGCGAGGCCGACAGGCTGGCCCGGGGCATCGTCGTCACCGCCATCCAGCGCGTGGCCTCCGAGCAGACCAGCGAGTCCGTGGTCTCGACGGTGGACCTTCCCAGCGACGACATGAAGGGGCGCATCATCGGCCGCGAGGGTCGCAACATCCGCGCCTTCGAGCAGATCACGGGCGTCAACGTCCTCATCGACGACACGCCCGAGTCGGTTCTGCTCAGCAGCTTCGACCCGGTTCGGCGTGAGACCGCGCGCCTCACGCTGACGGACCTGGTGGCCGACGGCCGCATCCACCCGGCGCGGATCGAGGAGGTGTTCGAGCGCAGCCAGCGACGCATCCACGAACGCATCGAGCGGGAGGCGGAGGACGCGCTGGCCGAGGTGGGCATCGTGGACCTCCACCCGGACCTCATCCCCGTCCTGGGCTCGCTGGCCTACCGCACCTCCTACGGCCAGAACGTGCTGCGCCACCTCGTGGAGTGTGCGCACCTCGCGGGCGTGATGGCGGCCGAGCTGGGGCTGGACGTGGCGGTGTGCAAGCGTGCCGCCTTCCTGCACGACATCGGCAAGGCGCTCACGCACGAGGTGGAGGGCCCGCACGCGCTGATCGGCGCGGACCTGCTCCGCAGGCACGGCGAGCACGAGGACATCGTGCACGCGGTGGAGGCGCACCACAACGAGGTGGAGCCGCACACGGTGGAGGCAGTGCTCACGCAGGCGGCGGACGCCATCTCGGGCTCCCGGCCCGGTGCCCGCCGGGAATCTCTCGAGGCCTACGTGGAGCGCATGGAGAACCTCGAGGGCATCGCCCTGGCGCACGACGGCGTGATGCGCGCCTACGCCATGCAGGCGGGCCGTGAGGTGCGGATCATGGTGGCGCCCGAGACGGTCGACGACGCGGGCGCGCACGCGCTCGCCCGCGACATCGCCTCCGAGGTGGAACGCAACCTGAGCTACCCGGGCCAGATCAGGATCACCGTGGTGCGCGAATCGCGCGCCACGGAGACCGCCCACTGACTCGGCTCAGCTGACCCGGAACCCCCACTCGGACCGGGACGAGGCGCCCGGCTCCAGCACGATGAGCCCGTCGTGGGTGGGGCCCTCGTTGAAGGCGTCCGGGCCACACGTCATCGGCTCCACGGCCAGCGCGATGCGGTCCGGATGGGTGAACACCTGGCCCCACGGCAGCGTCGCGTCGGCCCAGAGCGTGACCGTGCGGCCGCCGGTCTTCACGGACAGCTCCCACGGGCCGTCGACCCCAGCCAGAGCGGTGTCGAACTGCGTGTCGCCGATGGCCCGGGCCTGGCGGAAGTCGTGTTCCGGGGTGACGTCGGCCAGCTCGATGGGCAGGAGGCGCTCGGGGTCCACCAGAAGCTCCTTGGTGAACGGGAGCGTGAGCTCAGCCGTCGACACGTCGGCGGCAAGGTACGGGTGGGCACCGTAGCCGTAGGGCGCGCTTGCCTGGCCCACATTCGTCACCTCGACGGTGACCCTCAGCCCGTCGTCGGTGAGCCGATGCCCGATGGTGGCGTCGAGGACCGAGGTCCAGCCGCGCTGCGGGTAGTAGCGGGCGGTCAGGACCACCTCGTCGTCGGTGTGCCGCACGACGCTCCACGGCTTGCCCTCGTCGAGGCCGTGCAGCGCGGTGTGCCGCGGCACCTCCGTGATCGGCAGCTGATGGGTCACGCCGGCGAAGGTGTAGCGGCCGTCGCGGATGCGGTTGGGCCACGGGATGAGCTGGCGCCCCATCGATCCGGAGGGGGCCTCGTTCTCGGCGAACGTCCACAGCACCTCCTGGCCGTCCAGGGTCAGGCTGCGCAGCGTCGCGCCGACCTCCGTGACGACGGCGCCGTAGCGACCGTGCGAGATGTGGAACTGCTGGCCGGTGGGGTTGTTCTGCATGGGCGTGAGCCTACCGATCCCAGGGGATTCGGCGCCCCCCAGGTGGGCGATTAGCATGGTGGGACCATGGCAGACCCACGCACCTATCACGTCATCACCTACGGGTGCCAGATGAACGTCCACGACTCCGAGCGCATCAGCGGACTGCTCGAGGCGGCCGGGATGGCGCGCGCCGAGGCGTCGCCGGATCAGATGGGCGCAGGGGCCGACGTGGTGGTGTTCAACACGTGCGCGGTGCGCGAGAACGCGGACAACCGGCTCTACGGAAACCTGGGGCACATGGCCAGCGTGAAGGCCCGGCACCCGGGGCTGCAGATCGCCGTGGGTGGATGCATGGCCCAGAAGGACCGCGACCTGATCCTGCGGAAGGCCCCGTGGGTCGACGTGGTGTTCGGCACCCACAACGTGGGCGCGCTGCCCACCCTCCTCGAGCGCGCCCGGGTCGAGCGTGAGGCGCAGATCGAGATCAAGGAGGCCCTCGAGACCTTCCCGAGCAACCTGCCCAGCCGCCGGGAGTCGCCGTACTCGGCGTGGGTCTCGGTCTCGGTGGGCTGCAACAACACCTGCACCTTCTGCATCGTGCCCGCCCTCCGGGGCAAGGAGGCGGACCGCCGCCCCGGCGACATCCTCGCCGAGATCGAGATGCTCGTGGCGCAGGGCGTGCAGGAGATCACCCTGCTGGGGCAGAACGTCAACGCCTACGGCGTCGAGTTCGGCGATCGGAAGGCGTTCGCCAAGCTGCTCCGGGCCTGCGGAGGCATCGACGGCCTGGAGCGGGTGCGGTTCACCTCGCCCCATCCCAAGGACTTCACCGACGACGTGATCGACGCCATGGCCGAGACCCACAACGTCATGCCCCAGCTGCACATGCCGCTGCAGTCCGGCTCCGATGCGGTGTTGAAGGCCATGCGCCGCTCGTACCGCTCCGACCGGTTCCTCGGCATCCTCGACCGGGTCCGTGAGGCCATGCCCGAGGCCGCCATCACCACCGACATCATCGTCGGGTTCCCGGGGGAGACCGAGGCGGACTTCGAGGCCACCATGGAGGTGGTCAGGCGGGCGAGGTTCTCGGCCGCCTACACCTTCCAGTACTCGATCCGTCCCGGCACGCCCGCCGCCACCATGCCCCACCAGGTCCCCAAGGCCGTCACCCAGGCGCGTTACGAGCGCCTGGCGGACCTGGTCAACGACCTGGCGTGGGAGGAGAACCGGGCGTTCGCAGGCCGGGACGTCGAGGTGATGTTCGCCACCGGCGAGGGGCGCAAGGATGCGGAGACCAATCGGATGAGCGGCCGCGCCCGCGACAACCGCCTGGTGCACGTGGCCGTGCCGTCGGACCCGGCGCTCCGGCCGCGACCGGGGGACATCGCCACCGTGAGGGTCACCCATGCGGCGCCCCACCATCTCAACTCCGACGAGCCTCCCCGGGAGCTGCGTCGGACCAGGGGCGGAGATGCGTGGGAGGCCGCCACCGCCTCACCCAAGCCGGTCGGGGTGGGGTTGGGGATGCCCGTGATCGGACAGCCGGCGCCCCTCGAGGTGAGCGCCGGCTGCGCCTGACAGCGGTTCAGGCCTGGGCCGGCGGTTCCTGGTCCCCGGTCACGTTGTCCAGTTGGTCGTTGGCGAAGTCCTGCGCCTGATCGACCTGGGCGGCGTACTGGCCGCCGGTCTTCTCGTCGACGAAATCGCCGGCCTTGTCGATCGCGGCCTCGATCTGCTCCTCGTGCTGCTTGGCGAGGTCTCCGATGTTGTCGAACAGTCCCATGGCGGGTTCCTTTCCTTGGTGGTGCCTCAAGGATGACGTGTCCAGGGGTGCATCCGCAGCGATTGGGGGTGGCAGACTGGCGAGGTGCCCCTGCCTCTGATCGTCCTCGTCGGACCGACGGCGACGGGCAAGTCCCGCCTCGCCGTCGACCTGGCCCTCGCGCTGGCCGCCTCCGGCCGCCCGGCGGAGATCGTCAACGCTGACTCCATGCTCGTCTACCGGGGGATGGACATCGGCACCGCGAAACCCACCGAGGAGGAGCGCGCCGGGGTGCCGCACCACCTCATCGACATCGCCGAGGTGACCGAGAAGGCGTCCGTGGCGGACTTCCAGGCCTCGGCGCGCGCGGTGATTGCTGGGCTTCGGGAGCGCGGCGTGATCCCGATCATGGTGGGCGGATCGCCCCTGTACACCCGCGCCATCGTCGATCACTTCGACTTCCCGGGCTCCGACGCCGACGTGAGGGCCAGGTGGGAGGCCGAGCTCGAGGCGGTGGGGCCCCATGAGCTGCACCGTCGGCTGGCCGAGATCTCCCCCGAGTCGGCGGCCAAGATCGAGCCCGGCAACGGCCGGCGCACGGTGCGCGCGCTGGAGGTGGCCGAGCTGACCGGGGGGCATCGCCCCCACCTGCCCGAGTGGACCTACGAGTTGGCTGACGTGCACCAGTTCGGGCTGAACCTCGAGCGGGAGGCCCTCGACGCGCGCATCGACCAGCGCGTCGACGACATGTGGCGATCCGGCCTGGTCGACGAGGTGCGACGTCTCCTGGACCACGGCCTGCGCGACGGGGTGACCGCCGTGCGCGCCATCGGATACCGGCAGGTGGTGGACCACCTCGACGGACTCATCACCTCTGACCAGGCGAGGGAGGTGGTCAAGGCCGCCACCCGTCGGTTCTTCCGCAGGCAGCTGGGCTGGTACCGGCGTGACCCGCGCATCACGTGGCTGGACGCAACGGCCCCAGACAACGTCGCGGTGGTGCTCTCGGCGCTAGGATTGGCCCACCAGGCGGGAGGGGGTCACGGTGCGGCGATTTAGCTTCCACAAGGGCCACGGCACGAAGAACGACTTCATCATCCTCGACGACTCCTACGGCATGCACGACATGCATCCGCAGTTCATCCAGGTGGTGTGCGACAGGCGCTCCGGCATCGGAGCCGACGGCGTCATCAGGGTGGTCCGCGCGGGCAGCATGCGCGAGTGGCAGGGCGAGCCCAACCTGTGGTTCATGGACTACTACAACGCCGACGGGTCGGTGGCCGAGATGTGCGGCAACGGGCTGCGCGTCTTCGCCAGGCACCTGATCAACGAGCAGCTCGTGGAGTCGGGGTCGTTCGACGTGGCCACCCGCGCGGGGGTCAAGCATGTGGAGGTCGCCCGCCACGGGCTCATCAGCACCGACATCGGCAGGGCCACCCTCGTCGACGAGGCGGTCACCGTCCGGCAGGGCGAGCGCACATGGCCCGCGGTGAAGGTGGACGTGGGCAACCCCCACGCGGTGGTCTTCGTCGAGCGGGGGGTCCTGGACGAGCTCGAGCTGCATCATGCCCCCGTCTGGGAGCCCGCGGCGGCCTATCCCGACGGCGTCAACGTCGAGTTCATCCACATCGAGACCCCGGGGCGGCTCCGGATGCGGGTGCACGAGCGCGGGGTGGGGGAGACCATGAGCTGCGGCACCGGGGTGGTCGCTGCGGCCGCCGCCTACCGCGCGCGGACCGGCTTCGAGGGCCCCATCGTGGTCAACGTGCCGGGGGGTGAGCTGTCCGTGGATCTCACGGGGGACGACGCGCGGCTGACCGGGCCCGCCGTCATCGTGGGTCGCGGCGAGTTCTGGATCTGACCGGCACCTCGGCCCCGTGGGTTATCCACAGGGGAGAGAGGGCGGCTTGGTTCGGTGCCCACCGGCTGGGACAATGGCCGGACGATGACTGAACACTCACTTGACCAGCAACTGGACCTCGACGCCGAGGTCGAGACGGATTTCGACGGGGAGCAGGAAGAGCTTGCGGCCCGGCATTCGCTGCGCCGCGTGGCGGGCATGCGCACCGAGCTCGAGGACGTCACCGAGGTCGAGTACCGGCAGCTCCGCCTCGAGCGCGTGGTGCTGGTCAGCGTGTGGACCTCCGGCTCCCAGGAGGACGCGGACAACGCCATGGCCGAGCTCACGCTGCTGGCGGAGACCGCCGGCTCCGAGGTGCTCGATTCGCTCGTGCAGCGGCGCACCCACCCGGACCCGGCCACATTCATCGGCCGCGGCAAGGTCGACGAGCTGCTCGAGGTGGTCCGCGCCACGGGGGCGGACACCGTGATCTGCGACGGGGAGCTGGAGCCCGCTCAGCTGCGCAACCTCGAGGACCGGGTGAAGGTCAAGGTGGTTGACCGCACCGCGCTGATCCTTGACATCTTCGCCCAGCACGCCAAGAGCGCCGAGGGCAAGGCCCAGGTGGAGTTGGCGCAGCTGCAGTACCTCAAGCAGCGGCTGCGCGGCTGGGGCGGCAACCTGTCACGCCAGGCCGGCGGCCGTGCCGCCGGAGGCGCGGGCATCGGCGGCCGCGGCCCCGGCGAGACCAAGATCGAGACTGACCGTCGCCGCATCCGCACGCGGATCTCCATCCTGCGGCGCAAGCTCCGCGAGATGGACGCCACCCGCGAGGGCAAGCGGGCGGAGCGTCGCCGCAACCAGGTGCCGTCGGTGGCCATCGTCGGCTACACCAACGCCGGCAAGTCCTCCCTGCTCAACCGCCTCACCGGCGCTGGGGTCCTCGTCGAGGACGCCCTCTTCGCCACCCTGGATCCCACCACCAGGCGCACCGAGACTGCCGACGGCCGGGTGTACACCCTCACCGACACCGTCGGCTTCGTCCGACACCTCCCGCACGACCTGGTCGAGGCCTTCCGCTCCACCCTCGAGGAGTCGGCGCAGGCGGACCTACTCCTCCACGTCGTCGACGCGTCGGACCCGGACCCGGAGGGGCAGATCGCCGCGGTCCGTACGGTGCTGGGGGAGATCGGCGCCCTCCAGGTGCCCGAGCTGCTGGTCCTCAACAAGGCGGACGCGGCGGACGAGGCCACCATCCTCGCCCTGCGCGCCAACCACCCTGATGCGCTCGTGGTCTCGGCGCGCACCGGTCGGGGCATGGACGAGCTGCGTGCTGTCGTCGACGAGCGGCTCCCGCGGCCGGAGGTCGCCTTGACGGTGCTCGTGCCCTACGAGCGCGGAGACCTCGTGGACAAGGTGCACAAGACGGCGGTCATCGACTCTCTGGAGCACACCGGCGAGGGCACGCTGATCACGGCACGGGTCCGCGGGGACCTGGCGGACGAGCTGGCGGCCTTCGTCCGTGACTGACCACTCCCGCATCCTGGCGGCGGCCGTCGGTGAGATCCACGGGCAGGCCCGGCCAGGTCAACAGGCGATGGCGGACGCGGTGGCGGATGCTCTGGAGAGCGGCGTGCACCTGCTCGTCCAGGCCGGCACGGGCACCGGCAAGTCACTCGGGTACCTGGCCCCGGCGCTGGGCCGGTGCGTGGACACCGACCAGCGCCTCGTCGTGGCCACGGCCACCCTGGCGCTCCAGGCCCAGCTGGCCACCAAGGACATCCCCACCGCGTTGGACGCCGTCGAGGAGGTCACCGGCACGCGCCCCAAGGCCGCCATCCTCAAGGGCCGCACGAACTACGCCTGCCTCTACCGGGCGCGCTCGGGCGGCCGGCCGGAGCAGGACTCGCTGGTGGGCAGCACCGCCCTCGCCGAGGCGGCCTCGCCGTCGGACGACGTGTCCAAGCTCGGCATCGAGGTGCTGGCCCTGCGTGAGTGGATCGAGGAGGAGGCGCAGCGGAAGGGCCTGGCGGACCGTGACGACGCCCCCTCCCACACCGCCCGAGGATGGGCACAGGTCTCCATCCCCACCCGAGAGTGCCTGGGCGTGGCCACCTGCCCGTTCGGCGCCGAGTGCTTCGTCGAGGCGTCGCGTGAAGAGGCGCGCAGCGCTCAGCTGGTGGTGACCAACCACGCGCTGCTGGCCATCAACGCGATGCACGGCGGCACCGCCCTGCCGGAGCACGCGGCGGTGATCATCGACGAGGCGCACGAGCTGGTGAGCCGCATCACCACCGCCGCCACCGACGAGCTCACCCCCGGCGTGGTCGAGCGCACGGCGCGACGCGCCCTGCCCTGGCTCGACGACGATCTTGGCGTGGACTTCCTGGACCAGGCCGACGTGCTGCGCGAGGCGCTCGCGGAATCGGAGCTCACGCGGATCACCGCCGGCTCCGCTCCCCTGCCCTACGCGGCCGCCCAGCTCCGCGACGTGGCCCGGAGGGTGGTCAGCGCGCTCGGGAAGGTCACCGACGACGCTGAGCGGCTGCAGGCATCCGCGGCGGTCAAGGAGATCTTCGACGTCGCCGAGCGGATCGCGAAGCTGTCCGAGGCGGACGTGGTGTGGGTCACCGAATCCGACATCCTCGGCCGCGCCGCCTACGTGGCGCCGCTCAACGTGGCCGGACTGCTGCGCAACCAGGTGTTCGCGGAGACCACCACGGTGTTGACCTCGGCCACGCTCGAGCTCGGCGGCTCCTTCGAGGCTGCGGCCAGCTCGATGGGGTTGAACTACAACGACAGGCTCACCGACGACGCAGACCCCCCCGACGAGTTCGCCTGGCGCGGCGTGGACGTGGGCTCGCCGTTCGACTACAAGCGCCAGGGCATCCTGTACGTGGCGAAGAGGCTTCCGCCACCGGGCCGCGACGGCATGAACGAGGCCACGTTGGCCGAGATCGCGCAGCTGATGTGGGCGGCGGGCGGCCGCACGCTCGGGCTGTTCTCGTCGCGTCGCGCCGCAGAGCAGGCCGCCGAGTACTGCAGGCGCGAGCTCCCGGACCTGGCGCTGCTGTGCCAGGGCGACGCACAGCTCTCCGAGCTCACCCGCACCTTCGTCGCAGATCCTGGCACCTCGCTGTTCGGCACCATGTCGCTGTGGCAGGGCGTCGACGTGCCGGGCGAGACCTGCCAGCTCGTCATCATCGACAAGATCCCCTTCCCGCGCCCGGACGATCCGCTGATGAAGGCGCGCAAGAAGGCCGTCGACGACGCCGGGGGCAACGGATTCATGCGCGTGGCCGCCTCACACGCCGCGCTGCTCCTGGCCCAGGGGTCCGGCAGGCTGATCCGTCGGATGGAGGACAGGGGCGTGGTGGCCGTGCTGGACCCCAGGCTGGTCACCAAGCGGTACGGCGACTACCTGCAGTCCTCGCTGCCGGGATTCTGGATGACCACCGACGGGGACGTCGCGGTGCAGGCGCTGCGACGCCTCCGAGGCGCTGAATAGCAGCCGGCTAGCGGTCTCCTAGAGCCTCCGCAGGACCGCGACCACCTTGCCCATGATGGTGGCGTGCGTGCCGTCGATGGGGGAGTAGTCCTGGTTGTGCGGCAAGAGCCACACCTGGCCGTCCTTGCGCTTGAACGTCTTGACCGTTGCCTCGTCGTCGAGGAGGGCGGCCACGATGTCGCCGTTGTGGGCGTCGGGCTGCTGGCGCACCACCACCCAGTCGCCGTCGCAGATGGCCGCGTCGATCATGGAGTCCCCGCGTACCTCGAGGAGGAACACCTGGCCGTCTCCCACGAGCTGCTTGGGGAGGGCGAACACGTCCTCCACCTGCTCCTGGGCGAGGATGGGGCCGCCGGCCGCGATCCGGCCGAGCAGGGGCGCGGTGACCGAGCGGGGGGTGGCGTCGAAGCTCTGGGTGGAGTCCATCTCGGCCTCGCCGGGCATGGTCACCACCACGGCCCGGGGGCGGTGCGGATCCCGGCGGAGGAACCCCTTCTCCTCCAGCACCTTCAGCTGGTACGTGACGCTCGACGTCGAGGCGAGGCCCGCCCGCTGGGCCACCTCGCGGATGCTCGGGGGATAGCCGACCTCCTCGATGGACTGCTGCACGACGCGCAGGATGGCCAGCTGCCGGGTGGTGAGGCCGTATGAGTTCTCGGGGCCGTCCGGGAAGGACGCGATGTTGCCGAACTCGGCCTCGATGGATGCGTTCGTGGGGCGGCCCCGCTTGGGGCGTTTCGTCTCATCAGCCATGAGCACAGCCTACTGCGGCCGCGAACGTGTGTTCTAAATGCGGCCGGTGTGTCGCGCATGCCGCAGAAACTGTCAGTGGTCGGCGATGGACTGTGCAGGTCGCCACGAAGAGGCGCCCGGCTAGAACGGGTGTTTCATTCGGGCGGCGGATCCGCTAGAGTTCATATCGAACAGACGTTCTACGAGGAGTGAGGTTGCCATGACCGCCACCAGCACGGTTCGCTTCCAGGTTGTCGACGCGGGCGCGCGTCGGGTCGTCACCGCCGCGCCGTCAGGCCGCTCCGCGCAGGTCGGCCCGCAGGCCCACCCCGCCAGGCCCGTCGCTCCGGGGAGGGTAGGCGTCGTCGCCTCCTGCCAGGTGTCGCGGCCGGCACGCGTGTCTCCGCTGCTGGCGGTGAAGGTCGCGGCGGTGGGCCTGCTGGCCGCGGTCGGTGTCGCGGTCACGGGCGCCCAGTTCCTCAGCATGGCCCAGCCGGACCCGGCCGTCCGCTACGTCGCCGGGGATCCCGCCTGGGCGCACGTCTCGCCCTGAATCCCGCGGATTCCGGCTGGATCCATGGGCGTTTCGCCCTTGCCTCTGCGCCAGGCCGCGCCTAGGCTGTCCCTATATCTAGTAGTTGCAGCGGTGTCATTTCCCTACAAGTTGTGGTCTCGGCCATAGCGTGGCAAGGTTGGCCCTCCGCTGTCGCCCAGGGAAGGTCCGCCGGTCATGCACTGCCCGTTCTGCCGCAACGCCGACACCAAGGTGTCGGATTCGCGCGCGGCAGACGACGGTTCGGCCATCCGGCGGAGGCGGTTCTGCCCCGTCTGCGAGCGCAAGTTCACCACCGTCGAGCAGATCGTACTGACCGTGGTGAAGCGTTCCGGCGTGGTCGAGTCGTTCTCCCGGGACAAGGTCATCAAGGGCGTGTCCAAGGCCTGCAAGGGGCGGCCGGTGACGGCTGCACAGCTGGCCGCGCTCGCCCAGCGCGTCGAGGAGTCACTGCGCTCGTCGGGCCAGGCGGAGATCCCGGCCGAGCAGATCGGTGTGGCCATCCTCGGCCCGCTCGAGGAACTGGACTCCGTGGCCTACCTGCGCTTCGCCAGCGTGTACAAGAACTACGACTCAGTGGACGACTTCCAACGCGAGATCGACCTGCTCCGGCTCAGCGCCTCGGAGAAGGAACTCCGCGCGGGCGCGGTCCCCATCGAAGTCGCGTCGGCGCAGCAGCCGCTCATCAGTTGACACACATTCAGCAGCATCACCCAGCACACCAGGAAGATCGAGGGGAAGAACTATGACCACGACAGCAGCAGCACGCGCCACGCGAACGAAGGGGTCCGCGCAGGGCAAGGGGCTCGTCATCGAGCGCGTGTTCACCAAGCAGGGTGTCCACCCGTACGACGAGGTGGAGTGGGACCGCCGCGACGTGGTGCAGACCAACTGGCGCACCGGAGAGACGGTCTTCGAGCAGCGCGGCGTCGAGTTCCCCTCGTCCTGGAGCGTGAACGCGTCCACCATCGTCACCACCAAGTACTTCCGCGGCGCCCTGGGCACCCCGCAGCGTGAAGACAGCCTGCGCACCCTCATCGACAGGGTGGTGAAGACCTACGCCAAGGCCGGGCGGGACTACGCCTACTTCGCCTCCGACGAGGACGCCGAGATCTTCGAGCACGAGCTCACCTGGATGCTGCTCAACCAGTACTTCTCGTTCAACTCCCCGGTCTGGTTCAACGTCGGCACCCCCTCGCCGCAGCAGGTCAGCGCCTGCTTCATCCTCAGCGTCGACGACTCGATGGACTCGATCCTCAACTGGTACAAGGAGGAGGGCTTCATCTTCAAGGGCGGCTCCGGCGCAGGGCTCAACCTGTCTCGCATCCGCTCGTCGAAGGAGCTGCTCAGCTCGGGCGGGACGGCCTCCGGGCCCGTGTCCTTCATGCGTGGGGCGGACGCGTCGGCCGGCACCATCAAGTCAGGCGGCGCCACCCGGCGTGCGGCGAAGATGGTGGTGCTGGACGTCGACCACCCCGACATCGAGGAGTTCGTCCAGACCAAGGCGCGCGAGGAGGACAAGATCCGCGCCCTCCGCGACGCCGGCTTCGACATGGACCTCGGCGGCAAGGACATCACCTCGGTCCAGTACCAGAACGCCAACAACTCCGTGCGGGTCACCGACGAGTTCATGAACGCCGTCGAGGCCGGAACCAGCTTCGGCCTGCGCTCGCGCACCGACGGTTCGGTCATCGAGGAGGTGGACGCCAAGGACCTGTTCCGCAAGATCGCCACGGCGGCCTGGGAGTGTGCGGACCCCGGCATCCAGTACCACGATCACATCAACGACTGGCACACCAACCCGGTCACCGGCCCCATCACCGCGTCGAACCCGTGCTCGGAGTACATGAGCCTCGACAACTCGTCGTGCAACCTGGCCTCGCTGAACCTGCTCAAGTTCCTCAAGGCCGACGGCACCTTCGACGCCGAGCTCTTCGTCAAGGCGGTGGAGCTCATCATCACGGCGATGGACATCTCCATCTGTTTCGCGGACTTCCCCACCGAGCCCATCGGCGAGACCACCCGCAACTTCCGCCAGCTGGGCATCGGGTACGCCAACCTCGGCGCGCTGCTCATGGCGATGGGCAAGGGCTACGACACCGACGGCGGGCGCTCGACCGCCGCGGCGATCACGTCGATCATGACCGGCACGTCCTACCGTCGCTCGGCCGAACTGGCCGCCGTCGTCGGCCCGTACAACGGCTACGCGCTCAACGCGGAGGCGCACCAGCGCGTGATGCGCAAGCACCAGGCCGCCAACGACGACCTGCGCGTCCTTGCGGACGACCGGGCGCTGCACACCGTCGCCACCCGTGAGTGGGACCGGGTGGTCACGCTGGGTGCCAAGAACGGCTTCCGCAACGCGCAGGCCTCCGTGCTGGCGCCCACCGGCACCATCGGCTTCATGATGGACTGCGACACCACCGGGGTGGAGCCGGACTTCTCGCTGGTGAAGTTCAAGAAGCTCGTCGGCGGCGGGTCCATGCAGATCGTCAACCAGACCATCCCGCGTGCCCTGAAGCGCCTGGGCTACAGCTCCGAGGAGATCGACGGCATCGTCGAGTTCATCGGCGCCAACGGCCACGTGATCGGCGCCCCCGGCCTCGCCGCGGAGCACTACGAGGTGTTCGACACGGCGATGGGCGCGCGCTCCATCAAGCCGATGGGCCACGTGCGGATGATGGCGGCGGTCCAGCCGTTCCTCTCGGGCGCCATCTCCAAGACGGTGAACCTGCCCGAGACGGCCACGGTCGAGGAGATCGAGGACGTCTACCTCCAGGGCTGGAAGCTGGGTCTGAAGGCGCTCGCGGTCTACCGCGACAACTGCAAGGTGGGCCAGCCGCTCTCCGACGGCAAGAAGGAGACCAAGGAGGAGAAGAAGGCCGAGCCCGAGGTCCGCATCGAGTACCGCCCCAAGCGCCAGCGCCTGCCGAAGTCGCGCGCGTCGCGGACCACCAGCTTCGCGGTAAGCGGCGCCGAGGGGTACATGACCTCCAGCGCCTACCAGGACGGCCGCATCGGTGAGGTGTTCCTCAAGCTCGGCAAGCAGGGTTCAACCCTGGCCGGCGTCATGGACGCCTTCTCGATCGCGGTGTCGATCGGCCTCCAGTACGGCGTGCCGCTGGAGAGCTTCGTACAGAAGTTCACCAACCTGAAGTTCGAGCCCGCCGGCATGACCGACGACCCGGACATCCGGATCGCGCAGTCCTTCATGGACTACATCTTCCGTCGCCTCGCGCTGGACTACCTCAGCTTCGACGACCGCGCCGAGCTGGGCATCTACACGGCCTCGGAGCGTGCCCGCTACGTCGAGACCGGCTCCTACCTCTCCGAGGAGGACGAGGCCGCGATGCCGGAGGCGGTGTCGCTCCGCAACGACGCCGGGGACAACTTCAAGGTGGACGGCGCCCGCCAGCCCTCCCTGATCGACGCCCCGTCGCCCTCGGACTTCAGCACCGCGCACACCACGGCGGAGCTCATGGAGTCGCTGACCGGCCGCGAGGTGGACGCGCCCCTGTGCATGACGTGCGGCACGAAGATGCGGCCCAGCGGCTCGTGCTACGTGTGCGAGGGCTGCGGTTCCACCAGCGGCTGCAGCTGACCAGCTGCGCACCGCGCGGCAACGCTCCGTGACGAGGGGGCGCGCACCTTCTGGGTGTGCGCCCCCTCGCGGCGTTCCTTGCGTCGACCGGCACAATGGGCATGCAGGAGAGCAGCCCGAATCGATGAGGAGCCGAAGATGATCTCAGTGCGCACCGCCGAACGCCTGGCGGAGTCGGGGATCTCGTGGCGGCCGGGCGAGGGGGACCGGTTCGTCGTCCGGGCCACCGACCTGGAGAACGAGGTCTTCACCCTCGCCAACATGGTCGTCGAGGCCCGGGAACACTCCACGGGGACCCTGCTCGCGTTCAATGGCACCACCGAGTGGGCGCTGGACTCAGTGCCGGCGGACAAGGCGCTGTGGCTGCCACGGGAGGACCAGCTGCGGGACCTGCTCGGCGGCACGTTCCGGTCGTTGGGCCGCTCGACGACGGGGGAGTACGCCGTCGTGATCGAGATCCCGGGCCAGCCGGCGCGCTCCTTCATCGACGATGACCCCGCGGAGGCCTACGCGGCCGCGTTGCTCGCCCTGGTCGAGGCGACCCGCTGAGCGCTCCCGCTAGAGGGAGTAGGCGAGGACGTACGCGTCGTTGATGGCGTCGCCCACCTTGCGTGGCGAGACGCAGTCCCCGACCGGGTGCACCTTCGGCCCCAGTGCGGCGAGCGCCAGCGGTAGCGAGGTCGCGGGCCGCACGCCGAAGGCGGTGACGACGGTGTCGCATGACAGCAGCACCTCACCCTCCGGCCCGCTCGCCACTACGCCCTCGTCGGTGACCTCGCTCACGGTGTGCCCGGTGAGTACGCGGACGCCGTACTCATCCAGGGAACGGAGGAGCGAGACCCGGTTGAGGAACAACATGTCCCGGGCGATCTCGTCGACCATCTCCACCAGCGTGACCTCGTGACCGTCCTCCGCGAGTTCGAGGGCGAGGTCCGCCCCGGAGAGCCCGCCACCGCACACCACGACCCGCCGGCCCGGCCGGCCGCCCGTGTGGGCCTCGATGACCTCCATGACATTCGGCTTCCCGATGCCTGGGATCGGAGGGACGAGCGGCGACGAGCCCGTGGCCACGATCACCTCGTCTGCCTCCGAGAGCTCCGGCGAGTCCGGGCCGATCTCGTGGCTGAGGTGCACGGTCACGTTGGCCAGGGGGGCGAGTTCGCCGGCCCACCAGTCGATCATCTTGCGCAGCTCGCGCTTGAAGTCCGGCGTGGCAGCCGGGAAGAGCACGCCCCCGAGGTGGTCCGCCTTCTCATAGACGTCGACGGTGTGGCCACGCAGCCCTGCCACGCGGGCCGCCTCCAACCCGGCGGGCCCTGCGCCGACGATCGCGATCCGCCGTGGCGTGTCTGTGCGCGTGATGCGCCACTCGTGCTCGTGACTGACCTCGGGGTTGACGGCGCAGCCGAGTGCCTTGCCGTTGAACGCGTTGCCGGTGCACAGCTGGTTGCAGCGGATGCAGGGGCGGATACGCGACTCCTCGCCGGCCTTGATCTTCACGATGATGTCCGGGTCTGCGATGAGTCCTCGTCCGATGCCGATCATGTCCGCCACGCCACGAGCCAGCAGTTCCTCGCCGTTCGCCGGGGTGATGTTGCCGCACGCCGCGACCGGGATGCCCACGTGGGGCTTGACCGACTCCGCCGCGCTGACCATGCAGTTGTCGCCGAGGTAGTAGGGCGGGAAGACGTAGTCCATCGCCTCGTAGGACCCGTCGTCGCAGATGAGGAGGTCGACCCCGGCGCGTTCCAGTTCCTGCACGATCGGGATGGTCTCCTCGGCGGTGCGGCCGCCCGGGAACCGGTGGTTGACGGAGATCCGGAAGCTCACGGGCAGCCCCGGCGCGTTCTCCTTCACCGCGGCGATGGCTTCCGCGGCGAACCGGCAGCGGTTCTCCACCGAGCCCCCGTACTCGTCGGTGCGGCGGTTCCAGCATGAACTCATGAACTGGTCCACCAGATAGCCGGTGTGGCCGTGGATGTCGATCATGTCCGCACCTGCCTCGAAGGCGCGGCGGGCGGCCCGGCCGGTGTCGGCGATGATCGTCGCGATCTCCTCGACCGTCAGCGGTGAACAGATGACGGAGGGGTCGAAGAACCAGGTGTTGTCCGACGAGGAGCGAGGCTCCATGTCCAGGCTCTGGCAGTACTGGTTGTTGCGGCCGAGGCCCATCGTCAGTTGGAGGGCAAGCTTCCCGCCGGCGGCATGCACAGCGTCGGCGATGGCCTTGATGCCCGCCGTGTGCTCGTCGGTGTCGATGCGGGCCAGGCCTGGCGCGATCGGGTCGAAGGTGCCGGAGACGAAGTTGATGCCCGTCATGACCAGCCCTGTCCCGCCCTTGGCGCGCGCTGCGTAGTAGGCGGCCTCGGCCGGCGTCGACTTCCCGTCGTGCGTGCCGAGTTCGGTGCCCATCGGTGTGAGCAGCAAGCGGTTGTCGAGGGTCAGGCTGCCGATCGTGATGGGTGACAGCAGGTGAGCGAAGTTCGTCATCGAAGCCTTCTTCCGGTGTCGCGGCCGACTGAACCCACGTTAGTTCGTGACAAAGTCGTCGCCTTGTCCGGGGTCGGGTCCTCGCGGGCGCAGTGTCCGCCTCAACCCCGACATGGCCGGGGAATAGGCTGGGCACGTGATTCCTCCCGTGATCGACCTTGACTGGCTCGCGGCGCATCCCGACGCGATCGTCGCCGACGTGCGGCACTACCTCGATGGGCGCTCAGGCCGCGACGCCTACGCCGCCGGGCACATCCCGGGGGCGGTGTTCGTGCCCATGGACGACGTGCTGGCAGACCCGCCGTCGCCGCACCGGGGGCGGCACCCGCTGCCGGACCCGGCCACCTTCGCAGAGGGGCTGAGCCACCTCGGCATCGGGGGCCGCGACACCGTCGTGGCCTACGACGACGCGGGCGGGGCCATGGCGGGACGCCTGGTCTGGCTGCTGCGCATCCTCGGCCACGACGCCGCCCTCCTCGACGGCGGGCTCCAGGCCTGGGAGGGCGACCTCAGCACCGACACGCCGCGACCCCTCCGCGCCGAGTTCCCGGTCACCTCCTGGCCCGACGCCGCCCTCGCCGACATCGACGACGCCGCCGCCGGCGCGTTCGTGATCGACGCGCGCGGCGCGGAGCGGTTCCGGGGCGAGACGGAGCCGATCGACCCCAAGGCCGGCCACATTCCGGGCGCCCGCAACTTCCCGATGACCGGCAACCTCACCGACGACTGCCGATTCAGAACCCCCGATGAGCTCCGGGAACGGTTCGCCGACGTCGACGACGCCTCCCAGGTCATCTCCTACTGCGGGTCCGGGATCACCGCCTGCCACAACCTCATCGCGATGGAGCACGCCGGCCTGGGCCGGGGTCGGCTGTACTCGGGCTCGTGGAGCCAGTACAGCCACACCTCGCGCCCGGTCGCGACGGGGGAGTAAGGCAAGGACGGGCGCCCCGCGGCGTAAGACGGCCACCCCCGGGGCAGGACCTGCCGGGTATCCTGAGCGGATACGTCCACGCCCTTGGAGGATCCCCATGCCGGCACTCCGGTCCCGCACCACCACCCACGGCCGCAACATGGCGGGCGCGCGCGCCCTCTGGCGCGCCACGGGAATCACGGACTCGGACTGGGGCAAGCCGATCGTGGCCGTGGCCAACTCCTTCACCCAGTTCGTGCCCGGCCACGTCCACCTCCGCGACATGGGCAAACTCGTCTCGGAGTCCATCGCCGAGGCGGGCGGCGTCGGCCGGGAGTTCAACACCATCGCCGTCGACGACGGCATCGCCATGGGCCACGGGGGCATGCTCTACTCGCTGCCCAGCCGCGAGCTCATCGCCGACTCCGTCGAGTTCATGGCCAACGCGCACTGCGCGGACGCGCTGGTGTGCATCTCCAACTGCGACAAGATCACCCCCGGGATGTTCCTCGCGGCCCTGCGGCTCAACATCCCGGCCGTGTTCGTCTCCGGCGGGCCCATGGAGGCGGGCAAGGCAGTGGTCCACGACGACGGCGTGGTGAAGTCGCTTGACCTGGTCGACGCCATGGTCTCGGCCGTGGACCCCAACGTCACCGACGACGAGCTCAGCCGCATCGAGGAGAACGCCTGCCCCACCTGCGGATCGTGCTCCGGCATGTTCACCGCCAACTCGATGAACTGCCTGCTTGAGGCCGTCGGCCTCGCGCTCCCCGGCAACGGGTCGACGCTGGCCACCGCGTCGGCGCGCAAGGGCCTCTTCCAGGAGGCCGGGCGCCTCGTCGTCGAGCTGTGCCGGCGCTGGTACGACGAGGAGGACGCTTCCGTCCTGCCCCTGTCCATCGCCACCAAGGCCGCGTTCTCCAACGCCATGAAGCTCGACGTGGCCATGGGCGGATCCACCAACACCGTGCTGCACCTGCTCGCCGCCGCGCAGGAGGCGGGGGTCGACTTCACCATGGCCGACATCGACGCCATCTCCCGGGTGACCCCCTGCCTCGCGAAGGTGGCTCCCAACTCGGCGAAGTACTACATGGAGGACGTGCACCGCGCCGGCGGCGTGCCCGCCATCCTCGGCGAGCTGTACCGCGGCGGCAAGCTCGACGACACCGTCACCACCGTGCACTCGCGCACCATGAGGGAGTGGCTGGAGGGCTGGGACATCCGCAGCGGCAAGGCCCGGCCTGAGGCCATCGAGCTGTTCCACGCCGCCCCGGGAGGCGTGCGCACGACCGAGGCCTTCTCGTCGACGAACCGCTGGGAGAGCCTCGACACCGACGCCGAGGGCGGCTGCATCCGGTCTGTGGAGCACCCCTACACCGTCGACGGCGGCCTCGCGGTCCTCACCGGCAACCTCGCGCCCGACGGCGCCATCGTCAAGACCGCCGGCGTGCCGGAGGACCAGTGGGAGTTCACGGGCAGGGCCGTCGTCACCGAGTCCCAGGACGACGCGGTGGAGGCCATCCTGGGCAAGCGGATCCAGCCGGGCGACATCGTGATCGTCCGCTACGAGGGCCCCAAGGGCGGGCCCGGCATGCAGGAGATGCTGTACCCCACGTCCTACCTCAAGGCGCTCGGCCTCGGCCCCAAGTGCGCGCTCATCACCGACGGCCGGTTCTCGGGTGGCTCGTCGGGCCTCTCCATCGGCCATGTCTCGCCGGAGGCGGCCTCGGGCGGCGCCATCGGGTTGATCGAGGACGGCGACACGATCACCATCTCCATCCCCGACCGCTCGCTGACCCTCAACGTGGACGAGGACACCCTCGCCGCCCGGCGGTCCGCCCAGGACGCCGCAGGCTGGGCGCCGAAGTCCCGCGAGCGTGAGGTCTCCACGGCGTTGAAGATCTTCGGGATGCTGGCGCAGTCCGCGGACAAGGGCGCGGCCCGCAAGCTGGCGTGAGT
Organism: Tessaracoccus yangjingae; assembly: GCF_055326235.1. Classification (NCBI taxonomy): domain Bacteria; kingdom Bacillati; phylum Actinomycetota; class Actinomycetes; order Propionibacteriales; family Propionibacteriaceae; genus Tessaracoccus; species Tessaracoccus yangjingae. The sequence continues at coordinate 246,747 of NZ_JBUZNN010000003.1, read as the reverse complement.
GTCGGGGTGGGGGCTACAGCCAGTCCTTCAGCTTGAACACCGTGTACATCGCGATGCCCGAGGCGAGCATGAGGACGAGCGCGAACGGGTAGCCCCATGCCCACTCGAGCTCCGGCATGGCGGCGAAGTTCATGCCGTAGGTGCCGGTGACCAGGCTCGGTACGAACAGCACGCCGGCCCAGGCCGCGATCCGTCGGGTCTCCTCGGCCTGCTTGAGGCTGGCGGCGGTCATGTTGCTGATCTCCTCGTTCTGGCGCTGCGCCTGGAGCGAGATGTTGAGGTCCAGCGTGCCCTTCAGGGTCTCCCGGAGGGCGTCGACGCGCTCGATCATGGCGATGGCGTGATCCTCGATGTCGCGCAACTCCTGGCGTCGGCGCTCGCCCGCGGAGGCGAACACGCGGTCCGCCCGGACGCCCTCGATGATCTGCTTGAGGGGGCGGACGGCCCGCTGGAAGTCGATGACCTCACGCGAGAGTTGGTAGATCCGCCGCGACACTCTCGAACTGCCCGTGAACACCTGGGTCTCGATCTCGTCGATGTCGTTCTCGATGCCCATCGCGACGGGCGTGTAGTCGTCGACGATGCCGTCGAGTAGGCGCAGCAGCACCACGCTCGGCCCCTTGGCGAGCACCGACGGCGTGGCCTCCAGTTCCTTCCGGACCCGCGTCAGGTCGGGCGTCTCCGAGTGCCGCACGGTGACCACGAACCGGTCGCCGACGAAGGCGTGCACCTCGCCGAAGTCGACCGTCTCACTCCGGTCGATGTACTGCGCCGCCCGCAGCACCAGGAACAGCACGTCCTCGTAGCGCTCGAACTTGGGCCGCTGGTGGGCCGTGATGGTGTCCTCGACCGCGAGCGGGCTGAGCCGGAACTCGGCGGCCAGGAGCGCCATGTCGGAGTGTCGCGGCCGGTACAGGCCGATCCACGCGAAGCCCTCGGGATGCTCGTCGAGCAGGTTGAACGCCTCGTCGAAGGTGGCTGGGGTCGCGATCCGCCGACCGGCCACGTAGATGCCCGCGTCGACGATGGACGTCACGCCGGTGCGGGCGGAGTTCCGGTCCGGCTCCGGCTCGGCGACGGGGAGGGCAGGCGCGTCCGGGACGGTGGGCCGGAGGCGCAGCGAACGCAGCAGACGGTCGGTGCGACCCGTATCGGCCATGGCGTCTCCTCGCGGGAATCAGGTGCGACGCCGGCGAGCCTACTCCGCCGGGGCGGCCACGGGTGTCCGGTCGCGGCGCGCGAGCGCCCAGGCGACCCCCGCCACGGCCAGCGCCAGCAGCGTCACCGTCAGCGCGGGGGACCGCTCCCAGAGCGCCACCACCGCCACCCAGCCGATGAAACCCACCGTGCCGTACATGAATGCCCACATCAGGCAGCCGACCGTGACGGCGGGGAGGTAGCGGCGCAGCGGCATCCGGGCCACCCCGGCGGCCAGGTTGACCATGGTCTGGATCCCGATGGTGAGGAACGACAGCGACACGGCGGGGGCGCCCCACCTGTTGAGCCAGCGGGCCCCGGTGGCGTAGTGCCGGGACTCCAGCAGCTTCACCCATCGGCTCCGGCTGGCTCCCGCGGCTATCGCTCGCCCCAGCCAGTAGGTGCCGTTGGCGCGCAGCATCACGATGACGAAGAGAGCCAGCACCACGACGCCGAACGGCGCGTCCCAGGTGGTGGGGTCGAACATGGCACTCCAGGAGTCGATGGCGGAGCGCCCAGTCTACTTGCTCACCGGAGAAGGGCCCCGGCCGCGACGATGACGGGGATGCTCAGCAGCATTGACCACAGCGTCGTCGCCTGGACGAGCCGGACCCCCACCTGGTAGCGCACGGCGTGGACGAACACCACCTGCGCTGTCGGGAGGGCGGCGAGCACCACGGCGGCCCGCAGCGGTGTGCCGGAGAGGCCGAGCGCCAGCGCGATGAGCAGCGCGAGCCCCGGCACCAGGAACGACTTGGTCACGATGGCGGCGACCGCCCTGCGCGACAGCCGACGTGGGAGCGGCGACGAGTGCAGCGACATCCCGAACGCCAACAGCATCGCGGGGACGCCGAGATCGGCGAGCAGCGTCAGGGGAGCCCAGACCAGCCTCGGCGGCTGCCACGCGAGCAGGTTGAGGGCCAGGCCGGCCAGCCCGCCCAGCACCAACGGGTGGGTCGCGAAGCTGCGCAGGACGGACCTACCCCTGCCGGCGGGCGAGGACTCCAGGACCGCCACGGCGCTGGGTTGCAGCACCAGCACCTGGAGCAGCATCGCCGGCGCCGCCCACGCCGGGTCACCGAGCACGAAGACGGCGATGGGGATGCCCAGGTTGCCGGCGTTGACGTAGCTGGTGGCGAGGTAGCCGATGGCGGCCTCGGCACGGCCGGTGCGCCACCGTCGAGCCATGACGAGGGCGAACGCGAGGCCCCCGGAGACGCAGGCGCCGCCGAACGCCACGACATGCCACCCCAGCAGAAGGTCGAGGTCCGCCTCGGCCACGGCCACGAGCACCAGCGCCGGCTGCCCGACGAAGAAGGCCACGTCCCCGAGCGCACGCTGGCCGGAGCGGCCCACCACACGGGCGCGCGCGAGCATGAACCCGACGGCCATGACGATGCCGATCGTCGCGAACCCCTCGAGCGCCGCCCACATGCCGCACAGCCTACGGTCGCGGCGCACGTGCGGGACTTCGGTGTTTGCTAGGTTGACTCGCGAGGAGGTGATCCCATTGGCCGACTACCGCGACTTCGACTTCGACGCCACCCAGCGGCACGCGTGGGCGGAGTTCACCCTCCGCCTCGACGAGGTCCTCTCGGTCATGGACGCCACCGGGGACCTGACGATCTCCGTGGCGAACACCGATGCGGCCGTGGTGCGGCCCGGGCTCCGGTTCTCGATGGTCCGCCCCCTCGTGGTGGGCGCCTTCGTGATCGGCTCGGACCAGGGCACCCCCACAGATGCGGAGGAGGACGCGCTCCGCGCCCTCGGTTGGAGCGAACCCGACGAGACGTCCTCGGACTTCCACACCGAGTTGGACCAGGAGAGCTCCGCGACCCTGGCGGACCTGGCCACCCGGACACTCACCGGTGTCTTCGGCGTGCTCCACCCCGTCTTCCTCCACCCGGACCAACTCGCGGAGATCCTGCAGGGGGAGACGCCATGGGCGCCGCTGACCCCCCGGAAGCTGTCGCGCGAGGAGACCTCGGTGATGCCGGGTTCCAGGGCCGAGCTGGACTCCCTCGTGGACGAGGAGCTGCGGCGCGTCTACCGGCACCCGCCCCTGCGCAACGACCTGGGGGACGTCGCCATCCGCGTCGGCTCCACGATGGTATTCCTCAGGTCGACGCCGGACGGCGAGGAACTCGTCCTCTTCGCCGCCCTGGTGCACGACGTGACCGGAAGGTCGCGGGCCTGCGAGGTGCTCAACGACCTCAACGTGGAGTCGCGCTACGGGCGCTTCGCGCTCCACCGGGACCGGGTCTTCGTCCAACTCTCGGTGGCAACCCAGCCGTTCGTCCCGGCGCACCTGCACCAGGCGCTGTTCGCCCTGAGCCAGATCGCGGACGCCATCGACGACGAGCTGGCCACCAAGCTCGGTGGCCGCACCACGTTCTGACACCCGCGGACACCCCTGGATGACCACTACAGTTGACTCATGATGACCGAGCCGCAGCCCGTGACCTACTTCTCCCGGCTCGACGCCGAGGAGTGCTGGGCGCTGCTGGCGGAGTGCGAGGTGGGTCGCATCGCGTGGGTGTCGGCGGAGGGGATCTCCGTGGTGCCCGTCAACTTCCGCGTCGTCGACGGCGTCATCGTCTTCCACACCACCCCCGAATCCTTCCTCGCCGCGCTGGAGCAGAGCACCGACGTGGCCTTCCAGGTGGACGAGATCGACCCGGAGACGGCCACGGGATGGACGGTGCTGGTCCGCGGCACCAGCGGGCCGGCCGACGGGAGTGTGACCAGCATCAGCTGGCTGGAGGGTGGTCTGGCGCTGGGACTTGCGATCACCGCCTCGACCATCGCCGGCCGCGTCGTCTCGGGAAGCATCAAGAGTTAGGAGTCCATCATGACCGAACGCCCCTCCCCGCTGGTGGTCGTCGGAGTTGACGGCAGCGACGACGGCCTGCGCGCCGTCCGGTTCGGCGCCGGCACCGTGCTGCGCTACGGCGGCGAACTCCTGCTGGTCAACGCCGTCGACGACACGCTGATGGCAGGCGCCTGGGGGGTCGTCTACGACCCCGAGGTCCTGCAGTCGGCCGGTGCCACGGCCAACGAGCAGGCCAAGGACGTGGCCCTGGGCATGGGTCTCACCGAGGACCGGATCCGCACCGAGGTGGTGATGGGCTCGCCCGGCGGCGTCATGTCCCGCCTGAGCGAGGTGGCGGACCTGGTGGTGGTGGGCCGCCGCGCGGCCTCCGGGCTGGAGCGCATGTTCGTCGGGTCCACGTCGGTCGCGGTCGTGGCCAACGCCTCGTGTCCAGTGGTGGTCATCTCCGCCGCCGCGCACCCTGACCCGGTGGGTCAGAAGGGCGTGGTGGGCGTCGGGCTGCAGACGGATCCCGGGTCGGAGGCGCTGCTGGAGTCCGGCTTCGTCCAGGCCGAGCGGCTGGGTGCCCGCCTGGAGATCGTCCACGCCATCCAGCCCCCCGTCGGATTGTTCGCGCGGAAGCTGAGCCCCACCCAGCTCGACGAGCAGGTCAGGTTCGCCAAGGGCGGGATCGAGGCCCTCGCCGCCACCGTCGGGGCGAAGCACCCCGAGGTGACCTACGACGTGTCCGTCACAGCCGACAGCCCCATCAACGAGCTGGTGAGCCGCAGCGCGGGCTACGACCTCCTGGTGCTGGGCGTGGGTCAGTCCCACATCCCGGGATTCAGCCTCGGCGGCCTGATGCGTGGCCTCATGGCCCACGCGGAGTGCCCGCTCTTCATCACTCGATGAGCCTGACGCCGACACCGCATCAGCCAACCGTCGAGGTCGTCGCCTCACTGCCCATCGCGGCGGAGGCCGAGCACATCGCCGGCCTCATCCGCGCCAACCAGGTGGTGGTGGTCGCGGGCGAGACCGGGTCCGGGAAGACCACCCAGCTGCCCAAGATCTGCCTCATGGCAGGACGCGAGCGGATCGCCCACACCCAGCCGCGCCGCATCGCGGCCCGGACCGTGGCGCAGCGCATCGCCGTGGAGTGCGGCGTCGAGCTCGGAGAGTTCGTCGGCTACCAGGTCCGGTTCACCCGCAAGGTCACGGCCAAGACCCGCATCAAGGTGATGACCGACGGCATCCTCCTGTCGGAACTGACCCATGACCGGCTCCTCAGCCGCTACGACACGATCATCATCGACGAGGCCCACGAGCGGAGCCTCAACATCGACTTCCTGCTCGGCTACCTCAAGCAGCTGCTGCCGAAGCGCCCCGACCTGCGCGTCATCGTCACCTCCGCCACCATCGACACCGCCAGGTTCTCGGAGCACTTCGACGGCGCCCCCGTCGTGGAGGTGTCGGGGCGGACCTTCCCGGTCGAGACGCGCTACCGGCCCCTCGAGGAGTCGATGGACGAGATCGACGCCATCTCCTCGGCCGTCGAGGAGATCGTCACCGAGTCGGCCACCGGCGACATCCTGGTGTTCCTCAGCGGCGAACGCGAGATCCGAGACGCCGCCGAGGCCATCGACAGGCTGGGCACCGGGCTGGAGGTTCTGCCCCTGTTCGCGCGGCTGTCGGCGGCGGACCAACAGCGCGTGTTCCAGCCGCACGGCACCAGGCGCGTGGTCCTCGCCACCAACGTGGCGGAGACCTCCATCACGGTGCCCGGCATCCGCTACGTCGTGGACGTCGGCACCGCGCGCATCTCCCGATACTCCGCGCGCACCAAGGTTCAGAGGCTGCCGATCGAGCCCATCTCGCAGGCCTCGGCCAACCAGCGGGCGGGTCGCTGCGGGCGCGTGGGGCCGGGCATCGCGATCAGGCTCTACAGCGAGGAGGACTTCGAGAGCCGCCCCCAGTACTCCGAGCCCGAGATCCTGCGCACCAACCTGGCCACCGTGATCCTGCTCATGGCGCAGGCGGGGCTGGGCGACGTCGAGTCTTTCCCGTTCGTCGAGGCCCCCGTGATCTCGCAGATCAACGACGGCGTGCGCGTGCTCACCGAGCTCGGCGCCCTCCATCCGCGCAAGCGCCACGACCATGTCCGGCTCACCCGCACGGGCCGGATGCTGGCCCGACTGCCCGTCGACCCACGCATGGGCAGGATGCTCATCGAGGGGTCCCGCAGGCACACGCTGGGCACGGTGCTGGTGCTGGTGGCCGGGCTGACCGTGCCGGACGTCCGGGAGCGTCCGGCGGAGTTCCAGGCCCAGGCGGACCAGTCGCATCGCAGGTTCTGGGGCGGCGACGAGCCCGAGCGGTCAGCGCCGGAGGGCGGCGAGCCGCTGCGGCACACGGCCCACACCGGGACCCGCAAGGAACAGCCCGCCAAGGCGGCCCCGGAGGGCGGCGACTTCGAGGTGCTGCTCAACATCTGGACCTACCTCCGGCGGCGCCGCCGCGAGCTGTCGGGCAACGCCTTCCGCCGGATGTGCCGCGAGGAGTACCTCAGCTTCATCCGCTTCCGCGAGTGGGAGGATCTCGTCTCCCAGCTCCGCGAGGCCGTCAAGGAGCTCGACCTCGACGCCTCCGGGGCCGGCACGATGCCCGAGGTGCTCACCTGCCTGCTGACCGGACTGCTGTCGAACGTGGGCCTCGCCGAGCAGGAGAAGGTCAAGCCGCAGCCGGGCAAGCGGCGTCCGCTCACGCTCTACCAGGGCGCGCGGGGCGCCAGGTTCGCCATCCAGCCGGGCTCGTCGCTGGCCAGGTCCACGCCTCCGCTCGTGATGGCCTTCGAGCTCGTGGAGACGTCCCAGCTGTGGGCCCGCACGGTGGCCGAGGTGCGCCCCGAGTGGATCGAGCAGGTGGGCGATCACGTGCTGACCCGCACCCTGTCTGAGCCCCACTGGTCCGCGCGCTCGGCCAGCGTCGTGGCCAGCGAACGCGTGTCCCTGTTCGGCGTGCCGATCGTGGCGGGCCGCAGGACCGACTACGCGGCGGCGCATCCCGTGGAGGCCCGCGAGATCTTCATCCGCAGCGCGCTGGTGGAGGGTGACTGGGAGACGAGGCAGGGGCTCGTGACCGCCAACCGCGCGGTCATCGACGAGGCCACGAAGATGACCGACCGGATGCGGCGGCCGGACCTGCTCATCTCCGACGAGTCCCTCTACGAGTTCTACGACCAGCGGATCCCGCCGGAGGTAGTCTCCGGCGCCACCCTGGACCGGTGGCTGCGGGGCCTTCCCCGCGACCAGTGGCCGCTGCTGATGATCGACGACGCCGTCGTCGACGCCACCCAGCTCAGGCCCTCGGACTTCCCGGACAGGTGGACCGCCGGCGCGCACAAGCTGCCCATCCGCTACGTCTTCGACCCGGGGGCGGGCGGCGACGGCGTCACCATCACGGTCAGGCTCGAGCTCCTCAACCAACTCGACGGCGCCCGCTTCAGCTGGCAGGTGCCCGGCCTGCGGCGAGAGCTGGCCACCGAGCTCATCCGCTCACTGCCGAAGGCGCTGCGGACCAGCTTCGTGCCCGCGCCGGACTTCGCCGCCAAGGCGCTCGCGTGGATCGAGTCGCGCGGTGAGGCGGGCCAGGGCACGTTCGGCGACGCGCTCGGCCGCGCCCTCACGGCGCTGACGGGCACCGTCGTGACCGGGGCGGACTTCCATCCGAAGGCGGTCGGTGGGCACCTCCGGCCCACCTTCATCGTCTCCGACGGTGGCCGCGAGGTGGCCCGGGGCGACGACCTGGACGCCCTCGCCAGGACCCTGGCCCCGAAGGTCGCGGCGAAGCTCACGGCCTCTGCGGGTGACCGGGCCAGCACCGGGCAGCGGTCATGGACGTTCGGCACCATCGCCAAGGAGACCGCCGTCGGCAAGGGGGTGATCGGGTATCCGGCGCTCGTCGACGAGGGTGCCACTGTCGGCGTGCAGGTCCTGGACTCCGTGGAGAAGGCGGCCCGGTCCCACAGGTTGGGGATCCGGCGCCTGCTCACGCTCACCAACCCGGATCCCACGAAGTGGGTGGTGGGCCACCTCGGACGCCAGGAGAAGCTCTCCCTCGCCAACTCCTCCTACCCCACCGTGCCTGAGCTGCTGGCCGACGCCTGGCTCAAGGCGGGGGAGCAGCTCGCCGCCGGGCAGGGCCCCATCGTCGACATCCGGACCGGGCCAGACTATGACCGGGTCGCGCTGGCCGTGCGGCAGGAGTGCCCCGGGAGGACCCGTCAGGTGGTCTCGACCGCGGCCCAGGCCCTGGCGGCGGTGACCCAGGCCAGGCTCCTGCTAGGAGGCATGCCCCCCGGGTCCGCAGTCCGGAAGGACGTGGCGGCCCAACTCGACAACCTGTTCTTCAACCGGTTCATCTCGGCGACGCCGGACCCCTGGTTCGCGCACCTTCCGCGCTACGCGCAGGCCGCGGTGGCGCGCCTGCAGGCCTCCCTGGAGCATCCCGAGCGCGACGCGCGCCTCCAGGCGGAGGTGGACGAGATGGAGGACCTCTACGCCGAGCTGACGGACGCCCAGCCGCCGGGGCCCCTGGCTCCCGCCGTGGAGGAGATCGCATTCCTGCTGGAGGAGTTCCGGGTCAGCCTGTTCGCGCAGCAGCTCCGCACCGCGGTGCCGATCTCTGTCAAGCGCATCAGACAGGCGATCGGGCGGGCGCGGTGACTCCCGCCACCGCGCCCGCCCGATCATTGGGAAGCCGACGGCCCGTCGTCACGGACGCTGGCGACCCCAGAACCCGTCCGCCGCGAACAGCCTCTCGACGAGAGGCTCCAGGAGCCCCGCCTCGAACAGGACATCCAGGACCGTGTACCGCTTCCGGATGGTCTGGGCACGCAGATAGGTCTGCCTGAACCGCTCCCAGTCGAGATCGATGTCCGACGGATGGGCGGGCGCGCCCACGGCTCGGAGTCGCCGCTGCAGCTCGGTCGCCGGGAGGAGCTGGGCGCGGAGCCTCGGGGCGATCGTCGCCCAGCTCGACTTGAGCGACTCCAGCCGTGCACGCAGCTCCTCAGTGGGGATCCACTTGGCTAGCGTCTGCTCGACGGTCTCATCCACCAGGCGCGGGTTGGGGTTGAGCTGCCGGACGTGGGCCTCGAGGTTCTCTCGCGACCGCCACGCCGCCACGGCGGCGTCGACGTCCAGATCCGCAGCCACGTCCATGTCCAGTAGCTCCTCGTACAGTGCGGCCACGGCCACGGTTCCGAGGGCGACCTTGAAGCCGTGTGAGAGGCGCGGGACCTGGTCGACGCCGTGCCCCTCCATCTCCCACAGATGGCTGAACTGGTGCTCGGCACCCGAGGCGGGGCGCGACGACTGGTGCGCCTGCATCGCCAGGCCGGACATGATCAGCCCCTCGGCGAGCGCGCCGACCGCGTCGACCTCGCGTGCGGCCAGGCCCTCGGGGTTCCCGACCGCGTCGGCGAGGGTGCCCTGCACCTTGGCCCACACCGAGTCGTCCATCGCCTCGACGCCCAGGGCGTCAGCGAGGATCCAGTCAGCGCCGGACGTGACCTTCCCCAGCAGGTCGCCGTAGCCGGAGGCGGTCATGTTCGCTGGGGCGGCCGCCATGACGGTGAGGTCCGCGATGCAGGCCCGCGGCGCGGGGCAGCCCAGCGTCTGCTTGAAGCCGTCGACGGCGATGGAGGCACCGAACGCGGTGTACCCGTCCATGGACGCGGCGGTGCCGACGATCATGTAGCCGCGGTCGAGTTCGCCACTGGCCCGCTTGACGATGTCGTTGAGCGTGCCCGCCCCGACGGCGATCGCGACGGCATCAAGGCCCGCCAACTGGTCGCGCAGCGCTTCGATGTTCTCGTACCTGGCGTACAGCTCGGGCTCGCCCGGGAAGACGTGCGACTCGAGCAGTTCGACCCCCTCTGAGGCCAGGACCTCCCGGACGGCGTCTCCCGCGACGCGCATGGTGCGCTCGTCACCGATGATCACGGCCCTGCGCCCCGGGAAGAGCGACGTGAACACCTCCGCCACCTTCCCGACGGCCCCGGCACCCATCTCGACACGCTTGGTGTCGGTGGCCTCGGCCAGCGAGGCCTCAATCAGATCGGACATGGTGACTCCCTTACTTGGCGGCTTCGTGGTCGACGACCTGGTGGGTGAGTTCCGCGAGCGCCGGGAACGACTCGCGGTACCGGTCGAGGTAGAACTTGTACTCCTCGTGGTTGGCGGCGTTCGGCTCCAGGCGGTCCACCTCGTGGACCATGTTGTCGGCCGCCTCGGCAAGGTCTGCGTAGATGCCGGCACCGACGGCGGCCACCATGCAGGTGCCGAGGACGACGGCGTCGCCCACCTCGGTGAGGGTGACCGGGACGCCCGTGACATCGGCGTGCATCTGCATCCAGTCGCGGGAGTTCGTCGCGCCCCCGCAGGCAACGATCTCGGTCACGTTGAAGCCCTGGCTCTCCATGGCGCGCAGGTTGTGGGCGGTGCCGTAGCACACCGACTCCTGGATGGCGTGGTACATGTGCGCCGGGGTGTGGTGCAGCGACAGGCCCCAGAAGATGCCGCGGGCCTTCGAGTCCGTGTACGGCGTGCGGTTGCCCTGGAAATACTCGTTGATGATGAGCCCGTCGGAACCGATGGGGATGTCCTTCGACTTCTTGTTGAGGATGTCGTAGGCGTTGAGCCCGCTGGTCTCAGCCGCGGCGACGACGTCCGGAGCGAAGTTGTCCTTGAACCACTTGAGGACCGAGCCGGTGGACACCTGTCCGCCCTCGACTGTGTACTGCCCCTTGATCACGCCGTCGGTGTAGGCGCCGAAGAAGCCCTTGCCGTGGATCTCGGTGTCGGTCTGGCCCGTCAGCACGTGCGACGAGCCGGTGATCAGCGCCATCCTGCCCGGGGTGACGACGCCGAGGCCGATCTGGCCGGCCCACGCGTCGGCCGGCCCCTGGGCAACCGGAATCCCGGGAATCAGCCCGAGGGCCTGAGCGGCGCCTGCGCTGAGCCCACCGACGGGGGTGCCGAGATCGAGGACCCTCTCTGGGATTTTGTCGAAGACGTCACCGCAGCCGATGTGCTCGTAGAAGTCGACCGGCCAGCCCCCGTGGGCGCGGTTGTGGTACATCCGCAGCGCGGCGGAGTTGATGTTGACGCTCCACTCGCCCGTCAGCTTGTACGTGACCCAGTCGGGTGCGTCGACCATCCGGGTGGCGGCCCGGTACGTCTCGGGCTCGTTCTCCTTGAGCCACGCCGCCTTGAACGGGAACCACTCGGCGGTGGCGGGGGCCGTTCCCGCCCCGTTGTAGAGGCGGGCGACGGAGTCGGAGGTCTCGGCCCGGGCAGCCTGCTTCGTGGCGCGGACGTCCATCCACATGATGGCCGGGCGAAGGGCTTCGCCCTTGTCGTCCATGGGGACAACGGTCATGGTGGTGGCATCGCAGGAGATGCCGGCGATGGATGCGGCCGGGACCCCGGCGTTGGCCATGGCCTTGTGTGCCGATGCCTGGAGGGCCTGCCACCAGTCGTTGGGATGCTGCTCCGCCCACCCCGGGCGTGGGTGGTATGTCTTGTACGGGGTGGCGGCGAACGTCACGGGGCGTCCGGTCAGGTCGAAGATGGCGACTCGGCAGCTCTCGGTGCCGAAGTCGATTCCCATCAGGTAGGGGCCGTCGACGTGCATGGTGATTGAACCTTCTTCGTTGAGTGTTCGGGTGGTGGTGTTGTCAGTTGGTGTCGTTGTCTTCGGTCCAGCCGAGCTCGTCCCAGATGTGGGCCGGGATGAGCCGGTCGACGCGGTCGAGGACGTAGGTCGGGCGTGCCGAGCGCGGGAGGGCTGCGACTTCTTCGGGGGTCGCCTCCCCGGTGAGGACGACTGCTGACGGCATGTCGGCCTCGAGGGCCATCTGGATGTCGGTGCTGAGACGGTCGCCCACCATCACCGCGTCCTGGACGCGAACGTCCAGCCCGGTCATGGCCTCCGACAGCATGAGCGGTGAAGGCTTGCCCAAGCTCACAGAGCAGGTGACTCCCGTGCAGGCCTCGATCGCCGCCGTGATCGCCGCGCAGTCGGGTTCGCCCCGCCCGCCGGGGAACGGGCAGTACCGGTCCGGGTTGGTCTGGATGAGGATCGCGCGCTTGTGGTACCAGATGGCGTCGAACGCGATCTGGAGCTTGCGGTAGTCGAACGTCCTGTCGTAGGAGGCGATGACGATGTCGATCTCCGACGGGTCCTCGCTGAGCCGGAAGCCGGCATCGAGCAGAGCCGCCCGCAACGGCTCCTCGCCGATGACGAACAGGATGGCGTACGGATGATGCTCCGTCAGCCATCGCACCGTGGTGACGACCGTGTTGGCGATGTCGTCGAGCGAGGTGGGCAGGCCGAGCTTGGCCAGCTTGCGCTGGTACTGCATGGGGTCCTTCGTCGGGTTGTTCGACAGGAACCGCACGGGGATGTTCCGGCGACGCAGCTCGCGGATCAGGCGGGCCGCGCCGGGCAGCAGGTGGTCGCCCAGGTAGATGGTGCCGTCCAGGTCGAAGATGTAGGCGCCTTTGATCTCCGTGGGCGCGGACACGGTGGTGGTCACGGTCACGATGTTTCCTCCCGCGTCAGCCGAACAGTCCGGCGGTCGTCAGTACCAGCGTGGTTGTCACCCAGATCGCCATCGCCGGCGGGTCGATGTGGGTCTTGCCACGTACGTGGAACAGATTCGACTGCAGCTCTGCGAGGAACGCGGAGATCATGCCGAAGACTGCGCCGATGGCCAGCGCCCCCAGGGCGAACCAGGCGACCTCGTCACCCCAGTCGGCCCACGCGAACCCGTCGCCCGCGACGATCGGCATGAACTTCACCGCCGCGAGGCCGCCGATGATCGTGATGTGGTGCTGGACCGGCATCTCGTGGCCGAGGATCAGGAACAGCACCACGATGGCGGAGAAGCCGAAGGCGAAGGTGTGGGCCCAGGCGTCGGCACCTGGGATGAACGTCGCCAGCGCGAGGGATGAGCCTGCGCCGAGGAGGCCGAAGAAGGCGCCGATGGGGAGGTACTGCGAGGGGCGCTGCTGCCACTTGAGCCAGAAGCTCTCGTCGCTGGAGGCGATGCGGCCCCAGAAACCCCTGGCGTCCTTGTTCATCTTCTCGGGGTGCAGCAGGCTGCCGCCGAAGAGGAGACGGGCGAGCACGGCGGACAAGAAGACCGTCAGGGCGACGGAGTCGGTGTGGCCACCGAACCACGGAAGCTGGGCGATACCGATCTGGATGACGTAGCCGGCCATGCCGAAGAAGGCTCCGACGGCGAGGACCATGGGGCGACCGAGCCGGGCCAGCGGCTCCGAGACATCCCGGCCGTCCGCAAGTTGGCGGCGCTGGGCGAAAGCGGCCGCCGCGACGCCGCCTGCGAAGGCGACGTGCGGGCCCATGAACGGGCCGAATGCGAGAAAGTCGAAGCCGATGCTCGAGCCGGTGGCCGCGAAGAGGCCCCAGGACACGAAGACGCAGATGCCGGTGACGGCGAATGCGTAGTTGGCGCCGATCGCCGCGCCGACGAAGCCGCCGGCAAGGGAGACGACCAGGCCGAGGAGGAAGACCCCCAGGGAAGCTGTGAACACCTTTGTTCTCCTAGTGAGGAATTGATCAGACGGTTGTGGGTGCGGCGGGGCTCAGCTGGCGACGGGGGGCTCGTAGGAACACAGCGCGTCGACCTTTGCCGCGGACGGGGACGAGGCGTCGAAGGTGTAGTCGAGGAACTCCGCGGCGAGGCGGAGTGCCAGCTCCTGGCCGATGACGCGTTGGCCGAGGCACAGCACCTGACCGTTGTTGGACAGGACGAGGCGCTCGACCGAGAAGGAGTCGTGGGCCGTGCTGGCCCGGACTCCGGCCACCTTGTTGGCGGCGATCGCCATGCCCATGCCGGTGCCGCAGACGAAGATGCCGCGATCGGCCTCACCGGAGGCGATCTTGCGAGCGCCGGCGACGGCGACGTGCGGGTAGGCGGTCGGGTCGGTGTCGGCGCCCACGCCGACGTCGATGACCGACTCGACCCTCGGGTCGCCCTCCAGCTTCGCCTTGATCGCGTCCTTGTACGACACGCCTGCCTGGTCCGCAGCCAGCACGACTCGGAATCCCATGTGTTGCTCCTTCACTCCAGCGGCATCCTCGCCGCGCACATGAAGAGGCTAACACGGTTTGTGTTAGAAATACCACCAAGAATGAGAAAATGGCTGGGTGTTGGTGTTAACTCCCCGTCGACTTCTCATCTGCGACCGTGACATTGGCCCCCCAGGCGGTGAGCTGCGCCAGGTCGTCGGCTGGCACCCCAGGGCCGACGATGACGTGGTCGAACTCGTCGAGCCGGGCGAAGGCGTGGAGTGCCTTGCGGCGCAGCTTCGTGTGATCGAGGAGCAGGACCCTCACCCGGGCGGCGCGCATCATTGCCTTCTTGACCGCGACCACGGCCTCATAGGGGTGGAAGCAGCGCCCGTCCGCGATCCCTGAGGCCGACAGCACGCAGAAGTCCATGTCGAGCGTCTCGAGTGTGTCGATCGCGGTGGGGCCGAGCACGGCGTCCGCCCAGCCCTCGTAGGACCCGCCCGTCAGGAACAGGCTGACGTCCTGGGCCTGGGCTGCCTCGCGTGCGACGAGGAGCGAATTGGTGATGATGGTGACTGGGGGGGCCTTGGCCAGCTCCCGCACCACGTAGATCCCGCTGGTCGAGTCGTCGAGCGCGACCGAGCTGCCGGGCGGGACGAGCCGAGCCAGGGTGCTCGCCATCAGGGCCTTGCTCTCCGGCTCCTGATCCATCCGGAACGAGGCGCCGGCCTCCTGGAGCCCGCTGGCGACCGCCGACACCTGTCCCCGGTGCCGTTGCAGCAACCCGGCGTCCTCGAGCGCCTTGACGTCGCGGTACGCGGTCATGGCGCTGACCCCCGTGTGTGCCGCAATGTCCTCCATCGTCACCGAGCCGTGCTTGATCACCAGTTCGGCGATCGCGAGGTGGCGGGCGCGCTGTGACGTGATTCCGTGCGCTCTGGTGGGACTGTCGTCGGCCATGATGGTGCTCCTGCCTCGGTGCTCGCGCCGCGGAACGGCACTTGGAACCCTACTCCGGGTGGCACGATGGGGTCCGTGCCCAGGGACGTCTCCGAACTCATCGCCTTGTTCGACCTCCAGACCACGGGGGAGAACCGGTTCCGCGGGCCGCATCCGGACACACTCCTGCAGCGCCTGTTCGGCGGCCAGGTGCTGGGCCAGACGCTGGTGGCGGCCGCGCGCACCGTCGCTCCCGACCGCCTCGTCCACTCGCTCAACGCCTACTTCCTGCGCCCGGGGGCCAACGACCGCCCGCTGGACTTCGAGGTGGAGGTGATGCGCGACGGGAACACGTTCAGCAACCGCCGTGTGGTGACCCGCCAGGGCGGTTCGGTGATCTTCCAGATGACCGCGTCGTTCCAGGAGCCGGAGGACGGGCTGAGCCACTCCGCCGCACCCCCCTCCGGGGTGGCCGTGCCGGAGTCGTGCCCCTCGCTCCACGAGGTGCTGGAACGCCGATTCGGGGCCAGCGTCCGGCTGGTGTCCGAATGGGACGCCCTGGACGTCCGCCTCGCCGCCCGCCCGGACCTCGTCGAGGGCGGCGGCAACATGAAGGCGTGGATCCGCACGAGGGAGGCCATGCCGGACGACCCGCTTCTGCACGCCGCGGTGCTGGCCTATCTCTCCGACATCACCCTGCTCAGCGTCTCGACGGTGCCGCACGCGGTGGAGTTCCTGTCGCCGTCGATGCAGGCCGCGTCGATCGATCACGCGATGTGGTTCCATCGCCCGGTCCGGGTGGACGAGTGGCTGCTCTACGACATGACGTCGCCGTCGGCCTCGCACGCGCGCGGCTTCGCGATGGGGCGGCTGTTCCAGGACGGGCTCGCCGTGGCCTCGTGCGCCCAGGAGGGACTGATCCGCGTCCTGTCGTGAGCCGACGGGGACAGACCGCGGCCCGCACCCCGGGGGAGGGGGCACGGGCCGCGGCGTATGGGAGACCGGTGTCCGGTCAGGCGGCCAGTCCCTGGCCGGCCCGGAGCGTGGCCAGTGCCTGCCGCTCGATCTGGCGCACCCGCTCGGCGGTGATGCCCCACTGCACGCCGATGTCGGCGAGCTTGGCCTGGCGGCCGTCGAGGAGGCCATACCTGCGGCGCACCACGTCCTGGGAGCGCTCGTCGAGGCTGGAGAGCATGGCCTCGAGCCGGGCGCGATCCTCCGCGTCCAGCACCATCTCGTCCGGCCCGGGGGCGGTCTCGCGGGCGATGAGATCGCCCAGCGCGGTGTCGCCGTCGGCCTCGACGGGGGCGTCGAGGGACACGTGGTCACGGGAGTAGCGGATCAGGTCGACGATCTTGGACTCCTCGAGGCCCAGCTCGTCGGCGATCTCGGAGAGCTCCGGCTCGCGGCCCAGCTGGCGCTCCAGGTTGCGGCGCACGGCGGAGACCTGGTTGACCTGCTCGGCCACATGAACCGGCAGCCGGACGATGCGTCCCTGCTGCGCGATGCCGCGTGAGATGGCCTGACGCACCCACCACGTCGCGTAGGTGGAGAACTTGAAGCCCTTGGCGTAGTCGAACTTCTCGACCGCGCGGATCAGGCCGGTGTTGCCCTCCTGGACCAGGTCCAGCATGGGCATCTGGGAGCGCCCGTACTTGCGGGCGACGGAGACGACGAGGCGGAGGTTCGCCTGGATGAAGCGCTGCATGGCGGCGTCGCCGAGTGCGGCCAGTGCCTGCAGCTCGTCCTCGGTGGCCTCGACGGAGGACTCGGCCACGCCGTCGAGGATCTGGCGGGCGAACAGCCCGGCCTCGATCTCGCGGGCGAGGTCCACCTCCTCCACGGCGCTGAGCAGTGGGGTCTTGGCGATGGCGTCCAGGTACAGGCCCACCGCGTCCTTGCCGTCGATGCCGTCATTGGTTCGTGTACGCGCAGTCGTAATCATGTCTCTCGAGTCCCTTTCGTACAGTCGTCACCCCCAACAACGCGCAAGGGGTGCCAAGGGTTCCCGCTTCGCATACCCTTCAAGCGAATATGCGACCAGGGTCGTACGTCCGGGGCGCCGAACCCTGACCGCGGGGAGGGGGTTCCCGGATCAGGTCGTTTGAGTGGCCGCTCAGCGCGTGCAAGAATGGGGGCGCGTCACCCTTGACTAAGGCGGGGCGACGCACGCGCTGAAACCCGTAGCAGCCCTCGAGAGGACCAATGTGACCCAGGACGCTGAAGGAACCGGCAAGCCTACCCGAACGCGTCGGGTCGCAGCGGGTGCCCAGTCTCCCGACGGGTCCGCCCCCCGTCCCCGCGCCCGGGCGGCCGCCCCCGCGGGCGGGGCGCCCAAGCCCGCCACCCGCCGCGGCCGGGGTGCCAAGGCAGACGAAGCCACCATCGCCCAGGCCTCCACGGGAGAGGTCGAGGTCCAGTTCAAGCGCGAAGGGGAGGACGTGGTTCTGACTGTCGGGGGTAAGAAGCGTTCGCTCGACGAGGTGGACGACTCAACGTTCAACGAGGCCAGCGAGGCGCCTCTGGTGAAGGAGCTCGTCGAGGAGGAGGGCTTCGCGCTGTCGGACTCCGACGACGCCGACGAGCCCGAGCAGCAGGTCGTCTCCGCCGGCGCCACCGCGGACCCGGTCAAGGACTACCTCAAGCAGATCGGCAAGGTCGCGCTGCTCAACGCCGTCGAGGAGGTGGAACTCGCCAAGCGCATCGAGGCCGGCCTGTTCGCCGACGAGCGGCTCCACTCCACGGAGCACACCGTTGCCGCCGCGGACCGCGAGGACCTCGAGTGGATCGCGGAGGACGGCCGCCGCGCGAAGAACCACCTGCTGGAGGCCAACCTGCGCCTGGTCGTGTCGCTGGCGAAGCGCTACACGGGTCGCGGCATGCTGTTCCTGGACCTGATCCAGGAGGGCAACCTGGGCCTGATCCGCGCCGTCGAGAAGTTCGACTACACCAAGGGCTACAAGTTCTCCACCTACGCCACGTGGTGGATCAAGCAGGCCATCACCCGCGCCATGGCGGACCAGGCCCGCACCATCCGCATCCCGGTGCACATGGTTGAGGTCATCAACAAGCTGGCCAGGGTCCAGCGGCAGATGCTGCAGGACCTCGGCCGCGAACCCACCCCCGAGGAGCTCGCCGTCGAGCTCGACATGACCCCCGAGAAGGTGGTCGAGGTCCAGAAGTACGGCCGCGAGCCCATCTCCCTGCACACCCCGCTCGGCGAGGACGGGGACTCGGAGTTCGGCGACCTCATCGAGGACTCCGAGGCCGTGGTGCCGGCGGACGCGGTGAACTTCACGCTCCTGCAGGAGCAGCTCAACGACGTGCTGGACACGCTGAGCGAGCGCGAGGCGGGCGTGGTGTCCATGCGCTTCGGGCTCACCGACGGTCAGCCCAAGACGCTCGACGAGATCGGCAAGGTGTACGGCGTCACGCGCGAGCGCATCCGCCAGATCGAGTCGAAGACCATGTCGAAGCTGCGGCACCCGTCGCGCTCCCAGGTCCTCCGCGACTATCTGGACTGAGCCGCCAGCTCGACGAAATTGCGCAGCATCGTGTGCACGGCCGGCGTGATCGTCGAGGATTCGGCGAACGCCACCAGCTTGTCGGTGTCAGCCGGGTCGAAGTAGCCGGCGTCGCGGTAGATCCGGATCCTCGCCGCCAGGCCCGCAGAGTCCAGCTCCGGGTGGAACTGGGTGGCGTAGACCCGCCTCCCGATCCGGAACGCCTGCACCGGGCACTCCACCCCCGTGGCAAGGAGGGTGGCGCCGGGGGCCAGAAGCCGGCATCCCTCCTTGTGGGCAGTGAACGCCTGCAGCTCGGTGGGGACCCCGGCGAAGATCGGGTCCGTGCGCCCCTCGGCTGTGAGTGTCGCGGTCACCACCCCCACCTCCTCGCCGACGCTGCGATCCACCACGCCCCCCAGCCGACCGGTCAGCGCGCCGACGCCGTAGCAGAGGCCGAAGAACGGGAAGTCCCGGGCCACCACCTCGTCGATCACCCGGTTCAGGTCCGCCTCGACCCGCACCTGGAGGGCCGATTTGTCGGCGTCGCTGGCGTTGTAGGGGCCCCCGCCGAGGATCACTCCGGAATAGTGGTCGAGATCCTGCGGGGCCAGCGGGGACTCCTCCACCCTGATCTGGACGAGGTCCGCGTCGGTGATCCCGGCCAGCCGGACGATCGCCTCACGTTCGCCCTCGGCGGCGTCGTCCTCGGGGCGGGTGCTCAGTAGCAGGAAGGGCTTCATCGGTGCTCCTTGAACGCGGGTCGGCCGGCGCGTAGTTCCTCGACGGCGGCGCGGGTCACCGCCACCGGGTCTCCGCCGTGTGCCGCGGCCACCCGGCGCTGGCGGAGGTAGCTCGGGCCGCCATGGACCAGGTCCGCCACGTGGGCGAGGTTCTCCGCGCAGCCCAGCTCCTCGGCGATGGGGGTCAGTTCGACGACCCAGCGCAGGATCCCGTCGCTGACGTGGATGAGGTACTCGTCCTTGCGTGGGGTGATGACGTCTGCGGAGAGCCCGTACCGGGCGGCCCGCCACTTGTTCTCGCGCATGAACCAGAACGGCAGCCGGTCGATCGGCTCGTCCGCGGCCAGGGCCCGCGACATGCGCTCCACCAGGCACTGGTTGAACGCGGTCAGAGCGCCCAGCTCCATGAGGGTGGGCACGGAGTCCATCGTGCGGTTCTCGACGGTGCCCCACGTCGACGGGCGGACGTCCCACCTGATCTCGGACGGGTTCTGGATCAGGCCCACACCCTCCAGCTGCGAGGCGTAGCTCTCGAGCTCGGCCCAGTCCTTCATGTGGTACGGGAGCCCGTTGGTGGGGAGCTGCTGGAACACCATCGTGCGCTGAGAGGCGAACTTCGTGTCCTCCCCGATCCAGAACGGCGACGACGCGGACAGGGCGATGAAGTAGGGCGCGAAGCGGGCCATTCCGTAGACGATGGGCAGCGCCTTCTCCCGGTTGTCGATCCCGGTGTGGATGTGCAGCCCGTTGATGGCCATCTGCTGCCCCCACCAGGCGTTTCGCTCGGTCACGCGGCGGTACTGGGCCTTGTCTCCGGGCAGTTGCCGGCGCGGGTCGCCGAACGGATGGGCGCCGAGGCCCAGCAGCGTCAGGCCGCGGGGCTCCAGCAGGGACAGCGCGAAGTCCAGGTGGCCGCGCATCTCCTTCACGGCGGCGGGGACGCTCTCGTGCACCCCCGAGACGAGCTCGATCATGCTGGTGAGGTACTCGGAACGGATCGAGCCGTTGACGGGGTCGTCGACTTGCGAGAGCACCACATCGGCCGCGGGGACCTGCTCCAAGGTGCGCGCGTCGACCACGGCGAGCTCCCACTCGATGCCGATCGTCGACTGCCGGGACTGCCCGAACCGGATCTTCATGAGGTCCCTCCCTCCGTGGCGGCGCGTGACGCCGGGATACCAGAGAAGTCTGGCACCTCGACGTGCCGCGCGAGGGGCGGCGGAAACGGATCTGGACACGTGCCCGTTGCCACTAGGCTGGCCCACGAGGAAAGAGGTGCCCCCATGTCGCTGTTCGATCGAGTCGAACTCGCCCCCGCAGACCCCATTCTCGGCCTCACCGAGGCCTTCGTCGCCGATCAGCGTGCCGGAAAGGTCAACCTCGGCGTCGGCGTCTACCTCGACGACAGCGGCAAGCTCCCACTGCTCGACTGCGTCCGCACCGCCGAGCAGCGCCTTGCGGCGGAGTCGAAGCCGAAGGGGTACCTGGGCATCGACGGCATGCCCGCCTACCGCGACGCCGTGCGAGCGCTGGTCTTCGGCACGGAGGCCGACGCTCTGGTCGAGGGCCGCATCTCCACGGTCCAGACGCTCGGCGGCACCGGCGCGCTGAAGGTCGGGGCGGACCTGCTGCGCCAGATCGAGCCCTCCGCCACGGTGCTGATCTCAGACCCGAGCTGGGAGAACCACCGCGCCCTGTTCACGCGCGCCGGGTTCAAGGTGGACACCTACCGGTACTACGAGTCGGCCCTCCAGGGCATCGACTTCGACGGCATGCTGGCGGACCTGCGTCGGGCCGACGCCGGCACGATCGTGCTGCTCCACGCCTGCTGCCACAACCCCACCGGCTACGACCTGACGCCCGCCCAGTGGGACCAGGTCATCGACGTGCTGCGCGAGCGGGACCTGATGCCGTTCCTGGACATGGCCTATCAGGGCTTCGGCTTCGGCATCGAGGAGGACGGCGCCGTCGTGGCCAAGTTCGTGGCCTCCGGGCTGGAGTTCTTCATCGCCACGTCGTTCTCCAAGTCCTTCAGCCTCTACGGCGAGCGCATCGGGTCGTTGTCGGTGGTCACCGGCTCCGCCGACGCGGCCCGGCGGGTGCTGTCGCAGCTGAAGATCTGCATCCGCACCAACTACTCCAACCCCGCCACGCACGGCGCGGCCCTGGTGGCCACCGTCCTCCAGGACGCCGACCTGCGTCGCGGCTGGGAGCAGGAGCTGGCCGCCATGCGCGACAGGATCAAGCAGCTGCGACGCGGCCTCGTGGCGGCGCTTGAGGCCAGGGGAGTCTCCGACATGGGCTTCATCGCCTCCCAGTTGGGCATGTTCAGCTACTCAGGGCTCACCAAGGCCCAGATGGTGGCGCTGCGCTCCGACTACGGCATCTACGGCACCGATGCGGGTCGGATGTGCGTCGCGGCGCTGAACGACGGCAACCTGTCCTACGTGGCGGACGCGATCGCTGCGGTGCGCATCGCGCACTGACCGCCGTCAGCCCCGGGCGAGTCCGCTCGCCCGGCGCACCGGGGTGGCGATGGCCTGCGTCAGCGTCTCCCAGGTGCCGTACAGGCGCACGCCGTGCTCCGCCCGGGTCACGGCCGTGTAGAGCAGTTCCCTGGTCAGCAGCGCCGATCCGGAAGGCGGCAGCACCACGGAGACGTGTGCGAACTGGCTGCCCTGGGACTTGTGGATGGTCATGGCGTGGAGGTCCGTCGCGTCGTCAAGGAGCGACGGCGCCACCCACAGAGGGCTCTCGGCGCGGTCCACCACGGCCGTCAGTTCGCCGTCGGACTTCCTCCTGACGACGACGGCGGTGTCCCCGTTGCGGTAGAGCTCGGTGTTGCGCTGGATCAGCAGCGGCTGCCCGGCGTAGGGCCTGGTGTCGAATCCGTAGGCGTCGATCTCAGTGGCGAGCCAGGCGCGGGCGGACCGGGCCCAGTGCCCCACCCCGAACGGTCCCTCCCGGTGGCCGCAGAGGATGCGGTGGGCCGAGAGGGCGGCCAGCGCCGCGTCCGCGTCCCCCGCCCGCGCCGCGGCCACCACACCGGCGGTGCTGGTCAGCAGGTCCTCCCGGAGCCGGGGGAGGGCGGCGGGCTCGAGCGTGCCGTCGAAGGGGATCAGCTCGAGGCTGGGGGACGCTTCGATGATCCGGCGGGCCGCGTCCGCGTCTCCGGTGAGGATGGCTTCGGCCACCAGATTGATGTCCCGGTTGGAGCGGAAGTTGGTGTGCAGACGCTCGATGCTGCCGCCAGGTGCGGCCACCAGTGACGGCGCTTGTTCGATGTCCGCCAGGACGGCGCCGGCCTCGACCGAACGGAGCTGGTGCGGGTCGCCGATGAGGATCAGGCGGGTGGTCGGGGCCAGGGCGGCGAGCAGGGTGGCCATGAGGTCCAACGCCACCATGGATGTCTCGTCGACGACGACGACGTCGAAGGGGAGGGGGTTGCCCGGCCCGTACTCCACCTGGGTGGATCTCGGCCGAGCTCCGAGCAGCTTGTGCAGCGTGCCGCCCCAGAGGCGCAGGGGGACGTCCAGCTTGGCTGCTACGGCTGCCCGCAACCGGGCGGCCGCCTTGCCGGTGGGGGCGGTGAGCGCCACCCGGGGATCGTCCGGGGCCAGCGAGGCCAAGATCCGGGACACGATGCTCGTCTTCCCGGTGCCCGGTCCACCCGTGATCACGGTGGTGCCGTGGGACAGCGCCGCGACCACCGCCGCCTCCTGGTGGGGGTCCGCAGCCTCGCCCTCGGCAAGTGGCACCGCTGGGTAGGGGTCCCCGGACTGCGCGATCGAGCTGCGCAGCCGCAGCGCCCTGGCGAGCCGGCGTTCCTGCCGCCAGTAGCGGTCCAGGTAGAGCAGCGTGCCGTCGAGCCGGAACGGGCGCCCCTCCTGGTCCGGCGCGGAGACGGCGGGGGAGGCGCCCACCCGGGCCACCCAGCCGGCTGTCGCAGGCCACGCCAGCGTGGGTGCGCCAGCGCCGAGTCCGTCGTCGAGGTCCGCCTCGGGGAGCAGCTCTGAGGCGGCCTGCAGGTCCACGCATACCGAGCCGAGGCGCAGTTCCCGCGCCGCCAGGGCGAACGCGAGCTGGACCTCAGGGTCCGCCTCTCCGGCGAGTGAGGCCAGGCGCCGAGCGAGGTGGAAGTCCACCGGGCGCAGCATTCCCGCCTGACAGAACGTGAGCAGCACCCCGGTGGCCGCGATGGGGATCTCAGGCACTCTGTCCACCCAGCAGGTCGGACGCAGCCACGACAAGGGCCGCCGGGGGCCGCCATCCCATGACGCCGCAGGATGCCCCGTCGACCACGGGGGTCTCCTGTCCGGCCATTCCGCGCACGAACAGGTAGCCGACCCCGCCGAGGTGCCGCTCCGGCGCGTAGCTGGGGAGCCGGATGCTGAGGAAGCGGTGAAGGGCCACGCAGTAGAGCATGGCCTGGAGCGGGTAGTGGGCCTGCATCATGGCCTCGGCCATCGACGGGGCGACGAAGTGGCCGAGGGTCACCGGCTCGCCGGCCGGCGCGATGCGGTTGGTCTTGTAGTCCACGACGACGAAGCGTCCGTCGTCGAGTTCCAGCACCGCGTCGATCGACCCGGTGAGGAATCCGTTGAGGACGGCGTCTGCGGCCTCCGACGTCCGCAGCCGCTCCGGGTAGGGGGCGAGGGGGTCCGTGCCCGGAAGATGCGCCGCCATGAGGGCCGCGAGATCGCGCAGGGTGGCGGGTGATCCTTGATCCGCCAGCGGAAGATCGAAGTCCAACTCCGGCAGGCGCCGACCGGTGGGCAGGTCGCTGAGCGTGCTTGGGGTGAGGGGCAGAAGGGGGGTCCGACACACCGCGGAGAGGGCCTCGGCGAGCGCCGCGTGGTGCGAGGGGTCCAGGGCATGCTGGGGGCCGAGCTCCGCCACGAGCCGAGCCGAGGAGCCCTCCAGTTGGTCCGCCGACCACTCCAGGCGCTCCAAGGCCTCATGGACCAGGGTGCCGAACCCGGCGCCCGCGGGCAGGCCGTCCATCGGCGACAGCGCGGTGAGGGCGGGCGACTCGGGTGCGGGTAGCGGCACGTCCACCTCGGCGGACTCGTCCGTGAGGACGTGCGTGGGGGCCTGGTCGTGGAGGTCGCGCGTGAGGCCGGAGTAGGAGGTGCGGCGCCACGTCTGGTCGATCTGCCGCGGGAAGACCGCGAGGCTCAGATCCGGCGGCGCCGCGGGCGGAGAGGACGCGGGCACGGGTGCGGGCGGATCGGTCGGGAACCCCGAGACGTACACCCAGGACGCGCCGGCCGCCGACCCCTTGCGCCGGCGCTCCCAGGACCGCAGGAGCCCGGAGTGCGGGCCGCGCTTGTGTCTGTTCCCCGTTCCCTCGACGTGCCACGCGACACAGCAGTGCTGGGCTCGGGTGAACGCCACGTAGAGCAGGCGCGTCTCCTCGGCCAGCGCCTGATCGTCGAGTTCCTTGGCTAGGGGCTCGTCCCAGGACGGCGACGGGCCGATGTACAGGTGGCGGGTCCCGTTGTGGACCAGCGTGAACGGCTTGTTCCGCACGGCGCTAACCCCGTCGGTCTCGGGCAGCAGCACGATGGGAAACTCGAGCCCCTTCGCGGCATGGATGGTCATCACGCGGACCGCGTCCTCGTCGCCGGCCACTCGGATGGGGTCCGCGCCATCCTCGTCCGCGGCGTGTTCGGCGAGAACGGCGAGCAGCGAGCTGAGCGTCCGGGGGCCCTCGGCCTCCAGGAGTTCCGCCACCTGGCTGAGGTCCGCGAGATCGCGCTCCCCGTCGGGTTCGCGCATCAGGCGCTCGTCGAGCCGCTCCGCGGTGCGCAGGTGCGCCAGCACGCGCGAGAGCCCGCCCTCGGTGAACCGTCGGCTGAGGGTACGCACCACGGTGCTGACGCGCGCCGGCTCCGCGCCGTCCTCGTCGAGGAGCGCACCGAGGTCCGAGCCGATGAGCGGGGTGAGCGCCGCCAGCCTGATCGTGGCCTGGCTCGGATCCGCCATCGCGGCCAGCAGGGTGGCCCAGTCCCGGGCCGCCGGCTGGGTCCACACCGACTGGCTGCCCGTGAGGACGGCAGGTATCCGGGCGTCGGCGAGGATCTTCCGCAGGTGTCGGGCCCGGGCGCCGCGCCGCACCAGGATGGCGATGTCCGAGTAGCGCACCCGGCCTTCCTCGCCGCGGTGGGTGAATCGGGTGCGTTGCACGAGGTTGCCGATGGTGGCGATGAGGTCTGCCTCGATCGCGGCCGACGGCGTGTGGCAGGTGAACTCCCGGGCAACCGCGGTGCGCAGCCACAGGCGTTGGTGGACGGGCATGGTCAGGCGGTTGGACTGCACGCTGGCCACGGGGTTGACGGTCACCGCCTCGTCCCCGAGCGGTGCGTCCGTGAACAGTTCGAGCACGCCCTCGACCAGCGCAGTGTCGCTGCGGTAGTTGACGCCGAGGGTGTGTACCTCGGCCGCCTCCTTGGCGGCGAGGTAGCTGTGCAGGTCAGCGCCGCGGAACGCGTAGATGGACTGCTTCGGATCCCCGATGAGGACGGTGGCCCGCTCCTGGGAGACGAAGGCCCGCTCGATGACGTCCCATTGCTCGGGATCCGTGTCCTGGAACTCGTCGACCAGGACCACGGAGAAGCGTCGGCGCAGCTCCGCCTGCACGGCGGGAGCCAAGGCGGGCGACCGGAGGAGCTGCTTGAGCCTGCCGACGACGTCGTCGTAGGTGCACAGGCCCTGGTGCGCCTTGCGCTGCGCGTACAGGTCGCGGGCGTCTTGGGCGAACTCGTGGTGCGGACCCGACGGCGGCAACAGCGGCAGCGACGTCATGCAGGCCGCTTCACCGATCTCCATCGCGAAACGGGGCTTGATGGGCGGCGAGGGGTCCTTCCGGTGGCGGCGCAGGTAGGTGTCGGCCGCGCACTGCCGGACCAGATCCACGGAGTCCGGGCCGACCTCGTCGGCCGGATCCCAGTCCCCGAGGATCCCGAGCTCGTGGAGCATGGCGGAACAGAAGGCGTGGGTGGTGAGGATGGTCACTTCGTTGAACCGGGCCACCGCCGCCGTCAGCCGCGCGCGGTGGAGGGCCGCGTCGCCAGCGGCCAGATGGGCGGTGACCGCGTCCGCCGTTGCGGGCAGGGGCCGCCCGGCGACGACCTCATCCAGTGCCGCGAGGGTCTCTGTCAGCCTGGAGAACACGCGCGATCGCAGCTCGCCGGTGGCGTGGCGACCGAAGGTGATCAGCAGCAGACTGCTGACGTCCAGCCCGCCCTCGGCGAGGTATCGGGCGGCCAGGGCGGCGATGGCGTAGGTCTTGCCGGTGCCGGCGCTCGCCTCCAGCAGGGTGGTGCCGGTGGGGAGCGCGCCGGTGAGGTCGAAGGTCGACGTGCTGGTCATGACAGGCTCCTGACCATCGGGCCGTAGAGCGCGGACGCCCACGCCGCGAACGCGGTGGCCGAACCGTTGGCCGGGTCGGTGGGGAGCGGGACGTCGGTGAACAGCTCGGACACGTCTGAGTCGAAGAACAGCTCCCAGGACCGCGCCGGCCAGTTCCACTTCCTCTGCTGGTAGCTCCGGAACCCTCCCGACCACTCGGATTCCTTGAACGTGCCCGCGGTGTTCTCTCGGACGAGCTGGATGGCGGGGGCGGCGGGCACCGCCAGGAGGCGATGTTGACCCAGGGTGTAGGCGCGGGCGACTGCGGCCAGCCACCGGGTGGCATCCGCCTGATCAGGCGCCGCGAGGTTCAGCGATTCCGGGTGCGTTTCACCGTACGACCGCCGAAGCCGGTAGAGGCGCGCCGGAGCCGCCCGGCCGCTCGCGGCCAGCGCGAGGGCTTCCAGCCAGGGGGTGATGAGTTGCTCGTCGCCGGCGCTTGCGGTGACGGCCACCACCGCGCCACCGCGGGTGCGGACATCGCCCGTGAGCTGGACCACGCCGAGATCCGCCAGGTCCAGCGTCACGGACACGCGATGTTCCTCAAGCTCCGAGGCCCACTCGCCTCCCGCCACTTCCCACAGGGACCAGGCGTCTGCGCGTGCCGATTCGAACGCCAGGCGGCCGATCTCCAGGGGAGGGTGCTCCTCGCGTTGCCTCAGGGCCTTTTCCACCTCGTCGCCGCTCAGCCCGGACTTCCAGGCCGTCAGCAGGTCGGACATGATGGTCCAGCGCTGGAGCGCGTCGGCCTCAAGGGGGATCTCGTCTTTCACCTCGGTCGCCCGGTACACGGTGATGCCGGCCGCGGTCTTGAGGAAGGCGCGGGCCGGGTCTGCCAGGAACTGAGCCGACTGGTCGATCCGCACCTGCTCCGGCGCGGTGCCCACGGGCCGAGTCCTGGCGGCCGTTCTGCGACGCTCGTGCCGGCCGGGCAGCCAGGTGCGGCCGTGCCGGGCGAGCGCCCCGGCGAGGGCGGGGGAGTCGAAGCTTGCCGGGGCGTGGAAGTTGGCCGCCGACGTGGCTGTTGCGGGATGCGCGACCGGGACGGGCTCGGCACCCAGGTGGTCCAGCAGCCAGCTGATCGCCACGGGAAGGGCGACCCGGTCGTTGGTGCGCTGGGAGCGCGACTGCCGGACGATGAGCAGGTGCTCGGCGCAGAGCGCGTGGTCGAGAAGCTGGTCCC
The DNA here is from genome assembly GCF_055326235.1 of Tessaracoccus yangjingae. Lineage (NCBI taxonomy): Bacteria > Bacillati > Actinomycetota > Actinomycetes > Propionibacteriales > Propionibacteriaceae > Tessaracoccus > Tessaracoccus yangjingae. The sequence continues at coordinate 218,856 of NZ_JBUZNN010000003.1, read as the reverse complement.
GGCGGCGGACCCGTGGATCGGGAGCGGCGTCGCCCAGATCGATGCAGTCCGCCGGGAGCCCGGTGCGGCCAGGGACGACGTCGTCGGTGACCCCGAGCAGGGCCACCACGCGGAACTCCACGTGGGGGAGCTCCCCCAGGGAGAGCACCGCGAGGGACCCGTTGCCCGCGGCCGCGCGGCGGCGGTAGGTGGTGCCCGCGTCCGAGAGGAGGAGTGCGAACTCGTGCCGGGTCAGCGGCGTGAGGTCAGCCGCATGGTCCGTCGCCAGCCGGGTGAGCAGGCGGGCCGTGGCGACCTGCTGCCACTCGTCGGCGTGGGGGAGGCCGACCAGCGAGTCCAGAGCCGCCCGGCATCGTTGGACCCAGGCCGGGATGGTGGCGGCGTCCGACGTCGCGGCGACGAGGTGCCGCAGCCGGGACACGACCTCACAGAGTGACCCGACGATGTCCATGTCCGGTGCCGCGACGACTTCTGCGCCGCTCAACCCCAGCCCTGCGTCGTCCCCCGGGGCGACGACGAGCCCCACCAGCAGCCGGTCCAGGCCCCTCAACCAGGTGTTCTGAGCCACGTCCTCCACCCCGAACTGGGAGCGCTGGGCGCTGTCCAGCCCCCACCGGATCCCTGCGCCGCTGACCAACTCCACCACCGTGTGCCGGTCCGTGAGACGCCACCGGTGCGCGATGGCTGGACGCAGAAGCAGCTCCACCAGGGCGCTGGCCGTGGCGCGGGAGCTGCCCAGGCGCAGCAGATCCACCAGGAGCAGAACCAGGGGGTTGGGTGCCTCGCCGCCCACCTGCTGCACGCGGAGCTGACGCCCAGGGTGGAGCCCCGAGGCGTCGCCGGGGGAGAATGCCGCGTCCAGGAGTGCGGCATAGCGCTCGGGCCGGGGGCAGACGATGGCCACGTCGCGAGGCTCAAGGGTGGGATCCTCGGCGAAGGTTCGGGTGAGTTCGTCCCTCAGGACCTCCACCTGGCGGGCCTCGCCATGGGAATCATGGACGGTCACGATGGGCGCAGGGCGGGGAGAGCCGGGGAGATCCACGGTGTGCGTGGCCAGGGGGAGGGCCCAGCGTTCTCCAGCGGTGCCCGACTTCTGGATGAGGGTGACGGGGCGTGCCGTCGCCAGCGCGCCCAGCACCTGCAGATCTGGCGCCGTGAGGTGGTCCACCGCCAGCAGCAGCGTGGGTGTCTCGTCGCGCCGGGCCGCGTCGAGCACAGCGCCGAGCGTCTCGAGGGGGTCCACCTCGAGGGCTGCGACGGCCGCACGCACCAGTGCGGGCTGCCACTGGGCCGCCTCGGGCAGGGCCACGCCGCCGGGCCCGTGGTCTCCGCCGTCGAGCCAGTCTGCGACCAGATCCGGAACCAGGTCCACGTAGCTGCGGAGCAACCGGGCGAGGCGCACCGCCGTGGCTCGCCTCCGCCCCGGCCGAGCGCCGTCGCTGTCGAAGGCGGCCTGCAGCAGCGGGTGCCCGGCGGACACCTCCGCGAGGGCGGCCTGGACGGCCATGTCCAGCGGTGTGCCGAGCCAGCGGGAGCGTTCTGCGGCGACCCCTGCCGCGTCAGCCAGGCTCCTGGTGAGATCCGCGGGGGTGACGTAGGCGATGCCGGCGGAGATCCCCAGCCGCGCCGACACCTCTTGGCTGGTGACGCGAGCCGTCTCCCGCGTGGCGACGATCACGCGCGCCGTGCCGAACGGGCCCAGCGCCAGGCCGTCCAGACGCTCGACGAGGTGGTCCAGCAGCACGCTCCGGCGGGCACCCCGGGCAAGGGTCAACGGCATCCGCGCCACCTCCTCTCACATCCCGGGTAACCATACTTGCGGGCACCGACAGAAACACCGCGACGGGTCTCCGGCTGGGAACTGTCGTGGAGGGCGGCCACAATGTGGGGGTGAGCGACCAGATTCTTGATGCCCTGGACCCGGAGCAGCGCCGCGTGGCCACGCTCCTGGACGCCCCGGTGGTGGTGCTCGCGGGCGCCGGCACCGGCAAGACCCGCGCCATCACGCATCGAATCGCCTACGCGGTCAGCCAGGGCCGGTACCAGCCGGCGGCCACGCTGGCGGTCACCTTCACCACCCGCGCGGCAGGGGAGATGCGCGCGCGCCTGGCCGCGCTGGGGGTGCGCGGCGCCCAGGCGCGCACCATCCACTCCGCCGCGCTCCGGCAGTGCCAGTTCTTCTGGCCGCAGGCGTACGGCGTGGCCTTTCCGCGCGTGGCGGAGAACACCTACGGGCTCGTGGCGCGTGCCGCGCACCAGGTGCTCGGCAAGTCCGAGCCGGCCCTGGTGCGCGACCTCGACAGCGAGATCTCCTGGGCCAAGACAAGCAACGTCTCCGCCGCCAGGTATCCGGAGGTGGCGGGTGGCCGCGCCGTCGCCGGGGCGTCGGCGGCCCAGGTGTCGGCCACGATGGCCCTGTACGAGAAGCAGAAGCTCACCGAGGGCAGCGTGGACTTCAACGACATCCTCATGTGCAACGCCGTCCTGCTGACCGAACACCCCGAGATCGGCGACACCATCCGGCAGACGTACCGTCACTTCGTCGTCGACGAGTACCAGGACGTGTCGGCGTTGCAGCACCGCCTGATCAGCCTGTGGGTGGACGGCCGTCCGGACGTGTGCGTCGTGGGGGACCCCAATCAGGCCATCCACTCCTTCGCGGGCGCGGACGCCTCGTATCTGCTGGGCTTCGCCTCGGGAGTCGACGGCGCCGAGACCGTCCGGCTGTTCCGCAACTACCGCTCCACTCCGGAGGTCCTCACCTCCGCCAACAAGGTCCTGCGGGTGCGGCCGGGTGGTCCGGGCGCGCTCACCCCCACCCGTCCGTCCGGGCCGAAGCCCACGTTCACCGGGCATCCGGACGAGGCCTCGGAGGCAGGAGCCGTCGCCCAGTGGCTCAAGGACGCGCACGCGGCGGGTACGCGCTGGTCCGAGCTGGCGGTCCTGTACCGCATCAACGCCCAGTCGCCCGCCCTCGAGGCGGCGCTGAGCGAACGCGCCATTCCCTACTCGGTCCGAGGCACGGAGAAGTTCTACGACAGGGCAGAGGTGCGTCAGGCCATCGCAGAGTTCACCAGGCACGTGGAGCGGGGCGAGGGCGCGTCCGCCGTGGACGTGATGGATGCCGTCCTCGCCTCGTCAGGGTGGCGGCCGGAGGCGCCGGACGGCCAGGGGCGGCAACGGGAGAGATGGGAATCGCTCAGCGCACTTCGCGGCATGGTGATCGACGAGGCGGCGAGGCACGACGCATGGGCCGCGGGTGAGGCGGCAGACTGGCTGCGCGAGCGCTCCTCGTGGCAGGCGGCGCCGGTGGCCGACGCGGTGACCCTGTCCACTCTGCACGCCGCCAAGGGTCTCGAGTGGGACGCGGTGGCCGTCATCGGGGTCCGGGAAGGGCTGATTCCCTTCGTCCTGAGCCAGGAGGAGCCGGCCCTGTCGGAGGAGCGTCGGCTACTCTACGTCGGGTTCACCAGGGCCAAGCGCGACCTGCGGGTCAGCTGGGCCGCAGGGAGGGGAGGCTCGACGCGGTCGCGGTTCATCGCGGACCAGGTGAGCGGGCCGGCATCGGTCGCCCGCCCGGTGAAGGAGAAGGCGACCACCGCCCGGTCACGCACCTGCAGGGTCTGCGGCGGGCACCTCCACACCGCCGCGGAACGCAAGCTCAGCAGGCACGAGGGCTGTGAGGTCAGCTACGACGAGGCCCTGTTCGAGGCGCTGAGAGCGTGGCGGCGGGCGGTGGCCGAGGAGGCGTCCGTGCCGGCCTTCGTCGTCTTCACCGACGCCACCCTCCAGGCGATCGCCGAGGCCGTCCCCCTGTCAGAGGCGGAGCTGCTGCGCCTGCCGGGCATCGGGAGGGTGAAGGCGGAGCGGTACGGAGGTGGCGCACTGGAGGTCATCCGCGGTCATCAGGGCTGAACGCAGCCCGGGGCTCGGCAGGCCGCGCGCTTCCCCCAGCCCACCACGCCCAGCCCCGGGGCCGACAGACGCCAGGTCCAGCCGACGGCCACCAGGTCCGTGCTGCCCCGGACGATGGCGTGCGCCTGGAGCGCGGCCAGGGAGCCCGCCCAGCCCACCAGCGCGCGGTGCGCGACTCGTGTCTGGGGGCCCGGCAGGTGTCCATGGCCGAGGCACGCGGGGCAGGGGCCGTGCCCCGGGGCCACGAAGGGGCCCACCTGGGCCGATTCGGAGTCCCAGGTCACGTGCAGGACGCCCTGCCCGGCCTCGTAGATCTCCGACTCCAGCGTGGGGTGGGCGCCGGGCGGCCCCACGAGCAGCGTCAGGCTCGCGCCCAGGGTCGATCCTGGGGAGCGGAGTGCGGCCTCGTGCGTGATGGGGACCGGGTGAAGGTGCGCGCGGCGAAGAGCGATGGCGAGCGTGCGGGTGTCTAGGGGGTCGCCCACGACGGAGACCTGAACGGTGTGCATGGGCCCAGACTCGCGGGTCGGGTGCTCCGGCGGAACACCCTGGTGGAACCGGACAACACCTCGTGGCACACGGACAACACCGGTCTCGCCCGAACCACACCCGGAATTCCCGGACCAGCCGGGGCGTCAGTCGCGGCCGGTGTCGGGGCAGCGTAATGGGGCGGTGCACAGTGGCCACCGCCCCATTGAAATGCCCTCAGCGGGCACGGGTTACGCCGCTCAGGCCTTGCCGAGGATGCGGTTGAGGTTGGTGCCGCACTCGGGGCACTTGCCCTTGGCCATCTTGGTGCCCTTGGCATTGACCACGACCTCGCCCTTCGCGTCGCGCTTCTCCTTGCACTTCACGCAGTAGAACGAGCCTTCCCAGATCTCCGCAGTCATGTTTTCCTCCTTGTTCGGGGTGGTTGCCGATTTCAGCAACCGCGTTCACTCTAGGCGCCGCCCCGAGCGCTCACAACGAGACACACCGGCCGGACACGGTGGAGTCCCGGCCGCTCGCTCCGCCTTCCCCTGCGTAACGAGCCACCGGGACTCACCTGGGCAAGTTAAGCGCGGGCCGCTCCGCCGCGTCAAGGCATGCCCCGCTCAGGCCCCCGGCCCCTCGAGGAGCCGCCGCAGCTCTGCATCCATCTCGTCCTCCACCGGCTCGTCGGGGCGGGCTTCCCCGGCGGCGAAGGAGAGCGGGTCTGCGAGGTGCCCCGCGGTCGGCAGCAGGTCCGGGTGGCGCCACACGGCGTCGCGGCCCTCGGCGCCGCGGTGATGCTCGACGGCGGCCCAGAGGTTCTTCGCGTCACGCACCAGCCGCGGACGGAGGTCGAGGCCGAGCAACTCGGCGAAGACACTGGTCACCGGCGTGGCGGAGGCGCGGCGGCGGTGCAGGACCTCCTCCAGCTGCGGGGCGTTCGGCATCCAGGGCGCGGTTGCGCGGCCGACGACGTGGTCCACCCAGCCCTCCACCAGCGCCAGCAGGACCTCCAGGCGCTGCAGGATCTCGATCTGGGTGGGGGTGCTGGCGGGTTGGAAGAAGGATCCCCGCACGGACTCGCCGACCGCCACAACGTCCTCGATGGACAGGTTCTGCAGGTTCTCCGGCTGGAACTGGCTGGCGATCGCGTCGAAGTCGATGGTGATCTCCCGCGCGAAGTGCCCCAGTAGGGCACTCAGCTGCGGCGACAACCAGGCGACGTGATGGAACAGACGCTGCCTGGCAGCCTCGCGCAGGAGGAGGAACAGCGTGACGTCCCGCTCGCTGGCATCCAGGTCCTGCGTGAACCGTGCGACGTTGGCCGGGATGATGACAACGCCTGGCGAGCTGAGCAGATTGAACCCGATCTCGGTGCCCGTGAGGATGTCCCCGGCCACCCGGGCCAGCTCCCGCTTCAGGCGGTCACGGTAGATCAACGATGCGGACTGCTTCATCATGGGGGCGAGGAGCCGCCCCATGGGTTCCAGCTCGCCACCCGCGTCGTCGACGGTCCCGCGCTTGAGCGCCTCCGCCAGCCCGTCGATGATGGGCTCGATGACAGCCCGCCAGCCGTCCCCGGTCTCGTCCAGCCACGCGGACCTCGTGATGGCCCGGGCGGGCCTCCCTGTCTCGGTGAAGGTGGTCTGGGGCGACAGCCAGGCCTGGGCGAGGCGCTCGGCGTCGACGACCGCAGCCTTCTCCTCGGCCCTGAGCTCGGGGTCCGCGCCCGCCTCGGACGCGAGTTGCTTGGCCGCGGTGAGGGTGGTCCGCCAGGCGGCCTCGGGATCCCGGTCGGCGTTGGTCATGCCGAACATCAGGCCCTGGCCGGACTGTTGCATCCGGGCCACCTGGGCGAGCAACTCCTCGAGATTGAGCTGGTCCGCGTCGCCAAGGCCCATCTGTTGCAGCATCTTGCGCAGCTGCTCGAAGTCGAACGATCCGAACGGGTCAGGGTTGGGCATTGGACATGACCTCCTCATCGCCCATTCTTCCCCATGGTGCAAGCGCAGCGCGACCGGTTGTCGCCGCTTGCTAGGGTGAAGAGAAATCGTCAGAAGGGAGCGCTCGGTGTCGCGCAACGCGGTGGCCATCGTGTCCTCCCTCCTCTTCGTGTTCCTCGCCGCGCTGCTGGTGGTCATCCCTGTTCCCTACGTGGCATGGCGGCCAGGGCAGACGGTCGACGTGCTGGCCTCCACAGAGACGGGCGCCCAGGTCATCCAGGTGTCCGGGCTCCCCACCTTCGAGACGACGGGGCAGTTGCTCATGACCACCGTGTCGACCACCCGCGTGGACTCGACACTCAGCCTTCCCGAGGCGGTCTTCGTCTTCATGGCCAACGACTCGGACGCCATGCCGCGCGACGTCATCTACCCTCCTGGAAAGTCGTCGTCGCAGGTGCAGAGCGAGGCGGTGGCGATGATGGACAAGTCCCGGATCAACGCCACGGTCGCGGCACTCCGGGCGGCCGGGGTGGCCGTCAGCGAGCTCCCCAGGGTGGAGAGCGTCGTCCTCTCCGGCCCCAGCGCAGACCGGCTGCAGCCTGGTGACCTCATCACGATGGTCGACGAGATCGAGATGCAGACCCGCGAGGACGTCATCGCCCAGGTGGCCACGCACGCGGTGGGAGACGTGGTGGTGTTCACCGTCCTGCGTGACGGGCAGGAGAGCATCGTGAGCGTCACCACGAGCGCCAGCAACACCGACTCGCGCCGTCCGGTGGTGGGCATCAGCCTCGACACGGGGTTCCTCTACGCGCCGCAGGTGCAGTTCGGCGTGGATCAGAACGTCACGGGGCCCAGCGCGGGGCTGATCTTCGCGCTGGGGCTCTACGACCGGATCACCGAGGGAACGCTCATCGACGAGACGGTGGTGGCCGGCACCGGGGAGATCGACCCCAACGGGCGCGTCAGCCGGATAGGCGCGGTCCGCGAGAAGATCATGGGCGCCCAGCGCGACGGGGCCACCGTGTTCCTGGTGCCCGAGGACAACTGCGCAGACGTCGGGAACCTGGACACGGACGTGCAGCTGGTGCGCGTCGGGACACTCAAGGACGCGATCGCAGCGCTCCAACTCAACCACGAAGGAAAGACCGCGGAGGTGCCCACCTGTGGCTGATTCGTCGAAGCTGATCGCCTGTCTCATGGACGTGGAGAGACACGTCTCCTCGTCAGGCTGGGACCAGCCGGCCCGCCTCTTCGCGCTGGTCACCACCCGGACGCTCCTGGAGGTCGAACCGCAACTGCGGGGCCGGGTGCCGGAGGCCACCCCGGACGCGCTGACGGCGATCGAACAGGACGAGTTCCACGCCACCGAGGATGTGGTCGAGCGCCTGCGTGGGATCTTCTGGCCGGACACCGTTGAGGGTTGCGCCCTGGCGATGGAGCGCGCCTTCCTCCCGCCGGAACACGAGGCGGCACTGCCAGAAGACCCCGACGAGGCGGCCCGCTTCGTGGCCGCGCACCCGGAGAGGGCCGACGTGCGCATCGTCGTCGGCGTGCTCAGGGACGGGACGCGTCATGGATTGGCGCGGCTGGTGACCAACCCCGAGGATCTGCTGGGAGCCGAGGATCTCATCCCCGGCCTCGCGGACGCCTTGGCAGACACGTTCAGGAGTGATGAGGCGTGAGCGCCAACACCGCAAACCCCGACGCCCCCACCGGACGGGGGCCCCTGCTCTGGACGGTGATCATCGCGGGCGGACTGCTGCTCGTGGCGGTGATCGCCTCCAGGACGCTCACGGACTACCTGTGGTTCCGCAGCATCAACTTCCAGACGGTGTTCACCACACAGCTCGCGGCCCGGCTGGGGCTGTTCGTCGTGTTCGGATCGCTGCTGTTCGCGCTCGTCTTCTTCAACATGGTGATCGCCTACCGGCTGCGGCCCAAGGTGCGCAGGGCCAACCTGGACTCCGAGTTCCTCATCCAGCTGCGTGACGCGCTGGACCGCAGGTCCAAGGTCCTCATGGCCATCCCCTCCGTGGTGGTGGGCATCCTCGGCGGCATGGCCGCCTCCGGGATGACGGATGTGTTCCTGGCGTGGTGGCATGCCACCCCGTTCAACTGGGCGGACCCGTACTTCGGCCTTGACGCCGGCTACTACGTCTTCACGCAGCCGTGGCTGCGGTTCGTCGTCGGGTACCTGCTGTTCGCGATGATCGCCGGAGCGTTCGCCGCCCTGGCGGTGCACTTCATGACAGGCGCCCTCAACTCCTCGGCGCTGCGGGGACGCGGCAACACGGCGGCGGGGGTGGGCGCCCAACGGCACCTGTCGATCCTCCTGGGCCTCATCATGCTGCTGATCGCGGCGAACACGATGCTGGACCGGTTCGGGCTCAGCATCACGCCCAACAAGAACTTCACGGGCCTGGGCTACACGGACTTCACCACCCGGGTGCCCGTGGCCGCCATCATCGCCACCATCTGCGTCATCGTGGCCATCCTGGCGTTCATCAACGCCTGGAAGATCCGGTGGAGCGTGCCCGGGGCCTCCATCGCGCTGCTGGTGGTCTCAACCCTGCTCCTGGCCATGCTGTACCCGTGGATCGTGCAGAGCTTCGAGGTCACCCCCGATGAGGAGGAGAAGGAACGCCCCTACATCGCCAACAACCTCACGGCCACGCGCTACGCCTACGGCATCGAGGACGTGGAGATCGAGGACTACGAGGCCACCACCACGGCCTCGGCCGGTCAGCTCCGCCAGGACGCCGAGGCGCTCCCGGCCATCCGCCTCATCGACCCCACCGTCGTCCCGGCCGCCTTCGAGCAGCTTCAGCAGGTGCGCGGCTACTACAGCTTCCCGGAGACGCTCGACATCGACCGCTACGTGATCGACGGCAAGGCCACGGACTCGGTGGTCGCGGTGCGCGAGCTGGACCTGAACTCAGTGGAGTCCGGCGACACCTGGAACAACCGCCGCACCGTGTACACGCACGGCTATGGGATGGTGGCCGCCTACGGCAACCAGCGCGAGGCGAACGGCGAGCCGGTGTTCTTCTCGGGTGGAATCCCCACCGTGGGGACGCTCCCGGAGCACGAGCCACGCATCTACTTCGGCGAGCAGACCGACTACTACGTGGTCGTCGGCTCCCCGGAGGGCCAGGATCCGGTCGAGCTGGACACGCCGTCGGGCGGCGAGGGCCGCACCGAGTCGCTGTACACCTACACGGGGGAGGGCGGCGTCGACATCGGCAACCCGCTGGTCCGCGCGGCCTTCGCCGTGCGCTTCGGCGACATCAACCTGATGCTGTCGGACCGCGTCAACGACGAGTCACGGCTCATGCACGACCGGGTGCCGGTGCAGCGCGTCCAGGAGGCCGCTCCGTGGCTGACCCTGGACTCGGACCCGTTCCCGAGCGTGGTCGACGGCCGGATCGTCTGGATCATCGACGCGTACACCACCACCGACAGCTTCCCCAACTCCACCAACAGCGACTGGACGCAGGCCATCTCGGACTCCCGGACCGCGGCCGACAGGCTGCTCATGGGCCAGCAGGTCAACTACGTGCGCAACTCGGTCAAGGCCACCGTCGACGCCTACGACGGCACGGTGACGCTGTACGAGTGGGACGAGAACGACCCCATCCTGCAGACCTGGGAGAAGGTCTATCCCGGCGTCATCACGCCCAAGTCCGAGATCTCCCAGGAGCTCCTGGAGCACCTCCGGTACCCGCAGGACCTCTTCAAGGCCCAGCGCGAGATCCTCGGCCGCTACCACACCACCAGCCCCAACACCTGGTACCGCCAGACCGACATCTGGCAGGTGCCCAACGACCCCGTCCGGGCAGGGCAGCAGGGCCTCAAGGAGCCCCCGTACTTCCTCACCATCCGCTGGCCGGGCGACGACTCGCCGCACTTCGCCAACACCACCGTGTTCGTGCCGAAGGACCGCGAGAACCTCAGCGTGTACATGTCCGTCAACGCGGATGCCACCACCGAGGACTACGGGCGGATGAGGGTGCTCAAGCTGTCGGATGCCAAGCAGATCGCAGGCCCGGGACAGACCTACAACTTCATCGCGACCAATCCGCTGGTGGCGGACAAGCTGTTGCCCTTCAACCGTCAGGGTGCCTCCGCATCCGCGATCTACGGCAACCTGCTCACCCTGCCCCTGGGCGGCGGCCTGCTGTACGTGCAGCCGATCTCCACCCAGACGACGGGGACCACGGGCGCCTATCCCGCGCTGCGGTTCATCGTGGTGCGCTTCGGGGAACAGATCGGCATCGGCGAGACGCTCCAGTCAGCCCTTGACCAGGTGTTCCAGGGCGATGCCGGCGCCGACACCGGGGAACAGCCCACGGACGTGGCCCCCGTCGACCCGGAGGCGCCGTCGGTGCCCGAGGACGCTCAGGTGCGGGCGCGCAACTTCCTGGACGAGGCGCAGGCCCTGTTCGAGGCGGCCGACCAGGCGCTCCGCGACGGGGACCTGGCGGACTACCAGGCCAAGGTCCGGGCGGCCGAGGCCAAGATCGCCGAGGCGGCGGAGGCCCTCGGCTGATCAGCCGGTCAGCCGCGGAGGTCGACGACCTCCGCGGCCAGGCCGACGCCCGCGAGGGCCGGGACCAGGGCGGCCGCGTCGCCCATCACCGCGACACTCAGGCTTTCAGGCGTGACCACGGTGCGGAAGGCGTCCGTGGCGTCCGCCGGGGTGACTGCGGCCAGGTGGGCGAAGTGGTCGTTCATGAACCCCGGCTCGAGCCCCGCCGCGGCGAGTGCCGAGGCCTGCGCGACGATGTCTGCGGAGGTCTCGTTCGCCAGGGGAGCCACGCCGATGAGGTAGCGGCGGGCGTCGTCGATCTCCGCGTCGCCGAAGGGCGCACGCAGGGCGAGCCCCTCGAGGAGCCGGGCCACCGCGTCTGCCGCGACCTCGGTGCGCACGCTGCCGCCCACGGTGAACATCCCCTCGTCGGTGCCCGGGGAGAACCCTCCGCTGATGCCGTAGGTATAGCCGAGGCGCTCGCGCAGCTCGAGGTTGAGCCGGCTCGCGAACGCCCCTGCCACAGCCTGGCCGGCGAGGCGTAGCGCCGCCCACCGTGGATCCAGCCGCGACACGGTGCGTCTCCCGGCCACGATGGTGGCCTGCACCGCGTCCGGCTGATCGACGACGACGATCCGGGGCGGGCGCTCCGGAGCCGCGACGGGGGACGCGGGCACCGGTGACGGCGCGGCCCACGAAGCCATCGCCTTGAGGGCCTCGGCGGCGTGCGAGCCGGCGATCAGCAGGGTGGCGCCCACCGGCGAGAAATGGGTGCGGTGCCAGCGCCGCACGTCGTCGGGACCGATCGCGGTGAGCGTCTCCGGGGTGCCCGCGGCGGGGCGGCCGTCACGGTGCCCGGCCCCGAACAGCTCCCGGCGCAGCGCCAGGCGGACGGCCGACGAGGGGGAGGCGAGCTTGGAGTCGTACCCGGCCACCTGCGCCTCGACGTGGTGCGCGACATCACGCTCGTCGAACGCCGGCTCGGTGAGGACCTCGGTGAAGAGCGGGAGGACCGAGGCCAACCTGCGGGAGGGCGCCTGTCCGCCCAGGGTGGTGTAACGCTGGCGTGCGGTGCCGTGCAGCGTCGCGCCCTGGTGTTCCAGGAGCTCGCCGATGGCGCCGTCGGGGTGGCTGAGGGTGCCCTCGTCGACGGCGTGCAGGGCGACGGTGGCCACGCCCTCGCGGTCGGCCGGCTCGCCGGACAGTGGCGCCTTGAGGACCACCTCGAACGTCGCGATGTGCTGCCCTGGCAGGTCGAAGTGCCACACCGTCAGCCCGGACGCGAGCGTGCCGACGGAGGGGGTGGGGAACAGCCAGGGAGCACCCAGCGTGACCTCGGGGCGGCTCATCGGTTCTCCTCGGCCTTGTAGTGGAGTTGGTGTGCCACCGTGGGCGCGAGCCACCGTCTGGCGGCTGCGGCGACGTCGTCGGGTGTGACCGCCAGCACGTCCGACAGGTGCGTGTTGACCTCGTGCGGCGAGCCGTGGATCAGCCACGCCTCGTTGATCGCGTCCGCGCGGCCGCTCGTCGTGGCCAGCTCCCACAGCCAGTCCCGCTCGTACTGGGCCACGGCGCGGGCGAGCTCGTCCTCATTGGGGCCGCGCTCGGCCAGGCCTGCGACCCCCTCAAGGATGGCGTCCGACATGGCCGCGAGGGACACGCCCTCGGCCGGTCGTCCCAGGATCGTGGCGATCGAGTCCGCCGACCGGTGGGTGAGGGAGGCGCTGTGTACCTCGTGGGCGATGTCGCCGTGCCGCACCAGCGAGCGGTGGAGGCGCGAGGTATGACCGTCTGCCAGCACCGCGAGCGCCAGGTCGATCGCCGGCTGGTCCGGGTGCGCGGCCGGGGGGGTGGTCCACGAGAGGTACGCCAGCGAGTGCGGCACGGTCCGCGTGACCTCCACGGTTGAGGGGCCGGGCGACCGCGTCTCCCGCATCGGCCCCCGTGCCGGACCGGGCCGCGCGGGAAGGCCGCCGAAGTAGCGCTGCGCGAGCTCGAGGCCTTCGTCCCCCGAGACAGGGCCGCACAGCACCAGCCGGATGTTGCCGGCGCGGTACCAGGCGTCGAAGAAGGCCGCGACATCGGCCAGCGAGGCGTCGTCGAGGTCCTCCATGGAGCCGATCGTCAGGTGTCCGTACGGGTGATCGGGGGCGAAGTGCTGCGCGGTGAGCAACTCGAGCAGGTCCCCGTAGGGCTGGTTGTCGTAGCGCTGCCGCTTCTCCTCCTTCACGACCTGACGTTGGGCCCCGAAGTTCTCGGGCGTGATGGCCAGCGACGCGAACCGGTCCGCCTCCATCCACAGCGCCAGGTCCAGCGCGCCCCTGGGGACGGTCTCGAAGTAGTTGGTGCGATCGGTGGAGGTGGTGGCGTTGACCGTGCCGCCCAGCGACTCGATGGTGGCCATGTGCTCGCCGCTGGCCACCTGTCCGGAGCCTTGGAACATCAGGTGCTCGAACAGATGGGCGAACCCCGTCCGGCCGGGCGCCTCGTCGGCGGACCCGACCTCCACCCACAGGTTCACCGCGACACCGGGCGCCCCGGCATCGGGTGCGACCACCACCTGAAGCCCGTTGTCGAGGCGGTCCTGGGTGAGCTCGTAGTGCAGGGCGGCCTGGGTCATGCGCGCAAGGCTAGCCGACGGCGGGCAGCGGGACCCCGGCTCAGTGGAGGGCCTCGTCGGCCGGCCCTGCGGTCCACTCGTGGAACCGCACCACGAGGCCCGACCGGGTCGGGGCACACGTGAACGGCCCGGCCGCGGCGCGGGCGTCGACGGGGAAGGGCGCGACCCGCACGAGCCCGAGGGGCTCGCCGTCGAGCCCGGCCCTGATCGTCAGGGCGTCCCCCGAGCGCGACACCCGGACCCGCACGCGACGGCCGAGCCACGCGTCCACGGGCGCCACCGACCAGTCCGAGACCGGGTTGGTCACCACGGCGCCCAGCTGGGGGTGCCCGTCGGCGAACTCGACGCCGGCCTTGACCCAGCAGTCCGCGGCCGCGACCACGAACAGGCCGGCCTGGTCGAACTGCTCGGAGTAGTCGGCGGTGAAGACCACCTCCATCGCCGTTCCCGTCTGGAACGGAGCCACGAGGGCGTGCTCGGTGTCGTGGACGAATCCGTAGGACGTGACCCGCCACGCGTCGGAGCCCTCGGCGGCGGTCACCACGAGGTCCGTGCCCTCCTCGTGGGAGTCGTCGGGCGGCGTCGTCCAGGTCCCGGAGGCCCAGTGCAGTGGTGTGCTCTTCACGTGGGTCGACGCTACCGCGTGGCCTGGACCGGGGGAGTAGGTTCTGGTGCATGAAGTATCGCTATCTGGGTAATTCCGGCCTGAAGATCACCGAACTGACCTACGGCAACTGGCTCACGCACGGCTCGCAGGTGGAGGCCGACACCGCGACCGCGTGCGTGCGGGCCGCCCTCGACCACGGCATCACCTCGTTCGACACCGCCGACGTGTACGCGAACACGGCCGCCGAGGTGGTCCTGGGCGAGGCTCTGAAGGGCGAGCGCCGCGAGTCGCTGGAGATCTTCACCAAGGTCTACTGGCCCGTGGGCCCGAAGGGCGCCAACGACGTCGGTCTCTCGCGCAAGCACATCATGGAAGGCATCAACGGGTCGCTGAAGCGGCTCCAGATGGACTACGTGGACCTCTATCAGGCCCACCGCTACGACGTGGAGACCCCGCTCGAGGAGACCATGACGGCCTTCGCCGACGTGGTCCGTCAGGGCAAGGCGCTCTACATCGGCGTCTCCGAGTGGCCCGCCGACAAGATCCGTGAGGCGGCGCGCTACGCCAAGGAGCTGAAGATCCCGTTCGTCTCCAACCAGCCGCAGTACTCGATGCTGTGGCGCGTGATCGAGGAGCAGGTGGTGCCGGCGTCGCAGGAGGTGGGCGTCTCCCAGATCGTGTGGTCGCCCATCGCGCAGGGCGTGCTCACCGGGAAGTACAAGCCGGGTCAGCCCGCTCCCGAGGGGTCGCGTGCAACCGACACCAAGGGCGGCCAGGGCATGATCAGCCGCTGGATGCGCGACGACGTGCTCACCAAGGTGCAGGGCCTGCGCGCCATCGCCGACGAGGTGGACCTCACCATGGCCCAGCTCGCGGTGGCGTGGGTGCTGCAGAACGACAACGTCGCCGCCGCGATCATCGGGGCCTCGCGTCCCGAGCAGATCGCCGAGAACGTCAAGGCGAGCGGCGTCGAGATCCCCACGGACCTCATGGAGCGCATCGATCAGGTGCTGAGCGGCATTGTCGAGCGCGACCCGGCCAAGACGACGGTCCCCGAGGGTCGCCCCTGACCCGTGCCCCCGTCGCTCGATCGTCCTCGATTTGGATTGTCCGCGGGCAGTCCCTATAGTTGTCAGAGCGACGCGGGGTGGAGCAGCTCGGTAGCTCGCTGGGCTCATAACCCAGAGGTCACAGGTTCAAATCCTGTCCCCGCTACCACACAGGAACTCCCGTCCAGCCACGGCTGGGCGGGAGTTCTTCCATGTTCACCGCAGGTCGGCCGGCCTGGGCGCGTCGGTCGATCGCTGTGATGAGGGAATGTCAGCGCGTGGTGGCAGGGTGGTGGACATGATGACCCACGCCTGGTTGGACGAGCCGCCACCGGACCCGGAGACCCTGCCGCCGGACGACTTCGACGAGCAGTGGCTGTGGGAGCCCTCCGTTCCCGCCGGCCTTCAGCCCGCCGTCGCGGCCCCGGCCTCCGCCCCGGCGGTGCAGCGCGGGGCGGCCGGTCTCCGCGACGAGGCCAGGGAGATCCTGAGGGCGCTCACCGGGAGTTCCGACGCCGACTTCCACACCGGCCAGTTCGAGGCGATCGAGGCGCTCGTGGCGGATCATCGCCGCGCGCTGGTGGTGCAGCGCACGGGTTGGGGCAAGTCCGCGGTCTACTTCATCACGGCGCTGCTCCAGCGCAGGGCCGGATCGGGGCCCGCCCTGATCGTCTCGCCCCTGCTGGCGCTCATGCGGGATCAGGTCGCGGCCGCCGAGAGGGCCGGCGTGCGCGCAGCGGCCATCAACTCGGCCAACGTCACCGAGTGGTCCGAGATCGAGCAGGCGCTCGACGCCGACCGGGTGGACGTGCTCTTCGTGTCGCCTGAACGCCTGGTCAACCCGGTGTTCAGGGCGGAGCAGCTCCCGCGGCTGGTGCAGTCCTGCGGCCTTCTGGTCATCGACGAGGCGCACTGCATCTCGGACTGGGGGCACGACTTCAGGCCCGACTACCGGCGCATCCGCGACCTCATCTCGGAACTCCCCGAGGGTGTGCCCGTCCTGGCGACCACCGCCACGGCCAACTCCCGCGTCGTCGACGACGTGGCCGAACAGATGGCGGCGGGCGGTCATGAGGTGTTCACCCTGCGCGGCGCCCTGGCGCGCGACTCGCTGCGGCTCGGCGTCCTCGATCTCGGCACCCCCTGGCGCCGCCTGGCCTGGCTCAGCGAGCATCTCGGGGCGCTGCCGGGCAGCGGCATCGTCTACTGCCTCACCGTCGCCGCGGCGGAGGATACGGCCGCATTGCTGGCGAAGGCCGGCCACCGGGTCCTGCCCTACACGGGCCGCACCGATCCGGCGGAGCGACTGGTCGCCGAGGAGGCGCTGAAGCGCAATGAGGTCAAGGCACTGATCGCCACGTCCGCGCTGGGGATGGGCTTCGACAAGCCCGACCTCGGGTTCGTCGTCCACCTGGGGGCCCCGAGCTCACCGGTGGCGTACTACCAGCAGGTCGGCCGGGCCGGCCGCGCCACCGAGAGCGCCGACGTCCTGTTGCTGCCGGGCGCGGAGGATCAGGCCATCTGGCACTACTTCGCCACCAACGCGATGCCGACCCAGCGCAAGGCCGATGCGGCACTCGAGGCCCTCGCCGGGGCCGACCGCCCCTTGTCGGTGGCCGCACTGGAGGCCCGCGTCGACATCAGGCGGGGTCCGCTCGAGCTGCTCCTCAAGGTGCTGGCGGTCGACGGCGCGGTGAGATCGGTGCAGGGCGGGTGGGTCTCGACGGGTGCCCCGTGGACCTACGACGCCGACCGCTACGGCCGGATCGCCGCCGCCCGGCTCCACGAGCAGCGCGCGATGCTCGCCTACGAGCAACTCGACCAGTGCCGCATGGCGTTCCTGACCGCCGAGCTGGACGACCCGCATACCGCCGCCTGCGGCCGGTGCGACGCCTGTGCGGGCCCCTGGTACCCGACCGAGGTGACGTTGACGGCGGGCCAGGACGCGCAGTCGGCACTGGACCGCGTGGGCGTCCCGCTCGCCCCACGTGCGTTGTGGCCGAGCGGCCTGGACAGCCTGGGCGTCCGGGTCGACGGTCGCCCGGTCCGGGGCAAGATCCCGCCCGAGCAGCTGCTCGCCGCCGGGCGTGCGGTCGCCCGGCTCTCGGACCTGGGGTGGGGCGGGCCGCTGCGTGAACTGTTCGCCTCCGATCGGGACGGAAACCCGGTCGACGCCGAGGTGCCTCCCGAACTGGGGAGGGCCTGCCTCCGGGTCCTGCGGGAGTGGGAGTGGGACGCCCGTCCGGTCGCGGTCGCGTGGGTGCCGAGCCTCGGACGCCCACGCCTGGTGGAGTCGCTCGCCACCGGCATCGCGACCGCCGGGCGCCTGGAACTGCTGGGTCCCCTCGGCCTGAGCCCCAGTGCGGACCGTCTGAGGGGTTCGACCAACAGCGCGTTCCGCGTTCGAGACGTCTGGGATCGATTCACCGTGCCCCCGGACATGGCGGCCCGCCTGACGCGTCTCGACGGACCGGTCCTCCTGGTGGACGACCTCGTCGACTCCCGCTGGACCATCACCGTCGCGGGGCGGATCCTGTTGCTGGCCGGGGCCGCGGCCGTGCTCCCGTTCGCGCTCGGTTCGGCCGGGTGAGCCCTGCGCCCAAGCTCCGCAGGTGAACTTGTGAAGGCCCGGACGGAGCCCGGTCAGTCGTCGTAGGCTGGAGTGATCCCACCGATGGAGGAGGATCCATGGACCTACTGAACCGCTCGGACATCCAGGCTCTCGCTGCCTCAGAGGTCAAGGGGCCGCATGTGTCGCTGATGCTGCCCACCCACCGCTTCGGAGCCGGCATCCAAGCGGATCAGGTGGTGTGGAAGAACCTCGTCACCGGGGCCGAGGCCCTGCTCCTGCAGGACCTGCGGCGCGCAGACGTCGATGCGCTCCTGGCTCCCGCCCGCGAACTCCTCAACAACAACTTCGCCTGGCAGTTCATGAGCGACGGCCTGGCCATGTTCCTCACCTCCGAAGGGTCGCAGATGGTGCGGATCCCCGCGTCGCTGCCCACGCTCGCTGCGGTGGGTGACCACTTCGTGACTGGCCCACTCATGCGGCTGCTGTCCGGCGACGCGCACTTCCTTCTTCTGGCCATCAGTCAGGGCTCCGTGCGCCTGATGGACGGCACCCGTCACACCGTCCGCCAGATCGAGCTCGACGACGTGCCCACCAGCCTGGCAGACGTGGTGGAGCCGAGCGGCCGCTCGGACTCCATGGCGCGGACCCTCAACGCGGGTCGCGGCGGCAGAGCCGTGTTCTACGGCCACGGCGTGGGCGCCGACGAGGCGAAGCGCGACGACGTCCTCCGCTTCTTCCGCGAGGTGGAGGCAGGCCTCCGCGAGGTGCTGGCCGGCCAGAGCGCGCCGCTTCTCCTCGTGGGGCTGGAGCAGAACGTGGCCGCCTACCGGGAGGTCAACACCTACGCGGGGGTGCTCGACGAGGCGGTCCACCGCAGCCCCGACGAGCTGTCCGCGGACGCGCTGCACGAGGTGGCCTGGCCGCTCATCGAGGGCCGGCTGCGCGCCGAACGGACCCGCCTCATCGAGCGGTTCCGCGCGCTCCTCGCCACGGGCGGCCAGGTGTCCACCGACGCCGACGCGGTCAGCGATGCCGCGGAGCAGGGACGCGTGGACACGCTGTTCATGCGTGCGGACCCCTGGTGCTGGGAGCGGGTGCTCGACGGTGGCGAACCCGCCGTGGTGAGGCTGGGCACCGACGACCGCTACGCGATGTGCGAGCAGGTGGAGGCGGCCGCCGTCGCCACCCTCACGAACGGGGGCATGGTCCACGCCACCTCGGAGGAAGTGGTGCCTGACAGCGAGCTCGCGGCCATTCTGCGCTACTGACATACCCGCCCGGCCCGAGACCTCCCCGGCGCGCCTGGGGCCGTGGCGACGTGCCACGCGGGCGGTGTCAGAACGATAACGATTCGGCCGAGTCCGTTGACACCCGCTTCCTGACGGCGACAGCATTGCGGCACCTTGAACGATCAACGGAGGCCCGATGAAGAAGCCGACGCTCGCCAGCCTGGCCGCGGAACTCAAGGTTTCGCGTCAGACCATCTCGAACGTCATCAACTTCCCGGACCGGGTGCGGGTGGAGACCCGGGCGCGCGTCCAGGCCGCCATCGACCGGTCAGGCTACCGCCCGTCGGTGGCGGCGAGGGCGCTGCGCAACCAGCGGGCCATGGCGCTCGGCATCCGGCTCAGCCCCCCGCGCAACGGCATCTCTGGGGCCTTCATGGACGGGTTGCTACGTGAGGTGGTCATGGCCGCCGACAAGCGCGGCTACCGGGTCGTCGTGTTTCCCGCCTCCGACAGAGACGAGGAGGTCGAGCGGCTGGTCGAGCTGCGCGCCAGCCTCGCCATCGACGCCGGGATCATCACCGACACCTGGACCGGCGACCAACGTCCAGACCAGCTCGCGGAGGAGGGCGTGACGTTCGTCGCCTTCGGCAGGCCGTGGGCGGGTCCGGACCACGAGGCATGGGTGGACGTCGACGGACGGTGGGGCGCGGGGGAGGCGGCCCGGTTCCTGCTCCGGCGCGGCCACGCGCGGATCGGGTTCATCGGCTGGTCGGACGGCTCGCCGGTGGGCGCGGACCGGCGGGCGGGCTGGCAGGAGGCGCTGGGCCTGACCGACGACGAGGCGGCCCTGCTCACAGTGGAGGGCGAGGATTCCGTCGACGCAGGCGGCGCGGGGATGGGGGAGCTGCTGGCACGGGGCGCCACGGCCGCCGTCTGCGCCTCAGATGCGCTCGCGCTGGGCGCGTTCATCCACAACACCGGGGTGACCAGGCCCGACGTGGTGGGCTTCGATGACACCCCGGTGGCGCGTGCCATCGGGCTGCCCAGCCTGCGGCAACCCGTCGACGAGCTGGCCCGGATCGTGCTCGACAAGGTGCTCGCCCAGCTGGCGGGGACCGACGAGACCGGCGGGGAGCTCGTGAGGCCCGTCCTCGAGACCCGCGGACACTGACCGGTCAGTCCATGTCGGGCACGGCGTCGCGCGCGTCGGTGTAGTCCTCGCCGCACAGTTCCATCAGGTCCACCAGCATCGAACGGACCTGGGCGAGCACCACCGTCGACGACAACCTCGGCAGGATCGGCACGTGCGCCGACCGCTCGGCCAGGTCGCGCAGCGCGCCGAGCTTCGCCGTCGGAAGGCGCCGGGCGAACAGCTCCGCCGCGCACTCGTCGATCACCTGAGCAAACTCCATGAGCAGGGCCAGGTACTCTCCGGGCACCGTCTCCCCGCGGTAGGTGGCCACCGCGCATCGCCGCGCCAGCACGCGCAGGTTGCGGATGAATCTGTCCAGCGGAACCACCAGATCCGAGACCTGCAGCGCCGTGTCGCGGTGCCGCCGCAGGAACGGCGAGGTGCGCACCACGGCCATCCCCTCCTGCGCCGCGGACAGCAGCTCCGCGAGCTCGGCCTCCGTCGCCCGGGCGCGCTCCAGCGTCTGCTCGGCCTCGTCGACGTCCCCCGTGCGCAGGGCCCCCACCATCGCCCGCACAGTCAGGGCGGCCTCGTGCAGCACCTTCGCCGCGATGATCCTCGGCCGGTCGATCGGCGAGGTGGGCGCCACCGTCGCAAACAACAGGGCCACCGCGCAGCCCACCAGAGCGTCCTGCCAGCGCGAGATTCCAGCGTCGACCCCAGGGAGCACCGTGAGTACCGCGGCGGCCTGCACCGCGGACTGCGTCACCATCAGGGTCCTCGCGCCCAGCCAGGTGGTGATCGACATCGCCATGGCCACCACCAGGACGATCTGCCAGACCCCCGTGCCGAAGAAGTGGACGAACACGTCTCCGACGAACACGCCGATCGTGACTCCGACGGCGACCTCGACGACGCGCCCGAGCCGCTGGCCGAACGAGAACCCCAGGCAGATGATGGCCGCGACCGTGGCGAGGAACGGCTCCTCGTGGCCCAGCAGGCGCCTCGCGATCCCCCACGACACCCCGGCCGCCAGGGCGATCTGCATGATCATGAACAGCCGCGACCGCCACCGCCCCACGCGTCGCTGCTGCGACCGCCACCCCCGCCGCGCCGTGCGCTCGGACAGGTCGAACGCCTGCACCGAGGCCCGCTGCAGCGCCCGCCCGGTGTCGTGCCACGAGAAGCCGTGCCGTTCCTCCTCCGCCATGGCGCCTATCCTGCCCGGTTCCTCCGCGCTACGCCGCGCGCGAATCCACACGGCGCCCGGTGTGCCCCAGCGGTAGACTGACCACGCCGTTGCCCGTTGCCGGAAGGGAACACGAAGAACATGCGCCGAGCCCGCACCCTGGGGATCGTGGTGGCCCTCCTCCTGTCTGTGGTGCTCAGCGCCTGCACCCGGCCGCCGGCGGTCGAGGAACAGGTCAGCACGTTGAACATCGGAGCCACGGGGGAGCCCGCCGGCCTTGACATGATCACCGTCTCGGGCGCGGGCACGCCGTTCGTGCTGCTGTACAACGTGTACGAGACGCTCGTGAAGCTCGACGGCGAGGGCACCATCCGTCCGCTGCTGGCGTCCGAGTGGCGCACGTCGGAGGACAACACTGTCTACACCTTCACCATCGACCAGGGTGCACGCTTCGCCTCCGGCACCGACGTGACCGCCGAGGCCGTCGTGCAGAGCTTCGAGCGGAACCGAGGTGAGTCGGCCACGGACCAGATCAAGGGCAAGTGGGCGCTCGTGGAGACCATTGAGGCCACCGACGAGGACACCGTCGAGGTCACGCTCAGCCAGCCGTCGAATCAATGGCTCTACGAGATGACGGGCCCTGCGGGCATCGTCACCGACCCCACCGGCGCCGCGAACCTCGACACGGCCCCGGCCGGATCCGGGCCGTTCCAGTTCGTGAAGTGGGAAGAGGGCTCCTATGTGGAGCTCAAGGCGAACGACAGCTACTGGGCCACGCCCACCCGCTTCGACTCGGTCTTCTTCCGCTACTACGCGGACCCCAACGCCATGAACACGGCCATGCTGGCCGGCCAGCTGGACATCGTGTCCAACCTGACGGTGCCGCAGGCCATCGGTCAGTTCGCCGACGAGGAGCGCTTCACGGTCCACGAGGGCACCACCGACGGCGAGGTGGTGCTGGGCTTCAACCACCGCACCGCTGCCCTGCAGGACCTCAAGGTGCGCCAGGCCATCAACCACGCCATCGACCGTCAGGCGCTGGTCGACGCCGTCTGGGGCGGCAAGGGCACCCTCATCGGCTCCATGGTGCCGCCCACGGATCCCTGGTTCGAGGACCTCTCGGACACCTACGTGTACGACCAGGCCAAGGCGCGGGAACTGCTCGCCGAGGCCGGCTTCGCCACCGGGCTGACGCTGCGCCTCCGGGTGCCGAACCTGCCCTACGGCCCGCCCGCCGGGCGCTTCATCGCGGCCAAGCTCAAGGAGGTGGGGATCACCGTCGTGCTCGACGAGCTGGAGTTCCCCGCCCGCTGGCTGGATCTGGTCTACACGGCCCACGACTACGACATGACCATCGTGGCCCACGTCGAGCCCAGGGACCTCGGGGCGTTCGCGAACCCGGACTACTACTGGGGCTACGACAACCCCGAGTTCCAGGCCCTGATCGCGGAGGCCGACGCGGGGACGCCGGAGGAGCAGGTGGCCAAGCTCAAGGAGGCAGCGCGGATCCTCGCCGACGACGCGGCGGCGGACTGGCTCTTCCTCCTGCCCAACCTCATCATCACCACACCGGAGATCTCCGGCATCCAGGCCAACCAGATCAGCCTCGCCTTCGACCTCACCACGATCGCCGCCAGGAGCTGACCCACATGGCCCTTCGCCGGGTGGGCGTGCGGGTGGCCTGGCTGCTCGCGAGCCTCCTGCTGGCGTCCCTGCTGATCTTCGCCGCCACAAACGCCCTCCCCGGGGACATCGCCCAGGTCATCCTCGGGACCAACGCCTCGCCCGGCGAGGCGGAGCGGCTCCGCGCCGAACTCGGGCTGGACCGCCCCTTCCTCACGCGCTACCTGGAGTGGCTGTGGGGCGCCGTCCGCTTCGACTTCGGGGTCTCGTACATCAGCCGGCGCCCCATCGCGCCGCTCATCGCCGCCAGGCTCGAGGTCTCGGCCTGGCTGATCTTCTTCGGCATGATCGTGGCCATCCTCATCGCGCTCCCGGTGGGTGCCTACGCGGCGATGCGCCGTCGACACCTCGACGGGGTCGCCGTCTCCGCCCTGTCCCAGGTTGGCCTGGCCGTGCCCGCGTTCTGGGCGGGCATCTGGCTCGTCGTCATCTTCGCCGTGCAGCTGCGGTGGCTGCCGGCCGGCGGCTACGTGTCCTACTGGGACTCGGTGGGGGACTGGGCCACCCACCTCATCCTTCCCGTGGCCTCACTGGCCATCGTCCAGGCCAGCGTCATCTCCCGCTACGTGCGCAGCTCGGTGCTCGAGGTGCTCCACGAGGACTACTTCCGCACCGCCCGCGCCGTCGGCTGGTCGCGGACGGGGGCGTTGTGGCGCCACGGCGTCCGCAACACCGCCATCTCGCTCCTGACCGTCATAGGGCTGCAGCTCGCCACGCTGCTGGTGGGGGCCATCATCATCGAGCAGGTGTTCGCGCTGCCCGGGCTTGGCTCGTCCCTGCTGCTGGCGGTGTCCCAACGCGACCTTGGCGTGGTCCAGGCCATCGTCCTGCTCCTGGTCTGGGCGGTGCTGTCCATCAACTTCCTCATCGACATCGCCTATCAGTTCATCGACCCGCGGCTGCGTCGAAGCGGCGAGGCGCCATGAGGCACGCGACGCTCTACGCCGGCGCCGCCCTGATCAGCGGCGTGGTCCTGATGGCGGTGGTCGGCCTGTTCTGGACCCCGTTCCCGCCCGACGCGGTGGTCTCCGCACCGCTGCAACCCCCCGGCGCGCCCTACCTGCTGGGCACCGACGGCCTCGGCGGGGACATCGCGTCGCGCCTGATCAGCGGCGCGCGGATCTGCCTCATGGTGGGCATCGTCTCGGTGGGGGTCGCGGCGGCACTCGGCGTGCCGCTGGGCATCCTCGCGGGCATGGTGCGTGGCTGGGCGGGGGAGATCCCCGCGCGCCTGGCCGACATCCTCTACGGGTTCCCCGCGCTGCTCCTGGCGATCCTCTTCGCGGCGGCGCTCGGAGGATCCACCTGGACGGCGATGATGGCCATCGCGCTGGCGTCGATCCCCGCCTTCGTGCGCATCGCGCGCGCGGCCACCCTTCAGGTGATGAGCCAGGGCTACGTCGAGGCGGCGAGGCTCAGCGGCACGCCCCACCTCGCCGTCGCCTGGCGTCACGTGCTCCCCAACATCGCCCCCGTCCTGGGCGTCCAGGTCTCGGTCAGCATCGGCATCGCGATCCTCGCCGAGGCGGGGCTGTCCTACCTCGGCCTCGGATCGGGGCCCGAGGCGCCGACGTGGGGACGGATGCTCCGCGACGCCCAGGGATACATCTTCAACGCGCCCCTCATCGCGCTGTGGCCGGGCCTCGCCATCGCCGTGACCACGATGGGCTTCAACCTTCTCGGCGACGGCCTGCGAGACGTGCTCGACCCGAGGCTGAGGGAGATCAGATGAGCCACCTCGAGGTCGAGGACCTCCGCGTCACCTTCGGCAGCCGGCAGAAGGCCGCGCTCCGGGGGATCAGCTTCACGGTCGGTGAGCGGGAGCGGCTGGGGATCATCGGACAGTCCGGGTCGGGCAAGTCCGTGACGGCGCTGGCGATCATGGGGCTCCTGCCGGCGCACGCGCAGGTCACCGGCAGCATCCGGCTGGACGGCAGGGAGCTCGTCGGGCTGCCGGAGAGGGAGCTGCGCAGGCTCCGTGGAGACGAGGTCTCGATGATCTTCCAGGAGCCGATGACCGCGCTGGACCCCACCATGAAGGTGGGCCGCCAGGTGGGCGAGGTGGTGGCGCTCCACCACGGTGAGCGTCGCGGGAGCATCCACGACGAGGTGCTCAGCTGGCTGGGCCGCGTCGGGATCGCGGAGCCGCAGCGGATCGCGGGCTCCTATCCCCACGAGCTCTCCGGCGGACAGCGGCAGCGCGCGCTGATCGCCATGGCGCTGGCCAACCGCCCGGGGCTGGTGCTGTGCGACGAGCCCACCACCGCGCTGGACGTGCTCGTCCAGCGCCAGATTCTCCAGCTGCTGGCGGACGAGCTGGCGGACAGGGCGGCCGTCTTCGTGTCCCACGACCTCGCCGTGGTCCGCCAGGTGTGCCAGGTGGTGGCCGTGATGCTGGACGGTGAGATCGTCGAGCAGGGCCCCATCGACGAGGTCGTCGCCGACCCACGCCATCCCTACACCCAGGGCCTGATCGCCTCCGCGCGCGTCGACCGGGTCCCTCCCGGCCAGCCCCTGCCTAGCGTGGCCGACTTCTATCCGGGAGTCCCCGCATGAGCCTGGTCGAGCTGCGCGAGGCGGAAGTCACCTACCGCAGGGCAGGCACCGAGTTCGTCGCCCTCCACGGCGTGAACCTGACGGTGGAGAGGGGGGAGCGGCTCGGCATCGTCGGCGGCTCCGGCTCCGGCAAGACCACCATCGCGCGCCTGATGCTCGGGCTGCAGGCCCCGTCCCGAGGTGACGTGATCGTCGACGGCCGCTCCATCGTCGGGCTGCGGGAGAGGGAGCGGGGCTTCCTGCGGGCGGCCGCCTCCATGGTGTTCCAGGACCCCAACTCGTCCCTCAATCCCCGGATGCGGCTGGCCGACATCGTCTCCGAACCGCTGCGCTCCCCGGTCCTGCGGGGGCGCGGGGACGTCCCGCACCCGACACGAGAGGTCATCACGGGCGCCCTGCTCGGCGTCGGCCTCGCCGAGGAGATGATGGACCGGTTCCCGCACCAGCTCTCGGGTGGGCAGCGGCAGCGGGTCGCCATCGCGCGGGCCCTCATCAGCGACCCGACCCTGCTGGTGGCCGACGAGCCGGTCTCAGCGCTCGACGTGTCCGTGCGGGCCCAGGTGCTCAACCTGCTCATGGCGGAGGTGGCGGAGCGCTCGTTGACGCTCGTGCTGGTGTCGCACGACCTCGCGATCGTGCGGCACATGTGCGAGCGGGTGGTGGTGGTCAACGCTGGGCGCATCGTCGAGCAGGGCGCCGTCGGCGACGTCCTCGGCTCGCCCCGGCACCCCTACACGGCCGCCCTCGTGGACGCGACCCTCACCCTCTGACCAGCGCCTCCGTACGCCGCGAGCGGACGGGTTCGGGGCGCCGGGGCGCACGGGCCTAGAATGCCCAGCGTGAAGGCACTGCTACTTGAGAACATCCACGCCGACGCCGTCAAGGCGCTCCAGGCCAAGGGCTACGAGGTGGACAGCCGCCCCGGAGCGCTCGCCGAACGCGACCTCATGGCCGCCCTCGAGGGCGTCGACTACCTGGGCATCCGGTCGCGCACCTACGTGACGCGCAAGGTCCTCGAGTCCGCCACCCGGCTGAGCGCCATCGGCGCCTTCTGCATCGGCACCAACCAGATCGACCTGGACGCCGCCACCGACCACGGCGTCGCGGTGTTCAACGCCCCCTACTCCAACACCCGCTCCGTCGTGGAGCTCGCCGTCGCCGAGATCATCTCCATGGCGCGCCGGCTCACCGACCGCAACCGCGACATGCACGCAGGCATCTGGGACAAGTCCGCCGTCGGCTCGCACGAGGTGCGCGGCCGCACCCTGGGCATCATCGGCTACGGCAACATCGGCTCGCAGCTGTCGATCGTCGCCGAGGCGCTGGGCATGCGGGTGCTCTTCTACGACCTCGTTGACCGGCTGGCGCTGGGCAACGCACGCCGCGTCGACTCGCTCGAGGAGCTCCTGGCCCAGGCGGAGACCGTCTCCCTGCACGTCGACGGCCGCCCCGAGAACGCGGGCATGTTCGGCGCCGAGCAGTTCGCCCAGATGCGTCCCCGCTCGCTGTTCCTCAACCTGTGCCGCGGCGCGGTCGTCGACCTCGACGCGCTGTACGACAACCTCGTCTCCGGTCACATCGCCGGCGCCGCGATCGACGTGTTCCCCTCGGAGCCCAAGGCCAAGGACGAGCCCTTCGTCTCCAGGTTGCAGGGCCTCAGCAACGTGATCCTCACCCCGCACGTGGGCGGCTCGACCCAGGAGGCCCAGGTGGACATCGGCCGCTTCGTGGCGGGCAAGCTCAACGACTACGAGACGTTGGGCTCCACCGCGATGAGCGTCAACCTGCCGGAGGTGCCGGCCGGCCCCACGTCGACGGCGCGGATCGTGCACCTGCACCACAACGTGCCCGGCGTGCTGGCCCGCCTCAACCAGCTCTTCGCCACGCACAACATGAACATCGGCTCGCAGACGCTCGCCACGCGCGGGCAGCTGGGCTACGTGGTCACCGACGTGCAGGGGGAGAAGTACGACGGGCTCCTCGCGGACCTGGAAGCGCTCGACGAGACGGTGCGCGTCCGGGTCCTCGGCTGAGACCGGGCTTCCCCGGCGCTCAGCCCGGGGGGCGCAGGTGGTCCATCACGGCCTGATGGAGCAGGCCGTTGGTCGCCAGCGCCCCCGGCCCTCCCACCCCGTCGACGCCGTCGAGGTTGGAGAAGCGCCCGCCCGCCTCGCGGACGATCACGTCCAGGGCGGCCATGTCGTAGAGCGCGAGGTCAGGCTCGCACGCCACGTCGACGCAGCCCTCGGCCACCAGCATGTAGCTCCAGAAGTCGCCGTAGGCGCGGGTGCGCCAGGAGTTGCGCATGAGGTCGATGAAGCCCTGGCCCCGCCCGGTCTCGACCCACTCGGCGATGTCGGAGTAGGACAGCGACGAGTCCCCGATCTCCGCCACCCGGCTCACCCGCAGCTCCGTGGCGCTGAGTATTGAGCGGCCGGTGTATGCGCCGCCGCCCGTGGTGGCCCACCAGCGCCTGTTCAGGGCCGGGGCCGAGACCACCGAGGCGGCGATCTGCCCGTCCACCTCGAGCGCGATGAGGGTGGCCCACACGGGCACGCCTCGCAGGTAGTTCTTGGTGCCGTCGATGGGATCGATGATCCAGCGCCGCGACGACTCCCCGGTGTCGCTGAACTCCTCGCCGTGGACGGCGTCCCTGGGCCTGGTCCGGGCCAGCGTGCGACGGATCGACTGCTCGACGGCGGTGTCGGCCTCGGTGACCGGGGTGTTGTCCGGCTTGCTGGTGAACCGGAGGTCCTGTGCCTTGAACCGGCTCATCGACAGCGAGTCCGCGTCGTCCGCCATGAGGTGCGCCAGGCGCAGGTCGTCAGTGAGGTCCCTCGAAACAGCCATGGGGCCAAACCTAGTGGGTAACCCTGCCCGGTGAGTTCAGGGACATGGCCCGCGATGCGCGGCGCGGGCTCAGACGAACGCCCGGCCCATGCGGCGGAAGGATGCCAGGCGCTCCGGTGCGAGCTTCCCCTCCGCGACTGCGTCGTCGAGCGCGCACTCGATGACGCCGGTGATGTGGCTGCAGCCGCGCGGGCAG
This sequence comes from Tessaracoccus yangjingae, assembly GCF_055326235.1. Classification (NCBI taxonomy): domain Bacteria; kingdom Bacillati; phylum Actinomycetota; class Actinomycetes; order Propionibacteriales; family Propionibacteriaceae; genus Tessaracoccus; species Tessaracoccus yangjingae. Next base: position 190,313 of record NZ_JBUZNN010000003.1, on the reverse strand, counting down.
TCCTCGGCGAACTCGGCCAGGTCCGGGAAGGCGCCCAGGATCGACGAGGTCTGCACGTGGCTGATCCCGAAGGACCGGACGCCGGGGGTGTCGATGATCCAGCCGCCGCCGGGCAGCTCCATGGCGATGGCGGAGGTGGAGGTGTGGCGCCCCTTGCCGGTCAGCTCGCTGACCTCCGCGGTGGCGCGCCCCGCGCCGGGGATCAGGCGGTTCACCAGCGTGGACTTCCCGACGCCGGAGTGGCCGACGAACACGGTCACCCGGCCCGTCAGCGCCTCCGTGATCGCGGAGAGGTCCGCCTCTGGGTCCGTGACCAGGATCGGCACGCCGAGAGGGTCGTACGCGGCGCGGAGCTCGTCGGGGCTGGCCAGATCCGCCTTGGTGAGGCACAGCACCGGGTCGATCCGCGCATCGAAGGCCGCCACCAGGATGCGGTCGATCATGCCCATGCGGGGTGTGGGATCGGCGAGCGCGGTCACGATGAACAGCTGGTCGGCGTTGGCGACGATCGGGCGCTCGAACGTGTCCGCGTCGTCTGCCGATCGGCGCAGCACGGTCGTGCGTTCCAGCACCTCGACGATGCGCGAGAGCGTGCCCTCCTGGCCCGAGGTGTCGCCGTCGAGACGGACGCGGTCGCCCACCAGGACGCCCCCCTTGCGGTCTATGAGCCGCCCGCGCACCGCCGTCAGGTCCTGGCCGTCGAGCGTGCAGCGGTACCGGCCGCGGTCCACGGAGATGACCCGCGCCACCGGGAGCGCGGCGTAGTCCGGCCGCTCCTTGGTGCGGGGGCGGGAGTGCCGACGGGGGCGGTCGAACCCGCTGTGATCGTCCTCGCGCAGTGACTTCACGAAGGCGTCACCGGCCGACGAGCCCGCGCCAGTCGCGCGCGAAGTTCGGCATGGTCTTCGAAACGCAGTCCAGGTCCGTGACCTGGATGCCGCTCACCCTGAGCGCCAGCAGCGCCGCGAAGTGGACCATCCGGTGGTCGGCGTAGGTGTGCAGCACCGCGGGGCGCAGCTCCCCGCCGCCGACGATCCGGAGGCCGTCGGGGGTCTCCTCGGCGTCCGCGCCCAGCCGGCGCAGCTCCGTGACGAGGGCCGCGATCCGGTCCGTCTCGTGCCCGCGGATGTGGGCGACCCCACCGATGGTGGTGGTGCCGGTGGCAAGGGCGCCGAGTGCGGCCACGACCGGGGTGAGTTCGGAGGCCGTCGTGAGGTCCACGTCGATGCCGGTGAGCGCCCCGCTCCCCCCGACGGTGACCCGATCACCCCGCCGCTCGACGGAGGCGCCCATGCCCCGCACCACATCCAGGAAGAGGGCCCCGGGCTGAAGGCTCCGGGCGGGCCAGCCAGGCACGGTGACGCGGCCGCCGGTGACCGCGCCGGCAGCGAGGAAGACCGCGGCGTTGGTGAGGTCCGGCTCGATGGTGTGGCTGCGGGCGGCGATGCGCCCCGGCGCCACCTGCCAGGTGCGCTCGTCAGGCTCCGCGACCTGGACCCCCACCTCGCGCAGCATGGCGGCGGTCATCTCGATGTGCGGGCGCGAGGGCAGCCTGTCACCCGTGTGCCGCAGCGTCAGGCCGCGGGGAAGCCGCGCGCCGATCAGCAGCAGCCCCGAGATGAACTGGCTGGACGCGGACGCGTCGATGTTGGCCGTGCCGTGAGCGGCCAGCGGGGGAGTGAGGGTGAAGGGGAGCGCGTCGGCCGAGACCTGGGCGCCCAGCTGCCGCAGCCCGTCGAGGAGCGGCGCCATGGGGCGCTCGCTGGCGTGCGGATCCCCGGTGAACGACGAGGGCCCGTCCGCGAGCATGGCGACGGGGGGCACGAACCGCATGACCGTGCCGGCGAGCCCGCAGTCGATGCCGGCGGCGCCCCTGAACCGCTGCGGCGGGGTGATCACGAGAGTGTCCCCGCGTTCGGCCACCTCGACGCCCAGCGCCCTGAGCGCGCCGATCATCAGGGCCGAGTCACGCGACTCCAAGGCCCCGACGAGGGTGCTGGGGCCGTCCGCCAGGGCGGCCAGGACCAGCGCCCGGTTGGTCTCCGACTTCGAACCGGGGACGACGACCTCGCCCGCGACGGGGGACTGGGTGAAGGGGAGGGGGTGGGTCATCAGTTGACGCTGGCCTCGATCTTCCTGCTGATCGACTTGGCGGACCTGCGGGCCTTCCTGGCCAGCTGCTTCGCCCGCTTCTCCGCCCGTTCGGCGGCCTTCTGCGCGGATCGGCTGACGTCCGCGCCGAGCGCCGAGGCCTTCTTCTCGGTCACCTTCGCCGCGTGATCCGCCCGCCACGACAGGCTGGGCCTGCCCTCCGTGTCCTGGGCGGCGAGCACGGCGGCACCCAGCAGCGCGGCGTTGCGCAGGATCTCGGGACGGGCCGCGTCCTTGGCCACCCGGGTGGCGTCCTTGTCCGGCAGCGCGATCGCGAGGTTGAGCACCGAGGCCTTGGCGAGCAGCAGCGCGCCCAGGCGACGGCCGATGCCCGTGGCGTACATGGCGCCGCCGGCGATCTGCGCAACGCCGGAGATGCGCACCCACGTCTCCGCCCTCTCGGGCACGTAGGCCGCGACATCAGCGGGCACCACCCGTTGCAGCAGGGGGGTCACCGTGGAGGTGAACCGCTCCGCGTCCGGGGCGATCTCGGCCGGCCTGGTGACGGCCTTGACCCCCTCGGCGATGAAGTAGCTGGCGAACAGACTCCTGGCAACAAACCGCAGCAGACTCATGCCGCCACAGTACTAGGGTTGGACCATGTGCGGACGGTACGCGGCGACCGCGAACCCCGATGAGCTCGTCGAGGAGTTCGAGATCTCCTTCGTGGCGGAGGAGATGGCCGAGGTGTGCGCCCCGCGCTACAACATCGCCCCGACGGACCCGGTGCCCGCCGTCGTCGAGCGGGCGGCCGACGGCGGGGTGACCCGCAAGCTGGTGCCGCTGCGCTGGGGGCTGGTGCCGAGCTGGGCGAAGGCTCCCGGCTCCACCATGATCAACGCCCGCGTCGAGACCCTCACCGAGAAGCCGGCCTACCGGAAGGCTGCCGCATCGCGGCGGTGCCTCCTGCCCGCCGCCGGGTACTACGAGTGGCGCACGGAGAGGCCCGCAGGCGCCGCCAAACCCGTCAAGCAGCCCTACTTCCTCCATCCGCCGTCGGGACTGTTCGTCATGGCGGGTCTGTACGAGTTCTGGAAGGGGCCCGACGGGTGGGTGTCGTCGACCACCATCATCACCACAGACGCCACCGACGAGCTGGGCTGGGTGCACGACAGGATGCCCATGACCCTGCCGAGGGAGCACTGGGACGCCTGGCTGGACCCGGGGGCCACCGATGCCGCGGCGGCGGTGGGGCTGCTCGTGACGCCCACGACGCTGGCTCACCGGAAGGTGTCGCGTGCGGTCAACACGGTGGGCACAGACGGCGCCGCCCTGATCGAGCCCCTGCCGGACTGATTCCCACAAGGCGGGAATAGACCCCGGGGGGTGTGTGTTGAGGTGGGCATGACGCCCGCCGCACCCCCACTCGCCACGCCTGGAGAGCGTTCCGCGGCGGTGGCACACGCGGAGAGCATCGTCGCGCAGGCGCTATTCTCGATCCTGATGGACAGCGAGCTTGCCGCGGCCCCGGATGCCGCCGACACCCTCGACGCCGATGCCGAGGCGTTCGAGGAGGAAGCGCTGAGCCATCTGGACCGGCTCTTCGCTGCGGCCATGCGGATGACCCGCAACCCGGCAGACGCCGAGGACATCGTGCAGGAGACCTACGCCAAGGCGTTCGCGTCGCGGCACACGTTCTCCCCCGGGACCAACCTGAAGGCCTGGCTGTACCGGATCCTCACCAACACCTACATCAACGCCTACCGCAAGGCCCAGCGCTCGCCGCAGTCCAGCGGCGACGAGGACGTCTCAGACTGGCAGCTCGCGCGTGCCGCGTCCCACGACTCGGCGGGGCTGCGGAGCGCCGAGATGGAGGCGCTGGACCAGACGCCCGACGGCGTGGTGTCCGAGGCCATCGCCAGGCTCCCCGAGAACTTCCGCATGGCCGTCCTGCTCAGCGACGTCGAGGGGTTCTCCTACAAGGAGATCGCCGAGATCATGGGCACCCCCATCGGCACCGTCATGAGCCGGCTCAACCGCGGCCGCTCACAGCTGCGCGACCTCCTCGCCGACTACGCCCGCGAGAACGGGATCGGCCGAAGGACCGGAGGTCGGTGATGGCAGATCCCGACATGTTCTCCCACGAGCACGACGAGATGGACGAGTGCGTCGCGGCCCTCTCGCAGGTCCACTCGTTCCTCCGCAACGAACTCCTCGAGCACGACGCGGACCTCATCCGGCTCCACCTCCACGCCTGCGAGCGATGTATGGAGAACTTCGAGATCGAATCCACCATCACGGAGATGATCCAGCGCAGCCAGCTGTCGGCGAAGGCGCCGGCCACGCTGACTGCGCGGATCCAGACGCTGCGCGTGACGCGCCGTCCCTGACCCTGGCAAGACAACAGCCCCCGCAGGAACCCGCGGGGGCTGAAGTGCGTCATGGCCTCGGCTCAGGTGTTGGGCCGCTTGCCGTGGTTGGCCTTGCTCTTGCGGCGGGCGCGGCGCTTGCGTCCGGTCTTTCCCATGGGGGCTCCTCGTGTTCAATACCTGCGGGACACCACATTGTGCCAGATGGGGGCCCGCGCACGCGAAAGGCCATCCGTGGCAAGCTGGGCCCGTGATGCGAGACCTCGGACAGTTGACCGACGACGAGTGGCTGGACGCCTTCGTCTCCCAGTGGCATCTGCTCGCAGATCTGAGCTTCTCGGACCTGGTGCTGTGGAAGCCCCTCAGCGAGGAGGGCGACGTGTTCGCCTGCACCGCACAGGTGCGCCCCGTCACGGGGCCCACCGCGCTCGAGGAGGACATCGTCGGGGAGCTGATCGAGTTCGAACCCGACCACCAGGTGACGGTCGCGTTCATGACCCACGCGATCGCGGAGACCAGCGACAACGAGATCGGCGCCGGCATCCCCGTGGACGTCTGGGCGATCCCGGTCCTGCGCCATGACCGCCCCATCGCCGTCATCGAGCGGCACACCAACCAGATGGGGATGCGGGCCACCGGCGCACTCGAGGAGAACTTCATCGAGGCCGCCGAGATCCTCACCCAGATGCTGATGCGCGGCGAGTTCCCGCTGGTGACGCCGTCGGACAAGGCGCTCGCCCCGCGCGCCGCAGACGGGGTCCTGCGCGTCCAGCCCGACGGCGTGATCTCGTTCGCCAGCCCCAACGCCGTGACCGGCTTCCGGCGCCTGGGGGCGGTGGGCGACATCGAGGGCGAGCACTTCCGCGACCTCACGCGCCAGCTGCGGGAGGGCGTCGAGTCGATGGGCCAGACTGTGGACGCCGATCTCGACGGGCGCCTCACGCTGGAGTTCGACGTCGAGTCGCGCGGGGCGTCCATGCGGTTCGTCCTCCTCCCGCTGTGGCTGGAGTACACCTCGGCCGGCATGCTCGTGCTCTGCCGCGACACCACGGACCTCCGCCGACGGGACCGGATGCTGGTGACCAAGGACGCCACCATCCGGGAGATCCACCACCGGGTCAAGAACAACCTCCAGACCGTCGCCGCGCTCCTGCGCATGCAGTCGCGCCGGCTGTCCTCCCCGGAGGGCAAGGAGGCCCTGCGCGACGCGATGCGCCGCGTCTCGTCGATCGCCATGGTGCACGAGACCCTCAGCTACAGCCTCGGGGAGGCCGTCGAGTTCGACGTGGTGTGCGACAAGATCCTCGACATGGTCGGGGACCTCGCGGCGCACCACGGCACCGTCAAGGCCCGCAGGCGCGGCACGTTCGGGGTGATCCCGGCGGAGATGGCCACCTCCCTGTCCATGGTGATCACCGAGCTGTGCCAGAACGCCGTCGAACACGGCATGGACAGCTCCTCAGGGTGCGTCGAGGTGCTGCCAGACCGCGACGGCGACAGGCTGACCATCCGCATCGTCGACGCCGGGCACGGCCTTCCCGACGACTTCAAGCTCGGCAACCAGACGTCGCTGGGCCTGGCGATCATCTCAACCCTGATCAAGGATCTCCACGGCTCGCTGACCATCGAGAACCGGGAGGACTCGCGGGGCGCCGTGGCGACGATCGCGTTGCCGGTGCCGCCCGTGGTGCCCTGATCACCTCAACGGCACGAAGCTGAACCGCCCCCTCGCCCGCCGGCGCGACAGCCGGCCGTCCGCGGCCCGCTCCACCACCATCATGTCCGAGGCGGCCGGGAGGACCATCCGCCCGCCCGGGGCGAGCTGGGCCTCAAGCTCCGCGGGGACCCGTCCGCCGTCCGCGGACACGAGAATGCGGTCGTAGGGGGCGTCCTCCGGCCAGCCGAGCTGGTTGCCGCGGGCCAGCTCGATCCGCACCCAGGGGCGGTGGTCCGCCAGGTTCACGCGCGCCATGTCCACGAGCTCCGGCACGAGTTCCACCCCGATCACCGAACCGGTGGGGCCGACGAGCTCGCCGAGCAGGGCGGAGGTCCAGCCAGAGCCGCTGCCCACGTCGAGCGCGCGCTGACCGGGTCCGGCGTCGAGAAGCTCGAGCATGTAGCGCACCGTCGAGGGTTGCGAGTTGGTCGAGCCGTGGCCGATGGCCAGTGGCGCGTCGACCGCGGCGTAGCGTCGCTGATCCGGCGGGAGAAAATCAGAACGGGGGGCCGAGGCGAACGCGGCCCCGAGGCCGCTGGTCATGGCACCAGTGTGCGCCTCGACGGGCTCTCAGGAGGTGCGCAGCCGCGAACGGGCGGCACGGCGCTTGATCGCCCGGCGCTCGTCCTCGCTCAGCCCACCCCAGACGCCGTGGTCCTGGCCGGCCTCAAGGGCCCAGGACAGGCACTGCTCACGAACGACGCACCGCATGCAGATCTTCTTGGCTTCCTCGATCTGTTGCAGCGCGGGCCCGGTGTTTCCGACAGGAAAGAACAACTCCGGATCCTCGGTGAGGCAGGCGGCCTTGTGGCGCCAATCCATAGTTGGAGCTCCTTCGTGTCGGCAAATGTTCGCGGCAAAGGCAGCCGCCAAGCTCAAGCAGGTTACCCTCGCGGTCCACGATAGGCAATAGCGGCGGGCCGCACGTGGAACCACACCCAAACTGGCCCAACTTGTTGGATAGGGGCGGGGTGAGGCACGCTCAGGTGCGTGAATGCCGTCCTGCGCCGTCCCCTGCTCGCCATCAGCGTCATCCTCACCGCCGTGACCGGTCTTGCCGCCGTCGGGATCGGCGTCGGGGCACTGGTGGTGAACTCCAGGCTGTTCGCGGTGGGGATCGCGGCGGTGCTCATCGCGTACGGCGCCTCGCTGCTGCTGATCGCCTGGCTGGTGCTGAAGCGGTTCTCGTGGGCCCTGGGCCTGGTGGTCGCCTCGTCGTTGCTGCACCTCATGGTGGTGGGCAGCTTCCTCACCACGGCGGACCGCGCCCAGTTCATCGGCAGCCTGATCGTGGCGCCGTTCGTGCTCGCGACCGTGATCGCCTCCGTGCTGGCGGTCGGCCGGCGCGAGCTCGAACGTCTCCGGTAGCGCGCGTCAGACGAGCCGACCCGCGCCAGGGGCGGGGGTCACGGAGAACCACTCCGGCGCGCCGTACCCGGCGTCGGAGAAGGCCCGGGCCACAGCCCGTCCGATGCGGTCCGCCTCGCCCGCCTCGGTGAGCGCGATGATGCAGCCACCGAAGCCGCCGCCCGTCATGCGGGCACCCAACGCGCCCGCCTCGCGGGCGGCCTCGACGGCGAGGTCCACCGTGGGGACCGTGATCTCGTAGTCGTCGCGCATCGAGGCGTGGGAGGCGTCGAGCAGCGGCGCCAGGGCGGCCAGGTCTCCCGCCTTGGCCAGCTCGAACGCCTGCAGGACGCGCTCGTTCTCCGTCACGACGTGGCGGACCCTGCGGCGCAGAGTCTCGTCGTCCAGCCGGTCGAGGGCGTCGACCAGATCGGTCACGTCGCGCAGAGCGGCCACACCGAGGATCCGGCATGCCTCCTCGCAGGAGGCGCGGCGTGCGCCGTATTCGCCGTCGACGTGGCTGTGGGGCGTCTTCGTGTCGAGCACGAGCATCTCGAAGCCCTGCTCGGCCATGGGGAGCGGTACCTGCTGGGTCTCCAGGGTGCGGCAGTCCAGGAACAGGCCCGAGTCCTTCTCGCACAGCGTGCTGGCCGCCTGGTCCAGCAGGCCGGTGGGCGCCCCCACGTACTGGTTCTCGGCGACGCGGGCGAGCTTGGCCCGGTCCATCCTGGGGATGTCCAGCCCGTACAGATCCGCCAGCGCCGCGACGGTGGCGCACTCGATGGCCGCGGAGCTGGACAGGCCGGCGCCGAGCGGCACGTCTGAGGTCATCACCAGGGTGGCACCCCCGACGGCGTGACCGGCCTCGCGGAGCGCCCAGGCGACACCGGCCAGATAGGACGACCAGCCGTCGGCGTTCGGGGCGAGATCCGCGAGCCGCACATGCACCTCGTCGTCGAGCTCGAGCGAGACCATGACCAGCGTCTCGTCGTCGCGCCGGCCGGCGGCGATGACCGCCTTGCGCTCCAGCGCGAACGGCAGGACGAACCCGTCGTTGTAGTCGGTGTGCTCACCGATCAGGTTGACCCGCCCTGGCGCGAACCACAGCCCTTCCGGCTCCGAGCCGGTCAGCTCCCGGTACCGCCCGGTGAGTGCATCAAGATCGAGCATCAGTCGTCCTCCTCGTCATCCAGCCTGGCCAGCCACGAGGCGAGGCGTTCCACCGGGGTCTCGAACTCCGGGTTCAGATCAACAAATGTGCGCAGCTGATCGGCGAGCCACTCGAAGGTGATCTCCTCGTGGCCGCGCCGATCAACGAGCTCCTCGAGCCCACGGTCGGTGAAGTACACCGGCTCAGCCTAGCGCCGCGTCGAGGAGCTCTTCCTCCTGGGTCTTGTGCACCTTCAGCGATCCCACAGAGGGCGCCGAGGACCACTCGCGCGACACCCGCCGCATCCTCAGGTCGTACTCGGGGAAGTAGCGCTTGACGTCCGCGGGAAGGTGCGCGGACAGGAACGGCCACCCGCCCTGGTTCTCCGGCTCGTCCTGGACGAAGCGGACGTCGTCGACGTGCGCGTAACGCTTCAGCGCCTTGGCCAGCTCCTCGCTGGGGAGGGGGTACAGGCGCTCCAACGCCACGATCGCCACCTTGCCCGCGAGGCCCCGCTTGTCCCGGGACGCCACCAGATCCCAGCGCACCTTTCCGGAGCACAGGATCAGGCGCTCGACCGCCGACGGATCCTCGACCGTCGGGTCGTCGAGCACCGGATGCCAGGCCCCCGAGGTGAAGTCCTCGGGATGGGAGGTGGCCAGCTTGTTGCGCAGCATCGACTTCGGCGTGGCGATGACCACGGGCCGGTGGAAGTTGACGTACGCGTGCTGCCTCAGCAGGTGGAAGTAGCTCGCCGGCGTGGAGGGCTGGCACACCGCCAGCGCGTTCTCCGCGCACAGCTGCAGCCATCGCTCGATGCGCGCAGAGCTGTGGTCCGGGCCCTGCCCCTCGTAGCCGTGCGGCAGGAGCAGCACCACGCCGGACTTCTGCGTCCACTTCGCGTTGCCGGAGGCGACGAACTCGTCGGAGATGATCTGGGCGCCGTTGACGAAGTCGCCGAACTGCGCCTCCCACATCACCAACGCATCCGGCCGGGCCACCGAGTATCCGTACTCGAAGCCGAGCGCCGCGTACTCGCTGAGCAGGGAGTCGAAGACGTCGAAGGTGCCCTGGTCCTCCGTGAGGTGCTTGAGCGGCACCCACGCCTCGTTGGTCACCCGGTCCACGATGGCCGCGAACCGCTGCGAGAACGTGCCGCGCCTCGAGTCCTGGCCGGCCAGCCGCACCGGGCGGCGCTCCATCAGCAGGGAGCCGATGGCGATCATCTCGGCCGTGGCCCAGTCGATCGGACCTTCGAGGATGGCCTGCGCCCGGCGCTCCAGCTGCGGCATCACCTTGGGATGCACGACGAACCCCTCCGGGAACTGCGTGTGCACGTCGGCGATGGTCTGCAGCATGTCCTGCGTGATCTCGGTCAGGCGGGCATCCGGCTTGGTGGGGTAGTAGGGCACCTTGCGGTAGTCGTCGTCCGTCTCGCTGGTCTCGCGGACCTCCCGGAACACGTTCTCGAGGCGCGAGCGGAACCGGTTCATGACGTCCTCGGCATCGGCCATGGAGATGTCGCCGCGGCCGATCAGGGACTCGGTGTAGAGGCGCCTCGTCGAGCGCTTCTGCTCGATGAGGTCGTACATGTTGGGTTGCGTGAAGCTCGGGTCGTCGCCCTCGTTGTGGCCGCGACGGCGGTAGGAGACCAAGTCGATGACGACGTCCTTGTGGTACTTCTGCCGGTAGTCGAACGCGGCCCGCGCCGCCCGGATGCAGGAGTCCGGATCGTCGCCGTTGACGTGCAGCACCGGCGCGGAGATGGCCTTCGCGACGTCCGTGCAGTAGGTGGAGCTGCGGGACTCGCTGGGTGCGGTGGTGAACCCCACCTGGTTGTTGACCACCACGTGGATGGTGCCGCCGGTCTTGTAGCCGCGCAACTGGCTCATCTGCAGGGTCTCGAACACCACGCCCTGGCCGGAGAACGACGCGTCGCCGTGCAGGGTGAGGGGCAGGACGGGGTAGTCGTCCGCGCCGAGGGTGTCCTGCTTCGCGCGGGCGATGCCCTGCAGGACCGGGTTGACCGCCTCGAGGTGCGACGGGTTGGCCGCCACGGAGGCCTTGATGGTGGCGCCGTTGGCGGCCACGAAGGTGCCCTCCGCGCCGAGGTGGTACTTCACGTCCCCGGTGCCGCTGCGGTCCACCTGGCCGTCGAACTCCTTGAAGATCGACGCGTACTTCTTGCCCACGATGTTGGCCAGCACGTTGAGCCGTCCGCGGTGGGGCATGCCGATGCACACCTCGTCGAGCGAGTCGTTGGCGGCGCGCTGGGCGATCTCGTCGAGCAGCACGATGAGGGACTCGCCGCCCTCCAGGGAGAAGCGCTTCTGGCCGACGAACTTGGTCTGCAGGAAGGTCTCGAAGACCTCCGCCTCGTTGAGCTTGTCGAGGGCGTGCATGTGCTCCTCGTGCGTCAGCGGCGTGTGGGGCCGCTCCATGCGCTGCTGGAACCATTCGCGCTGGCGGGGGTCCGCGATGTGCATGTACTCGACGCCGACGGTGCGGCAGTACGAGTCCTGCAGGATGCTGATGATGTCGCGCAGGGGCAGGTAGACGCGGTCCTTCCCGCCGAAGGTCCCGACGGCGAACTCGCGGTCCAGGTCCCAGATCGAGAGCCCGTGGGTCTCCAGGCGCAGGTCCTCGTGCGAACGCTGGCGGTACTCGAGCGGGTCCGTGTCGGCGACGAGATGCCCGAAGGTGCGGTAAGCGTTGACGAGCTCGAGCACGCGCGCGGTCTTGCCCACCTGGGAGTCGCGGTGCGCCGACACGTCGGGCGACCAGCGTAACGGCTCGTAGGGGATGCGCAGCGCCTCGAAGATCTCGTCGTAGAACCGGTCCTGCCCGAGCAGGAGCTCGTGCATCTTCTTGAGGAACTCGCCGGAGGTGGCCCCCTGGATGACGCGGTGGTCGTAGGTGCTGGTGAGCGTCGTCGTCTTCGAGACGCCCAGCTCGGTCATCCGCGAGGGGCTCATGCCCTGGAACTCGGCCGGGTAGTCGATGTTGCCGACCCCGAGGATCATGCCCTGCCCGTTCATGAGGCGCGGCACCGAGTGGTTGGTGCCGATCCCGCCCGGGTTGGTGAGCGACGCGGTGGTGCCCGCGAAGTCGCTGACCTGAAGCTCGCCGTCGCGGGTCTTCTTCACGACCTGCTCGTAGGCGGACCAGAACTGGAAGAAGTTGAGGTTCTCGCAGCCCTTGATGTTGGGCACCAGCAGCTGGCGGGTCTCGCCCTTGCGGATGTCGATGGCGATGCCGAGGTTGATCGACGGGTTCTCGATCAGGTTGGGCTTGCCGTCGACCACGTCGTAGGCGTTGTTCATGTCCGGCATGGCCTTGAGCGCCTTGACCATGGCGTACCCGACGAGGTGGGTGAAGGAGACCTTGCCGCCCTTGGAGGTGCGCAGGAAGTTGTTGATCACCGTTCGCTGGTCGATGACCAGCTTCATGGGCACCGCCCGCACCGACGTGGCGGTGGGGACGGTCAGCGACGACTCCATGTTCTTGGCCGTGCGCATCGGCGCCCCACGCAGCGCGGTGTACTTCGGCTGCGCGGCGGAGGGTGCGGGGCGGAGGCTGGGGTTGGGCGCGTTCGCCGAGAGCGTGGATCCGGTGCCGGGGTTGGACGGGGACTCGGAGCCCTTCCGGGCGCGCTGCTCCACCTGACTCCTGGTGGACTTCGCGGGCTCCGCCTTGGCGGGGGCCGAGGGAGCGGCCGGCGCCGGGGCTTCGGCCGCGGGCCTGGGTGCCGGGGCGGCGGTGATCTCGGGGGAGGGGGGCTCCTGCCCGGCGCGGCCGGCGGGCCTGGGGGCGGGAGCAGGCGGCTGTGGGGCCGGCTTCTCAGCTTGAGGGGTGGGCGTCGCGTCGGTGGCGAAGAGTTCGCGCCATTCCTCCGCGACCGACTGGGGATCTGCCTCGTAGGCCTCCCGCATCTCGTCGATCAGCCAGGAGTTCGCCCCGAAAGAGTCAAGTGAGTCAGGTGCTGACATGTGTGAGTGGCGGTGGCCACAATCCCCTCTGTGAGTCGGCTCCGCCGCAGACGACTGCGGCTGCTTCTACCCAGTCACCTTACCCACATCGACGGTGGGTTGCCGCCGCCCGACCAGGAGCGGAGACCGTGGCTCCGGCGACGTGGCTCCGGCGACCGGGGGCCTGCTGGCCCTCAGCGTCAGGGCGAAGGCGTAGGCGGCCAGGCACACGAGGGTGAGGTTGCGCAGCAGCAGGACGGAGGTCTCGGGTCCGGACCCCAGGGGGATCGCCATGATGCCGTAGGCGCCCCACGGGTAGGTCATCTGGGTCAGGGCCGCCACGATCACCAGGGCCACGGCGAACACGATGAGCGGCCGCCTCAGCCAGGCGCTGCTCCGGGCCACCAGGAGGGCGGCCACCGGGCCGCCGAGCCATGCGATGTACTGCGGCGACAGCGTCTTGTTGGTCACGATGGTGGCCAGCACAATGGTGAGGATGGCCAGGAGGATGGCTTCGTGCAGGCGCTCGTCGTCGTCGTGGAGGTGGCGGATCAGGCGGTAGCTGAGGTAGGCGGCGATGGCCAGCGAGAGCGCCGTCAGCACCGTCGACAGGCGGACCAGCGAGTCCACGTACGGGCCCTGCAGCTCCAGGGCGTTGAACGGCGACAGGAAGATGTTCCACGAGGGGTTGTCGGTGAAGGTGCGCAGCAGCATCAGGGGCGAGGCCGGCACCGACTCGATCTGGAGCCCGCGCTGCCCCTGCCACGTCACGGGGGAGGCCGAGCGCGACCACCCGCTGCTGATGAGAGAGGCCGCCGCGAGCCCGAAGCCCACCACCACGAATCCAGTCACCCGGCCGCGCGCCCGGGCCGAGCGCCACGGGTGGGGGGCGAGCATCGGGCCGATCAGCAGCGCGGGCCACAGTTTGATGGCTGCGCCCAGCCCCACCATGCCGCCGGCCACCCGCGGGAACCGGGTCACGAACAGGCACGCCCAGGCGACGAGGGCCGCGGGGATGAGGTCGAAGCGGTACCAGAGGATGGGGCCCTGGGCGGCGGTGAACAGGATCCAGAACAGGGCGCCCGCGGCGTTGTCGCGGCGGTAGAGGGTGATCGCGACCAGCGCGTCGAGCAGGACGAACACCGCGACGTACGTGGCGCTCCAGGTCTGCCAGCCGCCGCCCAGGCGGTAGATGGCCTGCAGGATCCACACGGCCGGCACGGGGTACTCGACCATCACGCCCGACTCGCCCTCGTCCAGCCGGAACAGGTGGTAGCCGTAGTACGACACGTCGTTGGCGACGAACTTGACCTCGTCGAGGCCCAGGAACAGGTACGAGACGTAGCGCGTGAGGAGAAACACGGCGATGAGTCCGACGGCGACGGCCCACCGCGCGGTGTCACCGGCGCCGTACCTGGAGTGGGTCATCGCCAAAGTCTCCTGCCAGCCGGCGCTGAGCGCCCCCGCGAGGATTCGAACCTCGGCTCCCGCCTCCGGAGGGCGGTGCTCTATCCCCTGAGCTACGGGGGCTGGACCCGGAAAGGTTAGCACCTCCTCAGGGGCGCTGTCGTTTCCCGCTACGGTGGCGGGGTGCGCACCCTGACTGCCCTCGCGACCTCGGTGGTGCTGCTGCTGACCTCATGCGTGTCCCGCCCGGACCCGGCGCCCGCGGTGCTGCGCGAGACTGCTCCGCCCTGGGATGCGCCGCGCGATGCCGTGTCCTACATCCGGGCCGCCGGCCTCCCCGAGCAGCCTCTGGGCACCGACACCGATCCGTGGGTCCTCGAGCTCTCCGTCACCGTCGCGGGGGAGGCGGTGGAGATCCCCGCCCACATCGGGGCGGACCGGCTGCGGGCCGTCCAGGCCCCGGTGCACACCCACGAGTCGGGCGGCGAGGTCTGGCTGGAGGGCGACGGGAACCACACCGTCACCCTCGGCGAGTTCTTCACCCTGTGGGGGGTGCGGTTCGACGGGGAGTGCCTGGGCGCCGCGTGCGGAGGGGTGAGCGTCAGCGCCGACGGCGAACCGGTCACCGATCCGGAGTCGCTCGTGCTGCGCGGGACCCGCGAGGTCGCCGTCGCCGCTCCCTGACCGCGTCCGCCCCGATGAGGTGGATGGCGGCGGGGCGCGGCGCTCTGGCAGGCTTGGCGCCATGACGCACATGCACATCGCCGGGTCGATCCACGCGGACGCGGCGCACGGGGGCCCACAGTGGCTGGACGTGCCCGCGGATCTCAACGCGCTGGATCTCAAGCTCTGGCCGCGTGGGGCGCATCGCGACGACCGGGGCCGCATCGTGGTGGCCGGCATCCCGCTCACGGACGTCGCGGAGGAGCACGGCACGCCCGCCTACGTCATCGACGAGGCGGACTTCCGGTCGCGTGCGGCCGAGTTCCGCGAGGCCTTCCCCGGATGGGACATCTTCTACGCGGGCAAGGCGCTGCTGACCCGCACGGTCGCGCGCTGGGCGGCAGAGGAGGGACTCAACCTGGACGTGACCACGATGGGGGAGATGCGCATCGCGTTGGCCGGCGGCATGCCCGCCGCGCGCCTCGGGCTGCACGGCAACAACAAGTCCGACGAGGAGATCGTCTTCGCCCTCGAACAGGGCGTGGGGCGCATCATCGTGGACTCGTTCGACGAGATCGCCCGCCTGGAGAAGGCCTGCGCCGAGGGTGGGCACAGGGCGCGGGTGATGGTGCGCGTGACCACCGGCGTGGAGGCCCACACGCACGAGTACATCGCCACGGCGCACGAGGACCAGAAGTTCGGCCTCTCGATCACCGGCGGTCAGGCCCTGACCGCGCTGGTGCGCTGCCACAGCTCGCAGTACCTGGACCTGGCGGGGATCCACAGCCACATCGGCTCGCAGATCTTCGACACCCACGGCTTCGAGGTGGCGATCCGCCGCACCATGCGGCTCGCGTCCCAGTTCCGCACCGCCACCGGCGTGGAACTGGCCGAGCTGGACCTGGGCGGCGGCTTCGGCATCGCCTACACCTCCGCGGACACCCCCGCGCCCACCTCCGAGATCGCCGCCGGGTTCGAGGAGATGATCGACCACGAGTGCCGCGCCTTCGGGCTGAAGCGGCCGCACCTGTCCATCGAGCCCGGCCGGGCGATCTGCGGCCCCGCCGGCGTGGCGATCTACCGCGTGGGCACGGTCAAGATCGTCGATCTGGAGGGCGGGCGCTCCCGCGTCTACGTCAGCGTCGACGGCGGCATGAGCGACAACATCCGTCCCGCCCTCTACGCGGCTGAGTACTCGGCGGCCATCGCCAACCGCCTCTCCGACCGGGAACCGGTGTTGAGCCGGGTCGTCGGGAAGCACTGCGAGGGCGGCGACATCCTCATCCGCGACGTGTTCCTCCCCGCCGACGTGGCCATCGGTGACCTGATCGCCGTGCCCGGCTCGGGCGCCTACGCGCGCAGCATGGCCAGTAACTACAATCAGATCCCGAAGCCCCCCGTCGTCTCGGCGAAGGACGGCGTCACCCGCGTGATGCTGCGCCGCGAAACCCTGGAGGACCTGATGAGATTGGACGTGGGAGAGTGAGCAAGCCGCTCAAGGTGGCGCTGTTGGGCGCCGGCGTGGTCGGGTCGCAGGTGGCCCGCATCATCCTGAACGAGGGGCCAACCCTGGAGTCGCGCATCGGGCGCAGGTTGGAGCTCGTCGGCATCGGCGTGCGCCGGCTGGAGGCGGAGCGCCCGGGCATCGATCCGGCGCTGCTGACCACGGACCTCGAGTCGCTGGTGGCCCGCACGGACCTCGACATCGTCGTCGAGCTCATCGGCGGCATCGAGCCCGCGCGCAGCCTCCTGCTGACGGCGATCGCCAACGGTGCCTCGGTGGTGTCGGCGAACAAGGCACTCCTGGCCGATGAGCTGGGGCTGCTCTCGCGCGCCGCCGAGGAGAAGGGGGTGGACCTCTACTACGAGGCCGCCGTCGCCGGCGCCATCCCGATCGTCCGGCCGCTGAGGGAGTCGCTCGTGGGCGACGACATCACCGCCGTGATGGGCATCGTCAACGGCACCACCAACTACATCCTCGACAAGATGGTCACCGACGGCAGCAGCTTCGACGAGGCCCTGGCCGAGGCACAGGAGCTCGGGTATGCCGAGGCGGACCCGACGGCCGACATCGAGGGCCACGACGCGGCCGCCAAGGCCGCCATTCTGGCCGCGCTGGCCTTCCACACCGAGGTCAGGCGCGACGAGGTGTTCTGCGAGGGCATCTCGCAGGTGACCGCGGCGGACATCGCGGCGGCGGAGCAGATGGGCTGCACGATCAAGCTGCTGGCCATCGCGAAGCTGACCGACGACGACAGGGTCATCGTCAAGGTGCACCCGGCGATGGTCGCCAACAAGCATCCGCTGGCCTCCGTCTCCGGCGCCTACAACGCCATCTTCGTGAAGTCCCGCGAGGCCGGGGACCTCATGTTCCTCGGCCAGGGCGCCGGGGGCGCCCCCACCGCCAGCGCGGTCATGGGCGACGTGGTGACGGCCGCCCGCAACCGGCACCGCGGCACCGCCGCGCACGGCGGCTCCAGCTACACCAGCCGTGCGGTGGCACCCATCGGGGAGTCCGAGGCGCAGTTCTACGTCAGCTTCGACGTGGTGGACCGGCCCGGCGTCCTCGCCCGGTGCGCGGCCATCTTCGGCGAGCACGGGGTGTCGTTGCGCATCGTGCAGCAGAGCTACCGCGAGGGCGGCGAGCACGAGGCGGGCTTCGCCGCCAGCCTGGGGGTCATGACCCATGTCACCCGTGAGAGCGACCTGGCCCTCGTCCTCGACGAGCTCCGGACGGCGGACTTCGTCGGCTCGGACGTGCGCGTCATGCGCGTCGAGGGCTTCTGATCCATGACGAGGCTCACCGTCCGGGTTCCGGCCACCACCGCGAACCTGGGGTCCGGGTTCGACTGCGTCGGGATGGCGTTCGACTGGTACGACGAGGTCACGCTCGACGTGTCGGACAGGCCCGGCCTGGAGGTGGTCGTCGACGGTGAGGGGGCCGACGGCGTGCCGCTGGACGAGGGCCACCTCGTCGTCTCGTCGCTGCTCGACGGGCTGAAGCAGTTCGGCGCCGCGCGGCCGGCCGGGATGCGCCTGACCTGCCGCAACACCATCCCGCACTCGAGGGGCCTGGGGTCGTCGGCCGCCGCGATCGTGGCCGGCCTGACGCTGGCCTGGGGCGTCGCGCGCCCAGGGGCAGAGGTGGACCGGGCGGCTATCACCCGGCTGGCCACCGCGGCCGAGGGGCACCCGGACAACGCCGGGGCCGCGGTGTGGGGAGGGGCCATCCTCGCGTGGGCCCGCGAGGGCAAGGTGTCGCTGGTGCAGTTGCCGCTCCCGGCGGACTTCGAGGCAGTGGCCTTCGTCCCCGGCTTCGAGTGCCGCACGGACGAGGCGCGGCGGGTCCTCCCTCAGACGGTCTCCCGGTCAGACGCCGTGGCGCAGGCGATCGCCGCGGCCGCCCTGCCGCTGGCGCTGACGGTCCGGCCCGACCTGCTGCTCGACGCCACCGCTGACCTCCTCCATCAGCAGTACCGGGCGGACCTCATGCGTCCCGCCTACGAGCTCATGCAGCGGCTCCGGACGGCGGGCGTGCCGGCGGCCATCTCGGGGGCCGGCCCGACGGTGATCGCCGTCGGCCCGCCCGGGCAGCTGGCGGGCGTCGGAGAGGTCGCGGCCGAGGGGTTCGCGCAGCGGCGGATGCGGCCCTCCGCGGGGGTCGAGCTGATCTCCGCGCCGGCGATCTGAGCCGATTCTTTGGCCGTCGCCGGATCAGTTGCTAGGCTGAATGACGGTTTACCCCGAGGCGCCGCCGTGGCGATCACACTTCCCGGCTGCTGGCGCCCACGTATTCCACCACTCTGACGCCGTCGGCGCGCATCGTCAGCTGCCCCCACGGCTCCATGGAAGGAACCATTCGTTGAGCGAATCCACAGACCTGTCCGCTATGAAGCTGGTCGAGCTCAAATCAGTCGCAACCCGTCTGGGGATCAAGGGCGTCTCCGCGATGCGCAAGGGAGACCTCGTGGGCGCCATCCAGTCCGCTGGCGGGCCGGCGAAGGTCTCAGCACCGGCCGCTTCGGACTCCGGCGCGTCCGCGCCGGCGGACCGGGCCCCGAGCCGGCAGCGCAGGCCCAGGACCGAGCAGCCCGTGGCCCAGACCGACCGGGCCGTGGCCCAGGCGGAGCGGCAGCCGCGCGAGTCGACGGGTGAGACGCGGCAGCAGGCTCAGGCGGAGCTGCCCACGGAGGCCCCAGCGGCCCGCGAGCCCCGCGCACAGCAGGCGTCCGAGCCGCAGTCCGAGGGCGAAGGGGGACGCAACCGCCGCCGTCGCAATCGGGAGCGCGGCCCGCAGCAGCAGGACACCATCGACGAGGTGGGGGAGCTCCTCGAGGCGGCCATGGGCGGCGGCAAGCCCGCCGCGGCACCCTCGACGGCGCCCGCGACACAGGCTCCTCCGATGAACATCGAGCCGGGCGGCTACGACGACGACCAAGGCGGCTCGCGCCGCAGCCGTCGGCGCCGCAACCGGGACCGTCAGGACCGCCAGACCCGCCGCCCGGCCAGGGCCGGCCAGGGCATGGAGCGCATGGAGGCCGAGCCCACCGTCGCCGAGGGCGACGTGCTCGCCACCATCTCCGGCATCGTCGACATCCAGGACAACTACGCCTTCGTGCGCACCACGGGCTACCTGCCCGGCCCGAGCGACGCGTACATCTCGATGTCGACCGTCCGCCGCTACGGCATGCGCCGCGGCGACGTGATCACCGGCGCCATCCGCACGCCCCGCGACGGCGAGCGGAGGGAGAAGTTCAGCCCGCTCGTCCGCCTCGACACCATCAACGGCGATGATCCGGAGAAGGCCAAGGGCCGCGCCGAGTTCGCCAAGCTCACGCCGCTCTACCCGCAGGAGCGGCTGCGCCTCGAGACGGTGCAGACCAACATCGCGGGCCGGATCATCGACCTCGTCTCGCCCATCGGCAAGGGGCAGCGCGGGCTGATCGTCTCGCCGCCCAAGGCGGGCAAGACCATGGTGATGCAGGCCATCGCCAACGCCATCGCGGTCAACAACCCCGAGGTGCACCTCATGGTGGTCCTCGTCGACGAGCGCCCCGAGGAGGTCACGGACTTCCAGCGGACCGTCTCCGGCGAGGTCATCGCCTCCACGTTCGACCGTCCGGCGGAGGACCACACCATGGTCGCCGAGCTCGCCATTGAGCGGGCCAAGCGGCTCGTGGAGCTCGGCCACGACGTGGTGGTGCTGCTCGACGGCATCACCCGCCTGGGGCGTGCCTACAACCTCGCCGCGCCGGCCTCTGGACGCATCCTGTCCGGTGGCGTGGACTCGGCCGCGCTGTACCCGCCGAAGAAGTTCTTCGGCGCCGCGCGCAACATCGAGAACGGCGGCTCGCTCACCATCCTGGCCACCGCCCTCATCGAGACCGGCTCGAAGATGGACGAGGTGATCTTCGAGGAGTTCAAGGGCACCGGCAACATGGAGCTGCGCCTCCGCCGCGAGCTTGCGGACAAGCGCATCTTCCCGGCCATCGACGTGGACGCCTCCGGCACCCGACGCGAGGACCTGCTGCTGGGCCGCGACGAGCTGAACATCATCTGGAAGCTGCGTCGGGCGCTGTCCGGCCTCGACGATCAGCAGGCGCTGGAGACCCTCAAGTCCCGGATGACCAAGACCGCGAGCAACCACGAGTTCCTGCTCAGCGTCCTGAAGACCACCCCGGCGGCCGACGGCTGATCCGCCGACTTGGTATTACGTGGCCGGCGAGGCACAATTGGGGGTCGCGCCGGTTCACGCATCCTCCAGGCCCACCAGGGCCAGCGACCCGGCCATCGATTCAAGGAGTGACCATGAAGCAGGGCATCCACCCTGATTACGTCGAGACCCAGGTCCACTGCACCTGTGGCAACACGTTCACCACCAAGAGCACCAGCAAGAAGGGCGCGCTCAGCGCCGACGTCTGCGC
Source organism: Tessaracoccus yangjingae (assembly GCF_055326235.1). NCBI lineage: Bacteria > Bacillati > Actinomycetota > Actinomycetes > Propionibacteriales > Propionibacteriaceae > Tessaracoccus > Tessaracoccus yangjingae. The sequence continues at coordinate 169,677 of NZ_JBUZNN010000003.1, read as the reverse complement.
CGAGTGCCACCCGTTCTACACCGGCAAGCAGAAGATCCTCGACACCGGTGGCCGCGTGGCCCGCTTCGAGAAGCGGTACGCGAAGAAGTCCTAGCTTCACGCTCGGGCGTCGGGAGGGTTGCGACCCGCCCGGCGCCCGTTTCGTTTGCCGCCACAGAAGGAGTCCGTGATGTTCGACAACGCCCAGCCCCTCGTCGACGAGTTCCGTGATCTCGAGGCGCAGCTCTCGGACCCCGCACTGCACTCGGACGTGGCCCGCTCGCGGAGGGTCGGTCGGCGCTACGCGGCGCTGCGGCCCATCGTCGAGGGGATCGACCTGTTCCGCCGGCTGACCGAGGACCGTGAGGCCGCCGTCGAGCTGGCCGCCGACGACTCGTCGTTCGCCGACGAGGTGGCGGACCTCGACGCGCAGCTGGAGGTGGCCACCGCACGGCTGACCAGGCTCCTCGCCCCCCGGGACCCCAACGACGACGCCGACGCGCTGGTGGAGATCAAGTCGGGGGAGGGCGGCGACGAGTCGGCCCTGTTCGCCGGGGACCTGCTGAAGATGTACACCCGCTACGCGGAGCAGGTCGGCTGGAAGGTGGAGCTGCTGGACTCGCAGGAGACCGATCTGGGGGGCTACAAGTCAGTGACCGTCGCGGTGAAGGCGGCGGCGGGCAGCGGCTTCGGCCCGTACGGCAGGCTCAAGTTCGAGGGCGGCGTGCACCGCGTGCAGCGCGTGCCGGTCACCGAGTCACAGGGACGCATCCACACCTCCGCGGCGGGGGTGATGGTGATGCCCGACGTCGAGGCCGACGAGGTGGAGATCAACGACGACGACCTCCGCATCGACGTCTTCCGCGCCTCCGGCCCGGGTGGCCAGGGCGTCAACACCACCGACTCCGCGGTGCGGATCACGCACCTGCCGACGGGCACGGTGGTGTCCTGCCAGAACGAGCGGTCCCAGCTGCAGAACCGCGACTCGGCCATGCGCATGCTCCGCGCCCGGATCACCGCCTTGGCGGAGGCCGAGGCCGCCTCGGCGGCCTCCGAGGCGCGCAAGTCCCAGGTCCGCACCGTGGACCGCTCCGAGCGCATCCGCACCTACAACTATCCCGAGAACCGGATCACGGACCACCGCATCGGGTACAAGGCCCACAACCTCGACCAGTTCCTCGAGGGGGCGATGACGCCCCTGCTGGACGCGCTGGCGGAGCAGGACCTGGCCGAGCGGCTGGCAGGGGTGGGCGGGTGACGGAGGTCGCCTTCGAGGTCGCGGCCCGTCTCGCCCGGGCCGGCTCGCCGAGCCCCGGTCCGGAGGCGCGGCAGCTGGTCGCCCACGTCCTGGGCGTGGAACCGTCGGGGCTGCTGCGGATCGGGAGCGTCACCGCCGCCCAGCTGGCCGCCATCGACGAGCTGGCGCGGCGTCGCGCCGAGGGCGTGCCCCTGCAGCACCTCACCGGCGAGGCCCACTTCCGCTACGAGACCCTCGCCGTCGGCCCGGGGGTGTTCATCCCCCGGCCGGAGACCGAGGAGATGGTGGGCTGGGCCCTGGCGCGCCTCGCCGAGCGGCCCGTGGGCTCTCGTCGGGTCGTCGAGCTGTGCGCCGGCTCGGGGGCCATCACCGCGTCGATCGTCAGGGAGCTCGGCGGGGTCGAGGCGCACGCCGTCGAGCTGTCGGCCGACGCCTTCGCCTACCTCACGCGCAACCTCGAGGGGCTGGGCGTGGACGCGGTGCAGGGTGACATGGCTGGGGCGTTCCGGCACCTGGACGGCGCCGTCGACCTCGTGATCGCCAACCCCCCCTACATCCCAGAGACGCATCGCGGGCTGCTCCCCACCGACGTGGTGGACCACGACCCGGAGCTCGCCCTGTTCTCCGGAGCCGACGGGTTGGACGCCCTCCGCGTGGTCGCGGGTGTCGCGGCGAGGCTGCTCCGGCCCGACGGGCTACTGGCCACCGAGCACGACGAGAGCCACGCCGCGGAGGTCGTCTCGCTCGTGGCCGCGGCCGGCTTCGGCGACGTCACCTCCCGGCCGGACCTCACCGGCCGCCCCCGGTACGTCACGGGCGTCAGGCTGCCCGCCCATGGCAGGATTGCCCCGTGACCGACGTGTTCAACCTCAGCACCGACCACGAGGCAGGCCTGGCGGCGGCGGCTGAAGCCGTTCGCGGCGGCCGGTGCGTCGTGCTCCCCACCGACACCGTGTACGGAATCGGCGCCAACGCGTTCGACGCCGACGCGGTTCAGGGCCTGCTGGACGCCAAGGAGCGCGGCCGCGACATGCCGCCGCCGGTCCTGATCGCCGAGCCGTCCATGCTCCGGGCCATCGCCGACGAGGTGCCCGCGGGCGCCGCGGCCCTGGCCAAGGCCTTCTGGCCGGGGGCGCTCACGCTTATCCTCAAGGCGCAGCCGCGCTCGGGCATGTCGCTGGGGGAGACGAAGGGCACGGTCGCGGTGCGCGTCCCCGATCACGACGGTGCCCGGGCCCTCCTGCGCCGCACCGGCCCCCTGGCGGTCAGCTCGGCCAACGTGTCCGGACAGCCGGCGGCGCTGACCTGCGACGAGGCCAGAGATCAGCTGGGGGAGCGGGTCGCGGTCTACCTCGACGGCGGCCCGGTCACCGGGGGAGTGGCCTCCACCATCGTCGACTTCGCCTCCGTCGCCGGGGGACGCGTGCTGCGCCAGGGCGCGCTCCCGCTCGAGGCCCTGCTCGAGGTCGCCCCGGAGATCGAACAGGGCTAACCCGCACATGCGCGAATACCTCCTTGTGCTGCTGGTCGCCGGCGGCACGACCTATCTCCTGGCCGGCCTGGCCCGGAGCATCGCGGTGCGCACGGGGGCGCTCGCGACGGTGCGCAGCCGCGACGTCCACACCGAGCCCATCCCGTACTTCGGCGGCGTGGCGATGTTCGGTGGCCTGGTCGTGGCCTTCCTGCTGGCCCTCCAGATGCCGTTCCTGGGCCGCTACACCACGGTGGAACACGACGCGTGGGCGGTGGTGTGGGCCGGCCTCATCATCACGGTCATCGGCGTCCTCGACGACAAGTACGACATGCCCGCACTGGTCAAGCTCGGGGGACAGGTGCTGGCCGCGGGCGTCGCGGTGCTGCAGGGGGTGCGGATCTACTGGATCCCTCTGCCGAACCGGATCGTCGCCCTGGACGACGCCAGCAGCATCCTGATCACCGTCTTCTTCATCGCCCTGTGCGTCAACGCGGTCAACTTCGTCGACGGGCTCGACGGCCTCGCCGCCGGTGTGGTCACCATCGGCTCCGGGGCGTTCTTCAGCTACACCTATGTGCTGGCCTATGAGCAGGAGCTGGTCCGGGCCACAACGGCCAGCCTCATCACGGTGGCCACCTGCGGAATCGCGGCGGGCTTCCTGCTGCACAACTTCCACCCGGCGAAGATGTTCATGGGGGACTCGGGTGCGATGCTGCTCGGGTTGCTCATGGCCATGAGCGCCATCTCGTTCACCGGCCAACTCGACCCGGGAGCGACGGATCAGAACGACGGCAACCTGCTGCCCGCGCTGCTGCCCATCCTGCTGCCCCTCGCCGCGCTCGCGCTGCCCATCGCCGACCTGATTCTCGCCTGGGCACGGCGCACGTGGAAGGGGCAGCACGTCTTCCACGCCGACAAGCAGCACCTCCACCACAGGCTGCTGGCGATGGGCCACTCGCACTGGGGCGCCGTGCTGCTCATGTACGGCTGGACGGCCGTGGTGTCGGTGGGCCTCGTGGTGATGGCGCTGTCGAGCTGGCCCTACATGGGGTGGGTTGTCGCGCTCGCGCTGCTGACGGTCCTCGCGCTGACGATCCGTCCGGTGCGCTCCGCTCCGGTCGAGGCCGGCGCCGATCCCGACGTGACCGCCGACGAGCGCCGTGGCTGAGCGACGGGTCACCGACGCCACCAGGCGCGCGCGGCAGATGATGATCGGCGGCCTGGTGGGCGGCCATACCGTCGGCCTGACCGTGATCGGGCTGGCGCTGGCGCTCGGCGGTGCTCCGGCCGCTGTCACGGCGGCGCTCGGGTTCGCCGCCGTCGTCATCTTCTACTCCGTGGGTCAGGCCATCGAGGTGGTGGCCTCGGAGCTGGCCGACTTCCAGGGCATGGCTCTGGTGCTGGTCAGCTACGCGGTGCGGGTGATCGGAATCGCGGCCGGGCTGTGGTTCATCCTCAGCCATCCCGCCGTCGCCCCGCTGGTGAGGGACGGCTGGCTGCTCCTCAGCGTGGCAGGCACCGTGCTCGCGTGGGTCACCGGGGTGGTGCTGGTGGCGTCGCGTCAGAGGGTGCCGGTCTACGACACCGATTACCACCCCCCCTCGGTGGACTGACCCCCGACGGAATATGATTCGGCGCCGCGTTTCCGCTAGGCTCACTCACGACATGGGCAACTCACCGTCAGGGAACGCGCCAGAAGGTCCTGGAGGGCGCTCGGATGACGGCATGCTCGTGCTCAGCTACCTGCTCAGCGGGATCATCTTCTACGGTGGCCTCGGTTGGGTCGGGGACTACTTCCTGAATACTTCGTGGTTGCTGCCGCTCGGCCTGATCCTCGGCCTGGTGACCAGCCTCTACCTCATCATCAAGCGATACGGGAGCGGTACGTGACACTGGGGCTACTTCCGATGGAGACCGGTAGCGAGGGCGGATACCACCCCCCAGGCACCGACGACTTCCTGTGGTACTCCGTCTGGCCGGGCGTGCTGCCGGACTGGATGAACAAGCCGTTCTTCCAGGCCCTGATCGGCGCGGCACTGGTCATGATCTTCTGGTGGGTGGCGTCGCGGAACCTGAAGGTCAAGCCCACCAAGAGCCAGTTCTTCGCCGAGTACGTCTACGAGTTCGTGCGCAACGGCATCGCGCGCGACATCCTCCACCACGACTTCAAGAAGTTCCTTCCCTATCTCCTGGGCCTGTTCTCCTTCATCCTGGTGAACAACTGGTTCGGCGAGTTCTTCCTCTTCATGTACCCCACGTTCTCCAATGTCGGCTACGCCTACGGCCTGGCCATCCTGTCGTGGCTCATCTATGTGGGAGCCGGGTTCAGGAAGTGGGGCTTCGGAGGCTTCCTGAAGAAGGCGCTCATCCCAGAGGGAGTGCCCGGATACCTCCTCGTGCTGGTGATCCCGCTGGAGTTCCTGGCCACCTTCGTCACGCGTCCCATCACGCTGGCCCTGCGTCTCTTCGCCAACCTGTTCGCCGGCCACCTCGTGGTCATGGTGTTCGTGGTGGGCGGCGGCTACCTGCTCACGGTGCAGGACAACCTGTTCTTCAACGTGGCCGGTGGCGTCTCGCTCGCGTTCAGCCTCATCATCCTCTGCCTGGAGCTGTTCATCGGCGCCCTGCAGGCCTACATCTTCACGGTCCTCACCGCCCAGTACGTGTCCACCTCGATCGCCGAGGCGCACTAAAGTCAACCCGACTCCTGAGAAACAAGCCCGTTCTCAGAAGCCATCCGAAAGGAAAAATCAATGTCCCTCCTCGAAATCACCGGCTCGCTGAACATGATCGGCTACGCGATCGCCACGATCGCGCCGGCCCTCGGCGTCGCCTGGATCTTCGCGTCGGTCATCAACGGCACCGCCCGCCAGCCTGAGGCTCGTGGCGCCATGATGGGCACCGCCTTCATCGGCTTCGCCGTGGTTGAGGCTCTCGCCATCATCGCCATCGCCCTCGCCTTCGTCCTCTGAGCAGCATCATGTTCCCCTTCACCGGGGCGCTTCTCGAGATCGATCTGGGGCCCCTTCTGCCCCACTATCTCTCGGAGATCGTCGTCGGCATCGTCCTGATGCTGCTGATCTACGTGCTGATGCGCAAGGCCGTGGTACCGGCCTTCGAGAAGATGTACGAGGAGCGCTCGAACAAGATCGAGGGCGGCATGCAGCGGGCGGCGGCGGCGGAAGCCAAGGCCGAGGCTGCGCTCGCCGAATACAGCGACCAGCTGGCCGCTGCCCGCGAAGAGGCCGCACGCATCCGCGAGGACGCGAAGAACCAGTCCGCGACGGTGCTGGCCGAGGCCCGCGACAAGGCTGCCAAGGAGTCCCAGCGGATTCTCGAGGCCGGCCGCGTGCAGCTCGAGGCCGAGCGGGCGCAGCTCGTCCACGACCTCAGGGGTGAGGTCGGTGGCATGGCCACCGTCCTGGCCGGCAAGATCGTCGGCGAGTCGTTGACCGACGACGAGCGCGCCATGCGCACCGTGGACCGGTTCCTGGCTGAGCTCGAGTCGGCGGGTCAGGCCCGATGATGGCCCGCGGCGCCGCACCCGCTGGACTCGATTCAACCGTGGACGGCATCTCTCCCGATGTCGCCACGGCGAGCGAGCTGTTCGCCGTCGTCGACCTGATCGACGGCCAGCCGATGCTGCGTCGTTCCCTGTCGGACCCGTCGGCCTCGTTCGAGGACCGCTCGGGGCTGGCCACGCGCCTGTTCGGCGGTCGCGTGTCGGCGTCGACGCTCGCCGTCCTCTCGGAGGTGCTGCGTGCCTCCTGGGGCAGCGGCGCGGACATGGTGGCCGGAATCGAGCGGCAGGGCATCCGCCTGGCGCTCCAGTCGGCCCACCGGAACGGCGATATCGACGAGGTGTCGGACCAGCTGCACGCGCTGGCGGCCACCATCGACTCGTCCCCCGAGCTTGCCGGGACGCTGCGCAACCAGACCTACCCCGTCGAGGCCAAGAAGTCCCTCGTGGACACGCTGATCGCGGGCAAGGTCCATCCGGTCACCCGCACGCTCGCCGCGCGGGCGGTCAGGGCCAGGCGCCGCAACATCGGGCAGACGGTGGGCGCCATCCTGGAGATGGCCGCCGACGTGGCCGGTGAGAAGATCGCCCGCGTCACGGTGGCCAGGCCCCTCGACGAGGCGCGCGTCGCGCGGCTCAAGAAGGCGCTGGAGGCCCAGATCGGCCGCACCGTATCCCTGCAGATCGACGTGGACCCCTCGGTCCTCGGCGGCATGAATGTGGCCATCGACGACGACGTCATCGAATCAACCGTTGCCGCCCGGCTTGACCAGGCGCGTCGGCAACTCAACTCCCGTTAGACGAAAGTAGATAACGCAATGGCTGAACTCACCATCAGTCCGGACGAGATCCGTAGCGCGCTGGACGACTTCGTCCAGTCTTACCAGCCCCAGGCCGCTTCACGGACCGAGGTCGGCACCGTCGTGACCTCGGGAGACGGCATCGCGCGGGTCGAGGGTCTGCCCTCGGCGATGGCGAACGAGCTGTTGCGCTTCGCGAACGGCACTCTGGGCATCGCACTCAACCTGGACGAGCGTGAGATCGGCGTCGTCGTCCTCGGAGACTCCGAGGGCATCGACGAGGGCTCGATCGTGCACGGCACGGGCGACGTGCTCTCCGTCCCGGTCGGCGACGGCTACCTCGGCCGCGTCGTGGACGCCATGGGCAACCCGATCGACGGCCTGGGCGAGATCACCGACATCGACGGGCGGCGCGCGCTCGAGCTTCAGGCCGCCGGCGTCATGGACCGCCAGGAGGTGCGCGAGCCGCTGCAGACCGGCCTCAAGGCCATCGACGCGATGATCCCGATCGGCCGCGGCCAGCGCCAGCTCATCATCGGCGACCGCAAGACCGGCAAGACGGCCATCGCGATCGACGCGATCATCAACCAGAAGGCCAACTGGGAGTCCGGCGACAAGAAGAAGCAGGTCCGCTGCATCTACGTCGCCGTCGGCCAGAAGGGCTCCACGATCGCCGAGGTCCGCAGCACCCTCGAGGCCGCGGGGGCGCTGGAGTACACCACCATCGTGCACTCCCCGGCCTCCGATCCCGCGGGCTTCAAGTACATCGCCCCCTACTCGGGCTCGGCCATCGGCCAGCACTGGATGTACCAGGGCGCCCACGTCCTCATCGTGTTCGACGACCTGACCAAGCAGGCGGAGGCGTACCGCGCCATGTCCCTGCTGCTGCGCCGTCCCCCGGGCCGCGAGGCGTACCCCGGCGACGTGTTCTACCTCCACTCCCGTCTCCTGGAGCGCTGCGCCAAGCTCTCCGACGAGCTCGGCGGCGGCTCGATGACCGGCCTGCCGATCATCGAGACGAAGGCCAACGACGTGTCGGCCTACATCCCCACCAACGTGATCTCCATCACCGACGGCCAGATCTTCCTCCAGTCGGACCTGTTCAACGCGAACCAGCGCCCGGCCGTCGACGTCGGCGTGTCGGTGTCGCGAGTCGGTGGCGCGGCGCAGATCAAGGCCATGAAGGCGGTGGCGGGTTCGCTCAAGATCAGCCTGGCGCAGTACCGCGACATGCAGGCCTTCGCGATGTTCGCGTCGGACCTGGACGCGGCCACGCGTCGTCAGCTGGACCGCGGCGCGCGCCTCACCGAGCTCCTCCGCCAGGGCCAGTACGCGCCGTACCCGGTCGAGGATCAGGTCGTGTCCGTGTGGTCGGGCATCGAGGGTCACTTCGACGACGTCCCGGTCGACGACGTGCTGCGCTTCGAGCAGGAGTTCCTGGACCACCTGCGCCACAACGGCACCGTCCTGCAGACCATCGCGCAGACCCAGCTCTTCGGCGACGACCTCAAGGACGCCACCATCAAGGCGTTGGGTGATTTCAAGACGGTCTTCCGCACCTCCGAGGGCAAGCTGCTCGTGGGGCGCGAGGAGCACAAGCCGCTCGCGGACGAGGAGATCGGCCAGGAGACGATCGTCCGCCAGAAGCGGGGTTAGTCGATGGCCAGCAGTCTGCGAGAGCTTCGCGAGCGCCGGAGGTCGGTGAGCACGACGAAGAAGATCACCCGCGCCATGGAGCTGATCGCCGCGTCGCGCATCATCAAGGCGCAGAACGCGGCCCGGTCCGCGCTGCCGTACACGCGCGAGCTGACCAGGGCGGTCTCGTCCCTGGCCAGCGCGCACGACCTGGATCACCCGCTCCTCGTCGACGTCGACCGGCCGCAGCGCTCCGCGGTGCTGCTGGTCACGTCGGACCGCGGCCTGGCCGGGGCGTACTCGGCCAACGTGATCAAGGCGGCCGAGCAGCTGCACACCAAGCTCAAGGGCGAGGGCCAGGACGTCGTGATGTACATCACGGGGCAGAAGGGCGTGGCCTACTACGACTTCAGGAAGCGTCCCGTCGAGCAGAGCTGGACGGGCTTCTCCGACCGGCCCACCTACGACAACGCCCGCGAGATCGCCCAGGTGCTGCTGGACAAGTTCCTGCAGCCCACCGAGGAGGGGGGCGTGGACCAGCTGCACGTGGTCAACACCCGCTTCGTGTCGATGCTCACTCAGACCGCCACCACCCGGCGCCTGCTGCCGCTCGTCGTCGAGGATGCCCCGGTGGATCCGGACCCGGCGGGGGAGGAGCTCAACCCGTTCTTCCACTTCGAGCCGGACATCCGCACGGTGCTGGACTCGCTCCTGCCCCTGTTCGTGGCCAACCGCATCTACAGCGCCCTGCTGCAGTCGGCGGCCTCCGAGCTGGCCAGCCGCCAGCGGGCGATGAAGTCCGCGACGGACAACGCCCAGGCTCTGATCGAGCAACTGACCCGCGAGGCGAACCAGGCCCGCCAGGCGGAGATCACCCAAGAAATCACTGAAATCGTCGGTGGCGCCTCGGCGCTGTCCGAGTAGCCGTCAAACGAATGAGGAACTAATGACTGCCACTGTTAGCGAGACGTCGCCGGCCACCACCGGTGGTGTCGGTCGAGTTGCCCGCGTCATCGGCCCCGTCGTCGACGTCGAGTTCGCGGCTGATCAGATCCCTGCGATCGGCAACGCGCTGCTGGTCGAGACCGAGGTCATGGGCGAGAAGCGGACCATGACCATGGAGACCGCCCTGCACGTGGGCGACAACCTGGTCCGCGCCATCGCCCTCAAGCCCACCGACGGCATGCGCCGCGGAGCCGAGGTGCGCGACACCGGAGCACCCATCTCGGTGCCGGTGGGCGACGTGACCAAGGGGCACGTGTGGAACGTGACCGGCGATGTGCTGAACGTGGATCCCTCCACCATCGAGATCACCGAGCGTTGGCCCATCCACCGGCCGGCGCCGAAGTTCGATGCCCTGGAGCCACGCACCGAGATGCTGGAGACCGGCATCAAGGTGCTGGACCTGCTCACTCCGTACGTGAAGGGTGGCAAGATCGGCCTGTTCGGCGGCGCCGGCGTCGGCAAGACGGTCCTCATCCAGGAGATGATCTACCGCATCGCCCACAACTTCGGCGGCACCTCGGTGTTCGCGGGCGTGGGGGAGCGCACCCGCGAGGGCAACGACCTCATCAACGAGATGGAGGAGGCGGGCGTCCTCAAGGACACCGCTCTGGTGTTCGGCCAGATGGACGAGCCCCCGGGCACCCGTCTGCGCGTGGCCCTGTCCGCCCTGACGATGGCCGAGTACTTCCGCGACGTCCAGAACCAGGACGTCCTGCTGTTCATCGACAACATCTTCCGCTTCACGCAGGCGGGCTCCGAGGTGTCGACGCTGCTCGGCCGCATGCCCTCCGCGGTGGGCTACCAGCCGAACCTGGCCGACGAGATGGGCCAGCTGCAGGAGCGCATCACCTCCACCAAGGGTCACTCGATCACCTCGATGCAGGCCATCTACGTGCCCGCTGACGACTACACCGACCCGGCCCCGGCCACCACGTTCGCCCACCTCGACGCCACCACGGAGCTGTCCCGCGAGATCGCCTCGCGTGGCCTGTACCCCGCCGTCGACCCGCTCTCGTCGTCGAGCCGCATCCTGGACCCGCAGTACATCGGCCAGGAGCACTACGACACCGCGGTGCGCGTGAAGCAGATCCTCCAGCGCAACAAGGAGCTGCAGGACATCATCGCCATCCTCGGCGTCGACGAGCTGTCCGAGGAGGACAAGATCGTCGTCAACCGGGCGCGACGCATCCAGCAGTTCCTCTCGCAGAACACCTACATGGCGGAGAAGTTCACCAACATCCCCGGCTCCACGGTGCCGCTGGCCGACACCATCGAGGCGTTCCAGATGATCACCCGCGGCGACGTGGACCACATCGCGGAGCAGGCGTTCTTCAACGTGGGTGGCATGGACGACGTGATGGCCAACTGGTCGAAGATCCAGAAGGAAAACTGATCGTGGCCAGACCCCCGCTCCATGTCGAGGTCGTCGCGGCGGACCGCCTGGTCTGGTCAGGCGAGTCCGTCAACATCATCGCGCGGACGGTAGAGGGTGACATCGGCATCCTCCCTGGTCACGAGCCGCTCCTCGCGGTCCTGGTCCCGTGCGTGGTCGAGATCGTGACGGCCGACGGCCGAAGCGAGTCCCTGGCCGTCGACGGCGGCTACATCTCGGTGGCGCACGGGCGTGTGTCGGTGCTCAGCCAGTCCGCCACCCTCGGTCACGAGGTGGGACTGGACGAGGCCCGCCGCGAGGCATCCACGCTGGAGGCCAAGGCCATGCAGGGTGATGCCGACGACGACGAGCTGCATCATCTCCGGATCCTCCAGGCCCAGATCCGCGCCGGTGAAAGGGCGACAACCTAACAGCTGTGCATCGCTCAGGGCGGCTCTTCCGAATCGGGGGAGCTGCCCTGAGCGCATATCAGGGTCCCAGAGACCCGGACGGGAGTGGCGAGCAGATGGTGTGGCAGTTAGTCGCGACCGCGGTGATCATCATCGCCGTGGTGCTGCTGCCCTTCGTGCTGCTCTACCTCCGCCGCCGCTGGCTCACGGGCCAGGGCGGTCTCTTCGATTGCGCCCACCGGGTCCGCGACGACTCGCCAGGGGCCGGCTGGGTCCTCGGCATGGCCCGCTTCCGGGGGGAGAGCCTGGAGTGGTTCCGCTCGTTCTCCTTCGGTCTGAAGCCGCAGATGGTCCTGCAGCGCGCCGCCACGACCTATCTGCACCGGAGATCTCCCGAGGGCATCGAGGCCATCGCGCTGTTCGACAACTCCGTGATCGTGACGGTGAAGGACCGCACGACAGCCCACGTGCACACCCTGGCGATGGCCAGCGACGAGGTGCTGGCCCTCATGAGCTGGCTGGAGTCGGCACCACCCGGCAGCCACTACTTCCCCTCCAGCGCCGACTCGCCGCGCTGAGCCGGCCGGCGGTCAGGCCGGCTTCACCCGATCGGTGCCCGGCACCCAGAGGATCTCTCCTGCGGTCCCGTTCGCCGCGCGCGACATGATGAACAGCAGGTCCGACAGCCGGTTGAGGTACGTGATGGCCAGCAGGTTGACCCCGCCGTCGGCGGCGGTGCCGTGGGCGTCGACACAGCGCCAGGCGGCCCTCTCGGCCCGCCTCGCGACGGTGCGCGCCACGTGCAGCTGCGCGCCGGCAGGGGTGCCGCCGGGGAGGATGAAGCTGCGGAGCACCGGGAGCGACTCCTGAAGCTCGTCGCAGTAGGCCTCCAGCCGGTCGATCGAGGGCTGCTCGATCCGGAGCGGCGGCCACGGCGGGGAGGGGTTCAGGGGCGTGGAGAGGTCCGCTCCCACGTCGAACAGCTCGTTGCTGATGAGGGCCAACATCTCCACCACGCGCTGCGGGAGCCCCCCGGCCGCAACCGCGACACCGATGGCCGCGTTGGCCTCGTCGACGTGCCCGTAGGCCTCAACGCGGAGGTCCGTCTTGGGGACCTCGGAGTTGTCCGAGAGCCGGGTGGTGCCGGCGTCACCGGTGCGGGTGTAGATCTTGGAGAGTGTGACCATGCCCCCAATCTATGCCAAGCTGGGGCACGTGCGCATGCGACCCCTCACCCTCCTGACCCTGGCGGCGCTGCTCGCCGTCACCGGCTGTCAGAACGCCAACGAGTCCAACGACGGCGGCGTCGAGGCGGCCTCGGGCGTGGAGTGCGCGTACCCGTCGGACGGGGAGCCAGCCCGCCCCGTCGACCCGCCGAGCGGCGACAACGTGTCGGATCAGGGCACCGTGGGCGTGACCCTTCACCTGACCGCGGGTGACGTGAGCCTCACCCTGGACCGGGCGAAGGCCCCCTGCACCGTCCACTCGTTCGTCTCGCTCGCGGAGCAGGGATACTTCGACGACACCGAGTGCCACCGGCTCGTGGACTACGGGATCTTCATTCTCCAGTGCGGTGATCCGACAGCCACCGGCACGGGCGGGCCGGGCTACACCATCCCGGACGAGCTCGTTCCGGCGCCCACCTACCCGGCGGGCACCGTCGCCATGGCCAAGCGGCAGCCGCCCAACACGGGCGGAGCGCAGTTCTTCCTGGTCTGGGCCGACACGCCACTGCCGCCGGAGTACACCGTCTTCGGCACCATGGATCAGGCGGGACTGGACGTGGTGGGCGGGATCGCGGCCCAAGGCGTGGACGCCGCGGACCAGACCTCGCCCATCGCCGAGGCGAAGATCACCTCCGTCACCCTCGGCTGAGCGCCACTACCGATCCGCGGTGAGGAAGTGGTGGGCGACGGTGACGAACCCGTCAGGGTCGTCCGCGTGCACCCAGTGGCCCGCACGCTTCAAGGTGAGCTGCAGCACGCGCGGGAAGAGGCGGCGCATCGGCTCCAGGTGCTCGGGTTGCACGTAGGGTGAACGGCCACCGTTGACCCACAGCACCGGCCCGTCGTAGCTGCCCTCGATGGCGGGCCAGCCGCCGACGGCGTGGAGTGAATCGCCGAGCAGGTCGAGGTTGGCCTGCCAGGACCAGTGCTGACCCTTGTGGCGGAGGTTCTGAAGCAGGAATCGGCGCACCGTGACGTCAGGGATCAGCTCGGCCAGGGCCTCGTCGGCCTGGGCGCGGCTGGTCAGGCCGTCGAGATCCAGGGTGCGGAGCGCCGCCACGAGATTGACGAAGGTCGCGGCCGCGACGTTGCGGGCCGGCGAGATGTCCAGCACCATCAGCCGCTCCACCAGCTCGCCGCGCCGCAACGCCAGGCGCATCGCGATCTTGCCCCCCAGCGAGTGCCCGAGGAGGGCCACGGGGGAGTCGAAGCGGGCGGCCAGCCACTCCCCGACCACCTCGGCCTGGCCGTCCAGCGAGAACTCCTCGGTCCACGCCGAGCGCCCGTGGTTCGGCAGGTCGACGAGGTGGCAGGTGGCCACATCGCCCAGCCGGCCCGCCACCGTGCCGAAGTTCTTCCCCTGCCCGAACAGGCCGTGCAGAAACACGGCCTGGACCGGCCCTGACCCGACGACCATCTCGTGCAGGCTCACCGATGAGCCGCCCAGCAGTGCGTGTGCCAATGCCGCCGGAGTTCCAGCCCCGTCTCGGCGCCCAAGGGCGGCGCGGCCGGCCACGCGACGACGTGGGCGGTTCCGGGAACGATCCGCTGCTGGCAGCCGGGGCACCGGTACTCCTTCTCGGAGCGCTGGGCCGGCACGCTGCGCACGATGTAGTCCACCCCTTGGCGATGCACCCGGCTCTGTGAGCCGCCGGAGAGCAGCGGACGCGGCGCGCGCAGGTGCTTCGAGGGGCGCTTCGCCATCAGAACAACCGCTCGTGCGCGTTGTCCAGACCGCGCAGCGCGTCGTAGTCGATGAGGCGCCACTCGATGCCCCGGTCGGCGGCGAGGGTCCGCGCCTGCGGCTTGATCTGCTGGCCGGCGAAGATGCCGCGCACCGGAGCCAGGTGCGGGTCCCTGTTCATCAGGTCCAGGTACCGGGTCAGCTGCTCGACGCCGTCGATCTCGCCGCGGCGCTTCACCTCGACCGCGACGTAGGCCCCGCGGTCGTCGCGCAGCAGCAGGTCCACAGGCCCGATGGGGGTGAGGTACTCGCGCTGGATGAGCTTCATGCCCTCGCCCAGGGTGGCGGGGTGTTCGGCCAGGAGCGCCTGGAGGTGCGCCTCGACGCCGTCCTTCTGCAGTCCGGGGTCCAGCCCGAGCTCGTGGGCCGAGTCGTGCAGGACCTCCGCGACCAGGATGCGCAGGGTGTCGCCGTCCTTGGCGCGCACCTGCCACACCTCGGTCACTCCGAGCGACTCCCTGGCCTCCACATCAGGAGCGTCGACGGTGAGGGTGCAGGGCGGGCTCATCCAGTTGAGGGGCTTGTAGGCGCGGTCATCGGCGTGCACCGAGACGGACCCGTCGGCCTTGACCAGGATCAGCCGGGTGGCCATCGGCAGGTGGGCCGTCAGCCTCCCGACGTAGTCCACCTGACACTTCGCTACCACCAAACGCACTGGGCCAACCTACCAAGTTGTCAGGCCGCGTCCAGCGCAGGTTGTGCGATCTCGCGGTAGAGCAGCAGCAGCGCGGCGGTGGTGGGGATGGCGATCACTGCCCCGATGACGCCGAACAGCATTCCGCCGACGATGGCCGACAGCACCACCAGGGCGCCCGGGACCTTCACCGTGCGTTTGAGGACGGTGGGGTACAGGACGTAGGCGTCGAACTGCTGGTAGATCAGGAAGTAGATGATGGTGGCGATGCCGATGGCGGGGTCCACGGCGAACGCCACGACGGCGACGCTGGCCATCGCGAGGGAGGACCCGATCAGCGGGATGAAGCAGAACAGGGCCACCACGAACGCGAGCGCCAGCGAGTAGCCGCCGAGGCCGGCGATGTTCATGAACACGAACGCGCAGACCGAGGCCACCGACACGATGACGAACATGCCCGTGATGTAGCCGGACACGCCCCGGAAGATCTCGTCGGCCAGGTACCTGGTGCGCGCGCGGCGACTCTTCGGGGCGAACGCGTAGAGGGTCTCCTTGATGGTGGGCAGCGAGGCCAGGAAGTAGACGGTCAGCACCAGCGTCACGATCACCGAGAACAGCAGGTTGGCCACCAGGCGGCCCGCGCCCCACAGCCCGCCGAACAGGTTGTTGATCAGCGCCCCCGAGGCGAAGAAGTCCGTCACGGTCTGGGTGATGTTGTACTCCTCCTCCCAGGCCGCGATCTGGGGGTGCTGCGCCAGATTCTCCAGCAGTTGGGGGAGGTTCCGGGTGAGGGCCGTGGTCTGCTCCGTGAGGACCGGGACGAGGGCCGTGACGCCGAGGGCGATGACGGCCAGGAGCCCGATGGTCACGATCGTCACGGCGAACGGCCTCGGCATGCGCCGCCGGGTGAGGAACTCGACGGCAGGGCTGAGCCCCAGCGCCAGGAAGAGGGCCATGACCACCAGGATGAGGACGCTCTGCACGGTGATGACGGCCTGGGCGAGCGCGATCGCCATCAACACGCCGAGGGCGCCCATGAAGCCGAACAGGAACGGCGACGGCCACGCCGGCCGCTCCCGCGGGTCCACGGCGGTGGGCGGGACCGGCACGATGACGGGCTCTGGCGTGGGGGTCAGGAGGCTGCGGGCCCCCTGGGCCACCATGCCGGCCCCGCGTCGGAAGAGCCCGCGACGCCGCGGTGTGGGGGCGGGTGCCGGGGCCGGCTCCGCCGCGTCGTCGGTCGGTTCGGTCACTGGGGGGTGTCGTCCTTCGTGATCACGGCGGTCAGGTCGTCCTCGAAGCGGGCCGACTCCTCGGCGAGCGCCCGCAGGTTGCTCAGTTGGGCCAGCGCGGTGGCGCGGCGGCTCTCCAGCGCCGCGATCTCCCGCTCGAGCTGCTCCTTGCGCCAGGCCACCTTCTCCTCCAGCGCGGTCTCCGCGTCCCGGGCCCTGGCGTGCATGGTGGCCAGCGTCTCCTCGCTCTGGCGGGTGGCGCCGAGCCTGATCTCCTCCGCCGAGGCCACCGCCTCGGCCCGGATCCGCTGGGCCTCCTCGCGTGCCTCCGTGGCCCGCAGGGCGGCGTCGGTGGCCTCCTTGTCGGCCTGGGCGAGGCGGTCCTTGACTGCCTGCTCCGACTCCTTGGCGGTGGCGGCCGCGGCGGCCAACGTCTCCTCTGCAGAGCGCTCGGCGGTGAGCCTGATCTCGGTGGCGGCCCGCGATGCGTCCTGCGCCCGGCGTGCCCCCTCGATCTTGGCGCTCTCCAGCAGCGCGTCGGCCTCAAGGTTGGCCGCGTCCAGGACCGCCTTGCCCTTGGCCCGCGCGTCGGCGACGATCAGGTCCGCGTCCCGCCGCGCCATCTCGAGGGTGGACTTGCCCGCGTCGGCCTGCTGCTGGCGCAGCTCGCGCAGCCCCGCGAGCCCGGTCAGCCTCACGTCGTCCGCCTCCTGCTGCGCGGACTCGCGCAGGGTGGCCGCGGTGCGGCGCGCCTCGGTCTTGATCCGCTCGGCCTCCGCCTGGGCCGTGGAGACGATGTCTCCGGCCTGGGCCTCCGCCGACCGGAGCAGCCCGGTGGCGTGCGCGCCGAGGCGGGTGAAGTCTGTGGTGCCCTGCTCCGCCTTGATGAACGCGATCTCGCGGGTCCGTTCGCGGACCTGCATCTTCAGCTGGCTGACCTGCGTCTCCACCTCGCGGACGTAGCTGTCCACGGCGTGCTTGTCGTAGCCGAGCATCGAGTGCGGGAAGCTGCCCGCCGCTGTGGCCCGGTCGTCGAACAGGTTGAGACCGGTCTCCTCGCTGTCGAAGTCGCTCCTGGGTGCGGACACCGGCACTCCTCTCGTCGACGTGTTGAGTCGTCCTCCCCGAGCGTAGTCGCTCGGAACGACGAACGCGGGCAGGGTGTGGCTCACCCGCCCGCGTCCGTCGATGCTGTGGACTCAGTGCCCGGCGGGCTCCTTCGGGAGCTCCACCAGCTCGAGCAGGACGCCGCGGGCGTCCTTGGGGTGCACGAAGTTGATGCGCGAGCCGCCCGTGCCCCGCTTGGCCTCCGGGAACAGGAGGCGCATGCCGCGCTCCTTGAGGACCTCGGAGACGTGGTCGAGATCGGCGACGCGGTAGGCGAGCTGCTGCATGCCGGGGCCGTTCTTGGTCAGGAACTTGGCGATGGTCGAGTTCTCGTTGAGGGGGGCCAGGAGCTGGATCTTGGCGTTCTCCTCGCCCTGCTCGCCGGTGCCGATCATGGCCTCCGCCACGCCCTGCTCCTCGTTGACCTCGCGGTGCAGCTCGCGCCAGCCGAAGGTCTCGGTGTGGAACTTGACGGCCTCGTCGAGGTCCGGGACGGCCAGGCCGACGTGATCGATGCAGATGAAGAGATCGGAGTTGTCCATGGGCGCCAGTTTTCCACACGCGGGGCGGCCACGGACCTTGGGGGTGGACAACAGGTGCCCACCGTCGGCGCGTCGTCGCGGACAACCCTGCGCGGTGCGGCAGACTGGCAGCCGAACGACGCGAGGAGGACGCCGTGATTGGTTGGCTGAAGAAGGCACTGCTGGTACTGGTGGCCGCCTTCGTGCTGTTCTACCTGTTCACCCGGCCCGAGGCCGCGGCGGAGGCTGTCAAGTCGTTCTTCGGGGCTTTCGAGGCGATCGGACGGTTCTTCACCTCGCTGGCCGCCTGAGGTGAACTTCTTCCGCAGCCTCGTCAAGCCCGACGTCCAGGGCCATCTCCTCGTCGACGAGGGCGAGGTGATCATCGACGAGGTGCGCAAGCACTGGGCCGCGACCTTCTGGTGGTACGCGCTGGCCGCGCTGGGCATCCCCCTGATCCTGGCGTCCCTCGGGGCCAAGGGCCTGTGGTACGTCCCCACGATCCTCGGCCTCGCGGCGGCCGGCTTCGGGCTGTGGAAGGTCCACGTGGCGCACATGGACCGCTTCGTGATCACCAACATGCGCGTCTTCCGCGTGCACGGCGTGTTCGACCGGTCCCTGGCCACCATGCCGATGACCCGCATCCTCGACATCTCGATGTACCGCTCGCTGGTGGGCCAGGTGCTGGGCTACGGCCACTTCGTCTTCGAGTCGGCGGCGCAGGGGCAGGGGCTCCGCGAGATCCGCTACGTGGGGGACCCGGACCGCCGCGACCTCACCATCCAGCGCGTCATCCAACGCTCCGGCCTCCGGCAGACGATGCGGATGGAGCCGGTCTCCGTCGAGACCCCCAATGAGGCCGACGGCATCTGACCGGCTCCACCGCACCGCGTCGGGGCTCAGCCCCCGAGCGCCTGATCCACCAGCGCCTTGGCGGCGGCCTGAACTTCCGCCAGGTGCTCGCCGCTCTTGAGCGACTCGGCGTAGATCTTGTACTTGTCCTCGGTGCCCGACGGGCGGGCCGCGAACCAGGCGTGCTCGGTGGTCACCTTGATGCCGCCGATGGCGGCGTTGTTGCCCGGGGCGTGCGACAGGACCGCCGTGATCGGCTCTCCGGCCAGCTCCGTGACGGTGACGTCGTCGGCGCTGAGACTGCTCAGGCGCGCCTTCTGCTCGCGGCCGGCGTCGGCGTCAACGCGGGCGTAGTAGGAGCGCCCGAACTCGGCCTCGAGGTCCGCGTAGTGCTGGGACGGGGTCTTGCCCGTGACGGCGATGATCTCGGAGGCCAGCAGGGCGAGCAGCAGGCCGTCCTTGTCCGTGGTCCAGGTGGAGCCGTCCATGGCGAGGAACGAGGCGCCGGCGGACTCCTCGCCGCCGAACCCGATGGAGCCGTCGGTGAGGCCCGGCACGAACCACTTGAACCCCACGGGCACCTCGACGAGGCGCCGGCCGAGCTTGGCCGCGACCTTGTCGATGATCGACGACGACACGAGCGTCTTGCCGATGCCGGCGTCCGCGGCCCACCCGGGCCGGTTGGCGAAGAGGTAGTTGATCGCCACCGCGAGGTAGGCGTTGGGGTTCATGAGGCCGGCGTCGGGCGTGACGATGCCGTGCCGGTCCGAGTCCGCGTCGTTGCCGGTGGCCACGGAGAAGCGGTCACGCTGCGCCACGAGGGAGGCCATTGCGTTGGGCGAGGAGCAGTCCATGCGGATCTTGCCGTCGGTGTCCAGGGTCATGAACCGCCAGGTGGGGTCCACCGTCGGGTTGACCACCTCGATCGGCAGCCCCAGCTCGGCCAGGTGCTCCCAGTACTGCACCGAGGCGCCGCCCATGGGGTCCGCGCCGTGCACCAGGCCGGAGGCCTTGATGGCGTCGAAGTCGAGGGCCGTGGCCAGCTCCTGGCAGTAGGGCGTGCGGTAGTCGTAGCGGTTGACCTCGGCCGTCTCGTAGCGGGCGCGCCGGATGCCGCCGGGGTTGCCCATGAGCTCGTTGGCGCGGGCCGCGATCACCTTGGTGGCGTCCGAGTCCGCGGGGCCGCCGTTGGGCGGGTTGTACTTGAAGCCGCCGTCGCGGGGCGGATTGTGTGACGGGGTGACGACGATGCCGTCGGCCAGCGCCGTGTGCAGGCGGTTGTAGCGGATGATGGCCCGCGACACGGCCGGCGTGGGGGTGTACTCGTCCTCGCGCTCGGCGCAGATCTCGACGCCGTTGGCGCTCAGCACCTCGATGGCGGTCTTCCACGCCGGCAGCGACAGGGCGTGGGTGTCCTTGCCGATGAACAGCGGCCCCGTGGTGCCCTGCGCGGCGCGGTACTCGACGATGGCCTGGGTGGTGGCCGCGATGTGCAGGTCCTGGAACGCGGTGTCCAGGGAGGAGCCGCGGTGGCCCGAGGTGCCGAACACCACCATCTGGTCCGGGTCCGACGGGTCCGGGGTTCGGTCGTAGTAGGCGGCGAGAAGTTCGTCGACGTTGATGAGATCGGATTCCTGGGCCGGCAGCCCTGCGCGCTCGTGTGCCATGGCCTCATCCTTCCATCCTGGGGGCCCGGTTGCATCAGGTTGCCTCCAGACCCCCCGGACGATCACCCCTTGACGGCCCCCGAGACCAGCCCCGACGTCATGCGGGACTGGACGAGCAGGAAGAACACGATGACCGGCACGGCGATCACCGACGACGCGGCCATCACCTGGGCCCAGTCCACCCCGCGGTTGACCGACGCGTTGAGGTAGCCCCGCAGCCACAGGGGGAGGGTCTGCGCCGCGGAGTCGGGCAGCACCACCAGGGCCACGGTGAACTCGTTCCAGGCCTGCAGGAACGCGTAGACGCCTGAGGCCACCAGGCCCGGGGCAAGGAGGGGGAACGTGATCCGCAGGAACGCCTGCGTCCTCGAGAGGCCGTCGACCATGGCGGCCTCCTCCAACTCCACCGGGACCCCGGCCACGAACCCGCGCAGCATCCAGACCGTGAACGGGATGACCGCCGCGGTGTAGAGCAGCGTGACGCCGAGCAGTGAGTTCAGCCCCAGCGCCGGCACCGAGCCGCCGATGCCCGAGAGCATCTTGTACTGGGCGATGAAGAGCCCCTCGGCGGGCAGCATCTGGATGAACAGCACGGCCAGCAGGAACGACTTCCTCCCGCGGAACCGGAACCGGGAGATGGCCAGCGCCCCCAGGAACGCGAACGCCAGGACGAACAGCACGGTGAGGCTGGTGATGGCCAGGCTCATCCTCAGCGCCGAGGCGAAGCCCGGGTCCTGCAGGACGCTGGTGAGGTTGGACCACGTGGCGTCGGTGGGCAGGAAGTTGGGCGGGATCTGGCGGAGCCGGGCGTTGGGCGTGATCGCGGACAGCGCCATCCAGTACACGGGGAACACCCAGAGGGCGGCCACCAGGACGCCGACGAGCGACCAGCCGGCCTTGGCGACGACGGAGCGCCTCATGCGGCGTCCTCCTTCAGGAGTGAGCGGACGTAGGGCCAGCTGAGCACGACGGTGAGCGCCAGCACGAACAGCGAGACCGCCGACGCGGCGCCGAAGTCCTGCCGCGCCACGCCGAGCTCGTAGATGAAGTTGCCGAGCAGGTTGGTCTCGGCGACGGGGGCGCCGGCGTCCTGCAGGAGCCGGATCTGGGCGAACACCCGCAGGTCCCAGATGATCTGCAGCAGCAGCACGATCGACAGGACCGGCCGCACCATGGGGAGCAGGATGTGGCCGACGATCTGGCGCGAGGACGCGCCGTCGATCTGGGCGGCCTCGATGACCTCGGTGGACACCTGGGTGAGGCCGGCGTACAGCGACAGCGCGACGAACGGCACGCTCATCCAGATGATGATCGTGGAGGCGACGAGGAAGAACGTCGAGGGCTGGGACAGCCAGGCGTAGGACGCGAACTGCTCGAAGCCGATGCTGGTGAGCAGCCAGTTGACCACGCCGCTGCGGTAGTCGAACAGCCATCGGAACACCGTGACGGCGGCCACCATGGGCATGGCCCAGGCGAGCAGGAGGCTGATCTGGATGACGACGCGGACAGCGGCGGGCACGGCCCGCATGAGCAGGGCGAAGCCCAGACCGACGGCGACGGTGACGAACGCGTTGACCAGGCAGAAGGCCACCGAGCGCAGCACGACGGCCCAGAGCCGGTCCTGGCTGAAGACCGCGACGAAGTTGTCGAGGCCGACGAAGCGCGGCGGCTGCCCGAACTGCTGGGCGAGGCCGTACTCCTGCATCGAGGTGACGATCTGCCAGCCGATGGGGTAGCCCAGCGCGGCCGCCAGGACGACGACGCTGGGGAGGAGAAGGAGATAGGGGACCCGGGGCGGCGGTGCCTTCCGGTGCGGAGGGAGGGTCGTCATGGTGGTGTCCGGTCGGTGGGGTGCCCGGGTCTCCCCGGACACCCCACGGTGGATGGTCAGCTCTGGCCGTTCAGCATCGGGGTGAGGATCTCGTCGTACTCGGCGGCGAGCGCGGCGACGTCACCACCCTCGGCGATCTTCTGGAACAGCTCCTCGTAGACGAAGGCGCCCTCGATCGCGGCCCAGCCCGGCGCGGCGGGGGTGAGCTTCGAGTTCTCGGCCGTCTCGATCATGGTGGTGGCGAACTTGTCGTCGCCCAGCGAGTCGGTGAACTGCGTGTTGGCCGGGCCGAGGCCGTTCTCGCCGAGCATGCGCTGGTACTCCTCGGAGTAGATGATGCGCAGGAGCGCCTTGGCCAGCTCGGGATTCTGCGACTGCGCGGAGACGGCGAGGTTGGAGCCGCCGGCGAAGACCGGGGCGATGCCGCCGTCGACGCCGGGGAGGGCGAAGATGTCGTACTTGGCGGCGTCTGCCATGCCGTCGCGCACCTCGTCGCCGGCGTCGTTGGTGGTGAGCTCACCGATGGACCAGCGGGCCCATCCCGGGGCCATGATGGTCGCGGCGGCGGGGGCGGCGCCGTCGGCTCCGTCGTTGAGGAAGTCCCAGTAGGCCACGTCACGCTCGGTGGCGGGCAGGTTGGAGGCGCCCTGCGTCAGGTCCTGCCACATCTCGAGCCCGGCGATGGTCTTGGGGTCGGTGAGGGTCGAGGTCCACGTGGTGCCGTCGACGGTGGCGAGCTCGCCGCCGTTGGCGAACACCCAGGAGATGCCGTTGCGCCAGTCCTGGCCGCCCATGGCGAACCCGCTCATGGTGTCGGTGGTGAGCGCCTTGGCGGCTTCGCTGAACTCGGCCAGCGTGGTGGGCACCTCGACGTTGTTCGCGGCCCAGATGTCGGGGCGGTAGAACATGTAGCGGGAGCCGAAGTAGTAGGGGAGGGCGTAGACCTTGTCGTCCACGGTGCCCACCTCGACGAAGGACTGCAGCAGGTCGTCGCCGCCGAGCTCGTCGTACATGTCGGTGAGGTCGAGGAAGGCCCCGACGGTGGTGAAGGTGGGCGCCTGAGTGTTGCCGAGCTCCACCACGTCGGGCGTGTTGGCCGGGTCGGGCAGCGCGGTGGTGAGCTTGGTCACCAGGTCCGGCCACGCCTGCTCCTCGATGCGCAGCGTGGAGCCGGGGTTCTCCTCGGCGAACGTGGTGACCAGGTACTCGCGCAGCGCCTCGGGGGTGTCTGCGCCGGCCACCCAGAGGGTGATCTCGGCGCCCTCGGGGGCGGCCGAGCCGGTGGCGGACGTGGTGGGGGCGGCGCTGCCCGTGTCCGTGGGGGTGGCCGTGCAGGCCGCGAGCCCGAGGGCGAGCGAGGCCGCGACGGCGGAGGCCATGAGTCTCATCGTGGGTGTTCCTTTCGTGAACTGTGGATCGATGACGGTCAGGGGGTCAGGGGATGCCGAGCGTGCTCGACAGGACGAGGACCCCCGCGCCGACGAGCGGCGCGCGGTCCTCGAGGCGGGAGAGCCCGAGGGTGGGCACGTGGTTCATCGCGGGCCAGATCCTGGCGGTCAGGGCCTCGCGGGCCGCGTCGACGACCGGGCCGGCGAGGAGGTCCTCGGGGCCGGCGATGACGATGTCCGACAGGTCCAGCAGCGCGGCGATGGGCGCGAGGACCGCGCCGAGGCGCTCCCCGACGGCGGTCAGCCAGGCGGTGCGCTCAGCGGGGGAGAGGCCGGCGATGGCCGCGCGCAACAGGGGCTCGCTCAGCAGAGTCTCCAGGCAGCCGCGCCTGCCGCACACGCACGCGGGCGGCTCGCCCCACGGCGCGCCGTCGCCGGCGGTGGTGGCGGTGATGTGCGCGATCTCACCGGCCGCGCTGGTGGAGCCGTGGACCAGCGAGCCGGCCACCACCAGGCCCGCGCCGATGCCGTCGCCCAACAGGATGGACAGCACCGAATCGCCGTCGGTCTCGCCGAAGGCGAACTCCCCGAGCGCGGCGCAGTTGGCGTCGTTGGCGACGGTGACGGGAAGGCCCAGCCGCTCGGCCAGCAGGCCCTGGAGGTCCAGGCCGAACCATTCGCGCTTCGGCGCGCGCAGGATGGTGCCGTCGCCGGTGACCACGCCGGGGGTGGAGACGCCCACACCGAGCACGGGCACCTGGGAGAGCTCGATGAGCGTGCGGCAGAACCGGGTGAGCTCGTCGACGCCCTCGTCCCCCAAAGGAAGCAGGTCGTCGAGCCGGCTGTGGTCCATCGACTCGCCGGTCAGCGTCATGGTGGCCCCGGACAGGTGCCCGTCGCGAGTGAGGTCGACCGCGACGATGCGGCGCTGGTCCTCGCAGAGCGCGACGAGCGTGCCGCGCTTGCCGGGCGTGCCGGGGCGGCTGTCGGGCCCCAGCTCGCGGACGACCCCCTCCTCGGCCAGCCCGGCGATGAGGGCCGAGACGGTCACCTTCGTGAGCCCGATCTGGCGGGCGAGGTCGGCGCGTGACATGGGCCCACCCCGGAACAGCCGTTGCAGCACGGCGGCGCGGTTGAAGTCGCGCACATGGGTGGGGAGGGAGAGCTCGCCCCGTTGGAAGGTTCTCAGTCGCACGTTGAATAGTATGGTTTACTAACTATCAAGATGCAAGCCCGATGGAAGGACGAACACGTGACCGCAGTAGAGGCAGCAGAGCAGGCGGGCTACGGATGGCGCGGGCTCTCGCTCGACGTGGTGCGCCACTTCTTCCCGGTCGAGGACGTGATCCGGGTGATGGACATCGCCCAGAGCGCCGGCCTCAACCGAATGCACCTCCACCTCAGCGACGACCAGGGGTGGCGCCTCGACATCCCGGGCTGGCCCGAGCTGGTGGAGCGGTCGTCGGGCTCGGGCGTGGGAGGCGGACCCGGCGGTTACTACACGCGGGCCGACTGGGACCGCCTGCGCGCGGCCGCGACGGAGCGCGGGCTGCTGCTGATCCCCGAGGTCGACCTGCCGGGGCACTCGAACGCGGCGCTGCACGCCGTCGAGGGCCTGAACCCCGACGGCGTGCGCCCGGCCGAGTACCACGGCATCGAGGTGGGCTTCTCGTCCCTGAGGCTCGCCGCCCCGGACACGCAGCGGTTCATCCGCGACGTCTACCGCTACCTGGTCGACATCTCCGACGGGCTCGTGCACGTGGGCGGGGACGAGTCCCACGCCACCGACGCTGCGGAGTACGGGGAGCTGCTCGACCTGATCGTCGCGGCGGTCCGCGACGCGGGCGGCACCGTCATCGCCTGGCAGGAGGCGGCCGCCCACCTGCGCGAGGGCGAGTACGTGCAGGTGTGGGATCCGCGCCTGGCCACCGCCCCCGTCGTGGCCGCAGCGCAGCGCGGGGTCAAGGTGATCCTCTCGCCGGCCTCCAGCGTCTACCTGGACATGAAGTACGACGAGTCGCACGACCTCGGGTTGTCGTGGATGGGGACCACGGAGCTGGTCCGGACGGCAGCCCTGGACCCGCACGCCCTCATCGAGGGCCTCGACCCGGCCGCCATCGCGGGGATCGAGGCCACCCTGTGGACCGAGACGCTGGAGACGTTCGACCAGGTGTCCTACATGCTGCTGCCGAGGCTGGCGGCGGTCGGAGAGATCGCGCGCACCGGGGCGCTGGACTGGCCGTCCTTCGCGGCCCGGCTCCCGTCCATGGCCGAGGACTGGCAGGCGCGCGGCTGGCGGTACCACCGCTCCCCGGGGGTGGATTGGCGCTGAGCCGTCGTCAGAACAGGACGCTGGCCAGCCGCCGGCGGGCCTTGAGGACCGCGGGCTCCGCCCGGCCCACCACCTCGAACAGCTCCAGGAGGCGCACGCGGATGGTGTCGCGGTCCTCGGGGCCGGACTGGGCCGCGAGGCCCAGCAGCCGGTCGAACGCCTCGTCGGGGAGCCCGCCGATGATCTCGAGGTCCGCGGCGTCCAGCTGAGCCGGCAGGTCGTCGGGCATAGCGGACGCGCGCTGCACGATCAGCTCGGGCTGGAAGGTTGCGCTGCGCTCCAGCAGCGCCGACTGGGCACGCCCCGCCAGGACCTCGGCATCGCCGGGGGTCTCCTTGAGGAGTGCGTCGAACTCGCGCACGGCGGCCGCGAAGTCCCCGGCCTCCAGCGCGGCGTCCGCCTTGGCGAAGCGCGGGTTGACGGCGGGCTCGGGGGCGCCGTCGGGGGACGGGGCACCGGAGACGGGCTGGGCGCGGCCCGTCATCCCGTTGGCCACCGCGAGCTGCGCGATCTGGTCCAGCACGGCGGCGATCTCCTCGCGGCTCTTCGTGCCCTGGAACAGCGGCGCCATCTGCCCGCCGATCACGGCCACGACGGTGGGCACGGCCTGGATCTGGAGCGCCTGGGCGAGGCGCGGCTCGGCGTCCACGTCCACCCGGCCGAGCAGGAAGCGGCCGCCGGCCGCGTTGACGAGGTCCGCGAGGGCCGCGGAGACAGCAGCGCCGTTCGGGTCGCGGGGGGAGTGGAACTCCAGGATCACCGGGTGCTGGGCGGACTTCGCGGCCAGCTCCTGGAAGTCGGCCTCGGTCAGCGCCATCACGTAGCCGCCGCCGGCCTGCGCGGCGGGCTGGGAGAGTGAGGAGAGGTCGACGGCGCCGGGGCGCGAGAAGTTCGCTTGAGTCATGCGCCCATCTTTGCCGCACACCCCGGCCGGTTCAACCGCGCACCACCAGTGCGCCCGGCCCGGTCAAGCGGTAGCGGCCCCCGCCCAGCTCCTCGGCCGGGTCCCACTGGGCGAGCACGGTCCCGGGCAGGCGCACCTCGGAGCCGTGGCCGCGGGTCGCGGCCACCCGGACCTCGCCGCGGGTCATCACGACGGTGTCCACGTCGACCACCTCGACCCGGGTGGCGCCCAGGTCCGGGGAGCCCAGGTCCGCGACGCCGCGCCGCAACCCGAGGAGGCGCCGGTACCAGGAGAGCATGCGCGCGTGGGGCGCCTCGCGCAGCTCCTCCCAGCGCAGGACCGCCGAACGCCAGGTCTCGACCGCCTGCGGGTCAGGGGTGGGGCTGCTCCAGCCGGTGGCGGCGAACTCCCTGGCCCGGCCCTGCGTGACGAACGGGCCGAGGTCAGGGCCGAGGTGGCTGAAGTAGGGGAACGGCGTGGAGGCGGCCCACTCCTCGCCCATGAACAGCAGGGGCGTGAAGGGGCCGAGCAGGTAGAGGGCCGCGGCCGCAGCCTGGAGGTCGGGGGAGGCGTGCGCGGCGAACCGGTCCCCGAGCGCCCGGTTGCCCACCTGGTCGTGGTTCTGCAGGAACGCCACGAACGAGTGCCCGTCGTAGTGGGGGCTGCCCGGATCCACCGGCGCGCCCCAGGTGGTGTCGCGGTAGGTGGACAGGCCGCCGTCGTGCACGAACACCCTGGTCAGCGCCTTCGCCAGGACCTCCGGCGAGCCGAAGTCCACGTAGTAGCCCTGGGTCTCGCGGGAAATGAAGCTGTGCAGCGCGTGGTGGACGTCGTCGGCCCACTGGGCGTGCATGCCCATGGCGTCGGGCTCCGAGCCGACGGGGGAGATCATGCACGGCTGGTTGAGGTCCGACTCGGCGATCAGCGTCAGCGGCCTGCCCACCTCGCCGGACCACCGCTCCACCTCCTGGGCGAGTTCGGCGAGGAAGTGCGGCCCGTCGGAGTGATCGCGCAGGGCGTGCACGGCGTCGAGCCGCAGCCCGTCCACCCCGACGTCGACCAGCCAGTGGCGCGCCGATCCGACGAGGAACCGACGAACCTCCCCGCTGCCGGGCCCGTCGAGGTTGACCGCATCCCCCCAGGGGGTGGTGTGCCGGTCGGTGAAGTAGGGGCCGAAGCGGCTGAGGTAGTTGCCCTCCGGGCCGAGGTGGTTGTGCACGGCGTCGATGAGCACCCCCAGGCCCCGCGCGTGGCAGGCGTCGACGAGCCTGACCAGGCCGGCCAGGCCCCCGTAGGACTCCTGCGCGCAGTAGAGGGCCACGCCGTCGTAGCCCCATCCGCGGTCACCGGGGAAGGCGGCCACCGGCATCAGCTCCACGGCCTCCACGCCGAGCCCCACCAGATGGTCGAGCCGGTCGATGGCCGCGTCGAAGGTGCCCGCGTCGGTGAAGGTGCCCACGTGCAGCTCGTAGAGGACCGCGCCGCGCAGCCGGACCCCCTGCCAGCCGGTCCCTCGGGCGAGGAGCGATGGGTCCACGACGGCCGCCGGGGCGTGCACGCCCTCGGGGAGGGACAGCGCCCGGGGATCCGGCAGGGGCTCCCCGCCGTCGAGCCGGAAGGCGTAGCGGTCCCCGGGGAGCAGCTCCGCGTCTGCCTCGAACCAGCCGCCGCCGTTCGGGCGCATGGGGAGGTCGCGGCCGCCGGTGACGAGCGCGACCTCATGCGCCCTGGGCGCCCAGACGGCCGGCCTCACCGGGCCACCAGGAGGGCGACGGGGAGCGTGGCCAGGACCTCCGCCAGGGGCGTGGCGCCGCCGTCGAACTCCTGCCCGGTCAGCACGTCGACGAGCGGCAGCTCGGGCAGGATCACCTGATGTTCCCCCCAGCCGCCGCGTTCGGCGAGCAGGGAGGGGAGCCGGGTGGCCACGGCAACGGCGGTGACCCCGCTGTCGCGCACGCCGCGGGCGAACGCGACGGCGTGGCCGCTGGTGCTCGGCACCGGCGCGTACGTGGCGGACTCGCCCCGGAACGCGTCGGGGTGCTCGCGCCGCACCCGCAGCGCCCGGCTGGTGACCAGCAGCTTCTCGGCGTCGAGGCTCTGCTGCCGCGACGCGTCGACGGCGGCCAGCAGGTCCGCCCGCGCGGCGAAGTCGACCGGCCTGCGGTTGTCGGGGTCCACCAGGGACAGGTCCACGATCTCGCAGCCCTGGTACACGTCCGGCACGCCCGGCATCGCGAGCTGGAGCAGCTTGGTGCCCAGCACGATGCACCGCACCGAGTCCGCGACGGCGGCGGTGAAGTCGTCCAGCGCCGCGGCGCAGCGCTCGTTCGTCAGCGCGGCGCCGGCCAGCGCCTGCACGGCCGCCTCGTAGGCCTGGTCCGGGGCGGACCACGTGGTGTGCGCCTTCGCCTCCCGCATGGCCTTGGTGAGGTACCCCTCGAGGCGGTCGGCGGTGATGGGCGCGGCCCCGGCGGCCGTGCCGGGGAGGCGCCACGTGGCGGCGAGCGTCTGCCACACCAGGAGTTCGGTGGCGCCGTCGACGCCCGCGCGGTCGTGGTCGGTGGCGGCGCGGAGCTCCGCGACGCAGGCCTCCCACTCCTTGGCGTGCTCGAGCAGGGCCGCGAGGCGGGCCCGGACGTCCTCGGAGCGCTTGGTGTCGTGGGTGGACAGGGTGGTCATGGTGGCGGGCCAGGCCTGGTTGGTCTGCTCGCAGAAGCTGTGGAACCCGTCGACCGACACCCCCACCAGGGTGGGCTCGCTGCCCACCTCGTTGACCCCCACGAAGCGGTTCCACCGGTAGAAGGCCGTGTCCTCCTTGGACTTGGCCATCACCGGGCCGCAGGTCTGGGCGAAGCGGATCATGAACTCGGCCCGCAGCTCCGCGACGCCCGGAGCCGCGTGCGGCAGCTCGGTGGTGACCGCGACGGACCCCACGGCGGGCAGGTCCTCGGCGCCGCCGGGCTCGCCGGGACGGGTGTCGCCGCAGGCCAGGGCGACGATGAGGTCCAGGGTGGCCTGCTCGTCCTCGGCCAGGTCCGGGCGCGCCCGGTCTGCGGCCTCGACGATCACGGCGCGCTCCTCGACCGGCGCCGGGAGCCCCGGCTCCACGTAGGCGCGGTACCGGTCCATGTTGACCAGCAGCGCACGGATGGCGCGGCCGAGCTCGCGGCGGGTGTGGTCGCGCAGCGTCACGTCGGACTCGCAGATCGCCACGGCGATCGAGACCAGCCTGTTCACCTCGGCGAACAGCATGGAGCGCACCACCTCCTCCTTGGCCTTGAGGAGCGCGGCGCCGAACCATCCCTCGCCGCCGGCCACCCGCTCCCACAGCTCGTTCAGGCGCGGCAGCTCCGCCGGGTCGTGGAACAGGCCGGTCACCCGCAGCAGCGCGTCGTAGCCGGTGGTGCCAGAGCAGCGTGAGCCCACGGGCAGGGTCTCGTGGGGCTCCAGGATCTTCTCCACCACCACCCAGCAGCCGCCCGTGGCGCGATGCAGCTTCTGCAGGTACCCGCGTGGGGTGGCCAGGCCGTCGGGGTGGTCGATGCGGAACCCCTGGATGAGGCCCTCGTCGAACAGGCGCAGCAGGAGCGCGTGGCTGGCATCGAACACCGACTGGTCCTCGACCCGGATCGCGGCCAGGGTGTCCACGTCGAAGAACCGGCGGTAGTTCAGCTCCTCGTTGCCCACCTTCCAGTAGGCCAGCCGGTACCACTGCTGGTCCAGCAGCTCGTCGAGGGGCAGGTCCTCCGTGCCCGGGCGGATGGGGAACACGTGGTCGTGGTAGGCGACGACGCGCTCCGGGCGGCCGTCGATGTCGCGCTCCACCACGGCGATGGCGGAGTCGGCCAGCTCGTCGCCGATGCGGCGGCCGAGGACCGGCATGAGGATGGCCCGGGAGCGGGTGAGGTCGATGTCGAACCAGCCCGCGAACTCGGACTCGGGCCCGGACCTCAGGACGTCCCAGAGCGCGCGGTTGAGCCACAGTGGAGTGGGCACCGCCATGTGGTTGGGGACCACGTCCACGACGATGCCCAGCCCGTGCTCACGGGCCGCCTCGGCGAGCCGGCGGAACCCGTCCTCGCCCCCGCACTCGGCCGAGACGGTGCCGTGGTCCACCACGTCGTAGCCGTGCGCCGAGCCGGGCGCGGCCTGGAGGATGGGGGAGCAGAACAGGTGGCTCACGCCCAACGAGGCCAGGTAGGGCACCTGCGCCACGGCGTCCTGGAACGTGAACGAGGCGTTCAGTTGGAGTCGGTACGTGGACACTGGAGAGGCTGACACACCCCCAGACTATGGGGAGGCGCCGCACGAGTCGATCATCGGCGGGCCCTCCGCACCCCCTTGACGGCCTCCTCGACGGCGATGACGACGGCTCCCGCGCCCAGTGCCACGCCCCACTGCTGCCACCCCAGCGGGGCGGTGCCGAAGGCGCGCTGCAGCACCGGCAGGTACACCACCGCCACCTGCGCCAGCAGGGCGCCGGCCAGCGAGATCCACAGCCACCGGTTGGTGAAGAGGTGGTTCGCGACGCTCGCCGAGTCCGACCGGCTGTTGAGCGCGTTGGCCAGCTGCATGACCACCAGCGCGGTGAACACCGTGGTGCGGGCCAGGGCCAGCTCCTCGCCGTCGGCCGCCAGGTGCTCCAGCCCGCCGATGAGCCCGCCGGGCAGGGTGAGGTCGTAGGCGACGAGGCTCAGCAGGCCCATGAGCGCCCCGATCACGAGGATGCGCTGCCACATGTGCCTGTCGATGATCCGGTCGTCGAAGCGGCGCGGCGGCCTGGCCATCACGTCGTCGATCTCGGGGTCCACCCCCATCGCGAGGGCGGGGCCGGAGTCCGTGACGAGGTTGATCCAGAGGATCTGCGTGGCCAGGAGCGGCACGACGGCGGTGCCCGGGCTCGCCGGGTCCGCCAGCCCGATCGCGCCGCCCAGCGTCACGCCGAGGAAGACCGTGGCGATCTCGCCCATGTTGGAGCTGAGCAGGTAGCGCATGAACTTGCGGATGTTGTCGAAGATCACCCGGCCCTGGCGGACGGCGGCAACGATCGTGGCGTAGTTGTCGTCGCCGAGGATCATCGCCCCGGCCTCCTTGGTCACCTCCGTGCCGGTGATGCCCATCGCCACCCCGATATCTGCGGACTTCAGCGCCGGCGCGTCGTTGACGCCGTCGCCGGTCATCGCCACCACCTGGCGGTCCGCCTGGAGCGCGTCGACGATGCGGAGCTTGTGCTCCGGGGCCACCCGTGCGTACACCGACGCCGTGCGGGAGATCTCGGCGAGGACGGCGTCGTCAGCCCGGTCGAGCTGGACGCCGGTGACGACGGTGCCCCCGTCGCCGGTGATGCCCAGATCGGCCGCGATCCGCGCGGCGGTGACCGGGTGGTCCCCGGTGATCATCACGGTGCGGATCCCGGCACGGTGGGCCTCGGCGATCGCGGTCGCGGCCTCCTCCCGAGGGGGGTCGAGCAGGGCGACGATCCCGCCGAACGTGAGGTCGCGCTCCGACGGCTCGCCGAACCCCTCCCGCTCGTGGGCCGCCGCGGGGCGCCAGGCCACGCCGAGCGTGCGGTAGCCCTGGGCGCTCAGGTCGTCGGTGACGCGCAGGATCTGCCCGCGGCGGGCCCGCGTGAGGGGGACGGCGGCACCGCCCACCTGCTCCGTTGCGCAGAGCTCCAGCAGCACGTCGGGGGCGCCCTTGGCGTGCACGACGTGGCCCAGGTCCGGGTGCTCGCTCAGCACCGACATCATCCGGCGTTCTGACGTGAACGGCACCTGGGAGGCGCGGTCGTGGGCCGCGGCCAGCTCGGGTGCGCCGTCGAGCTTCCTGGCCGCCACCAGGAATGCGGCCTCCGTCGGGTCGCCCTGGATCTGCCAGGCGCCGTCGACCTCGGCGAGTTGCGCGTCGTTGGCCACGGACCCGGCCACGAGCGCGAGCCGCGCCTCGTCGAGGGTGCGGTCCACGTCGCCGTCGATCGTCACCTCGCCCACGGGCGCGTACCCGGTCCCCCCGAGCCTGATCCGGCCGGAGGCCGTGACCACCTCGCGCAGCGTCATCTCGTTGCGGGTGAGGGTGCCGGTCTTGTCCGAGCAGATCACGGACACCGAGCCGAGGGTCTCCACCGAGTGCAGGTCCTTCATGACCGCGTTACGGCGCGCCAGCGCCTGGACGCCGATGGCCAGGACCAGTGAAAGGATGGCCGGCAGCCCCTCGGGGACGGCGGCGACGGCCAGAGACACGCCCATCAGCAGGATGTCGACGGCCTCATCCAGGCTGTCGACCCGGGTGAGAAGAGCCGTGGTGGCCATGACGACGACCGCGATCGCCATCACGAGGATCCCCAGAGTCCTGGAGATCCGGGCGATCTCGCGCTGCAGCGGGCTGGGCTCGGACTCGGTCTCGTCCAGCAGCGTCGCGATGCGGCCCATCTCGGTGCGCATCCCGGTGGCGGTCACCACGGCGCGCCCCACCCCGCGGGCCACGGCGGTGCCCTTGAAGACCATGTTGCTGCGCTCCGCCAGCGGTGCCGGCTCGGGCAGCGGGCCGGGCGACTTGCCCGCCGCCTCGGACTCCCCGGTCAGCGACGCCTCCTGGACCCGCAGCGCCGAGGCGGTGACCAGGCGGGCGTCCGCGCCGACGGCGTCGCCCTCAGCGAGCACGAGCATGTCGCCGGGGACGAGCTCGGCGGACGCGACGGTGGTGAGCAGCCCGTCGCGCAGGACCGTCGACCGGGTGGCGGTGAGGCCGGCCAACGCCGCCACGGCGCGCTCGGCCCGGTTCTCCTGGACGAACCCGATGACGGCGTTGGCCACCACGATGAGGGCGATGACGATGGCGTCGACGGGTACGCCCGAGCCTCCCTCGACGGCCCAGGCGACCACCGAGATCACGATCGCGGCGAGGAGGAGGTAGATGAGCGGGTCCGCGAACTGGCGAAGCAGCCGTCGCCAGGCGGGCTCAGGCGGGGTGGAGCGCAGCTCGTTGGGCCCATGCACCTCACGCCTGGCGGTCACCTCGGACTCGGTGAGCCCCACCGCGGGGTCCACCCCGAGCGCCAGGGCCACGTCGCCGGAGGGGAGGAGGGTCACGTCGCGTGCAGCGTCGGCCATATCCCCATTGTGTCCCCCTCCCCGGCCCGGATGGCGGGCGGGTCTCAGGAGACCGGGTAGCCGTTCTCGGTCATGCCGCGGTAGCCGCTCAGCATGAGCGCGATCCGCCTGGCCGACAGCGCTGTCACGTAGGTGGGGACGTCGTCGGGCTCGACCCAGTGGATGGCGCGGATCTCCCGGTCGTCGGTGCCGAGCTCAGCCGCGACCTCAGGCGGGAGCACGCCGCCGTCGAAGATGAACTCCACCGCGTCCGACCAGCCGAGGTAGGGCGGCATCCAGTCGACGAGCAGCGGCTGCCCGAACTCCACCTCGATGCCCAGCTCCTCCAGGGTCTCGCGCTGCCCGCCGTCGCGCGGGGACTCGAGCCGCTCCACGACACCACCGGGGAGCTCCCAGTCCTCCTTGTAGGAGGTCTCGAGCAGCAGCACCCGGCCCTCCTCGTCGAGGAACAGCGCGTGCGCGATGACGCGCTTGGTGGGCAGGATGGAGTCAAGCACTCCCGAGAACCCGCTGGGCCCGTAGACGGTGTCGACGGCGAGGCGCGAGTAGATCAGGATGTCGCGGAAGACGCCCGGCTCCGGCTCGGCGGCGGAGCGCAGCCGACCCTCCAGCCGGAAGCCGCAGCGGTGCACCGCGACCCTCGCCGCGGTGTCCCACTCGGGCAGCTCGACCTGGAGCCGACGCAGGTCGTGGGCGAGGATCGCGTCGTCGGACGCCAGCGACAGCGCGCGTTGCAGCGTGTCGATCTCGACCTCCTGCTCCTCCCAGCGCAGGGTGCCGATGCCGCCGGCGATGTCCACGGACACCTTGAAGTCGCTCACGGGCACGACCGTACCCGGTGGGCGGGGCGACGGACGACCCGGGTGCGGGGTCAGTCCGCCAGGCGGCGCAGCCAGATGGAGCCGAGCGGGGGCACCGTCACGCGGGCGCGCGCCGGGAAGTGGCCCCAGGGCTCCTCGTGCGCGGTGACCTCTCCGAGGTTGCCGAACTCGCCGGAGCCGTCGTAGATGGGGGAGTCCGTGTTGAGGATCTCCTCCCACGGGCCGGCCGCCGGAAGGCCGATCTCATAGTCCCGCAGCGGCTCGGGGGAGAAGTTGGTCACGCACGCGATGTGGTTGTAGTCCTCGTCGTGGCGGACCCACGAGATGGCGTTGTGGCCGGCGTCGTCGGCGTTGATCCAGCTGAAGCCCTTGGGCGAGTTGTCCAGCTCGTACAGCGGGCGGTTGCTCTTGTACAGGTTGTTGAGGTCGCGGAAGAGGCGCTGCAGGCCGCCGTGGCCCCACAGCTCGCTGACCCACCACTCCAGGGACACAGACTCGTTGAACTCCGGCCGCTGACCGAACTCGCAGCCCATGAAGATCAGCTGCTTGCCGGGGAAGCTCCACATGAACGAGTAGTAGGCGCGCAGGGTGGCGAACTTGCGCCAGTCGTCCTGGGGGACCTTGTTGATCATGGAGCCCTTGCCGTGGACCACCTCGTCGTGGCTGATGGGCAGCACGAAGTTCTCCGAGTAGGCGTAGACCATGGCGAACGTGAGCAGGTTGTGCTCGTACTGGCGGTAGACCGGGTCCAGCTGCAGGTAGCGCAGCGTGTCGTTCATCCAGCCCATGTTCCACTTGAAGCCGAAGCCGAGGCCGCCCTCGTGGACGGGCTTGGTGACGCCGCCGAAGCTGGTGGACTCCTCGGCGATCATGAGCACGCCGGGCTCACGCTCGTACAGGTGCCGGTTGCAGTAGCGCAGGAAGTCGATCGCCTCGAGGTTCTCGCGGCCGCCGTACTGGTTGGGCACCCACTGGCCCTCCTCGCGCGAGTAGTCGAGGTAGAGCATGGAGGCGACGGCGTCCACCCGGAGGCCGTCGATGTGGAACTCCTGGATCCAGTACAGCGCGTTCGACACGAGGAAGCTCTTCACCTCGTTGCGGCCGTAGTTGAAGATGTAGGTGCCCCAGTCCTGGTGCTCGCCCTGGCGCGGGTCCGCGTGCTCGTACAGGGCGGTGCCGTCGAAGCGGCCCAGCGCCCAGTCGTCCTTGGGGAAGTGGCCGGGCACCCAGTCCATGATCACGCCGATGCCGGCCTGGTGCAGGCGGTCGATCAGGTAGCGCAGGTCATCGGGCTTCCCGAACCTGGACGTGGGGGAGAAGTAGCCGGAGACCTGGTAGCCCCAGCTGGGCTCGAACGGGTGCTCCGACACGGGC
Source organism: Tessaracoccus yangjingae (assembly GCF_055326235.1). Taxonomy (NCBI): domain Bacteria; kingdom Bacillati; phylum Actinomycetota; class Actinomycetes; order Propionibacteriales; family Propionibacteriaceae; genus Tessaracoccus; species Tessaracoccus yangjingae. The sequence goes on along the minus strand of NZ_JBUZNN010000003.1, from coordinate 133,482 downwards.
ATGAACTCCACGTGGGTGTAGCCCTGCCACTTCACGTAGGAGACCAGTTCCTCGGCCAGGTCCAGGTAGCTCTTGCCCTTGCGCCAGCCGCCCAAGTGCACCTCGTAGACGCTCATGGGCTCGGCGTGGGCCTGGGAGGCGCGGCGCTTGGCGATCCACTCGTCGTCCGACCAGACGTAGCGGGACCGGTAGACGATCGAGGCGTTGGCCGGAGCCTGCTCGCTGAACTTCGCCATCGGATCCACCTTCTCGATCCAGGAGCCGTCCTGGGTCTCGATGCGGAACTTGTACAGCGTGCCCTCGTCGAGGCCCTCGATGAACGCTCCCCACACGCCGGAGCCGGGGATCAGCTCCATGGGGTCTCCGGTCCACCAGTTGAAGTCTCCGATGATGGAGACAGACTTGGCGTTGGGCGCCCAGAGGGCGAAGCGCACGCCGGTGACGGAGCCGCGCTCGTCGTCCTCGACGGTCACCACCTCGCTGCCGAGGCGCTTCCACAATTCGGTGTCTCCACCACCGTGGAACCCTTCGAAGTCCCAACCGGTCAATCCACCGAAGCGGTCGTGCGCCATTTCCTGACTCCTTCGAAGCGTTGTCTTCTGCGCGACAATCTAGCGTGCCGGGCGCCGTCACGGGGGGACGGACGACGCACTGCGGGGATTCCGCAGCCGGGGTTATGCGATCGTTATCAGCGAGTCCAGGTAGTGCAGCGGCACCTGGAGCAGGTGGGGGCGGAAGCGGGCCTCGTAGACGGCCTCGTATCCGGCCTTGTCGGTCTCGTATGCGGTCAGCACAGGATCACCCGCCTCCGCGTCGAGACCGTAGCCCTTGAGGAACGCGTCCCTGCACTGCTGGAGCCACTCGTCCGAGGCGCCGCCGGCAGCCTGCGCGTAGGCGAAGGAGCGCAGCATCCCGGCGACGTCGCGCAGCGGCGAGTCCGGGAGCCGCCGCTCGGCCATGGACTTGAGCGGCTCGCCCTCGAAGTCGACGTAGCGCCAGCGTCCCTCGCTGAGGAGCACCTGGCCGAGGTGGCAGTCGCCGTGCACGCGCTGCGCGGGCAGCTTCCGGTCCTCGACGGCGGCGAACACGGCCTCGGCCGCGTCCCGGTAACGGGCCACCTCGGGGACCTCGTCGGCGACGGCGGAGAACCGCGCCCGGCACTCTGCTGCGAGGCGCGCGCCGTCGACGGTGCCGGTGGCCAACCGCTCGGCCAGGACCCGGTGCACGGTGGCCAGCGCCTCGCCGAGCGCGTGGGCGTGTTCGGTGAAGCTGCGCCCCTCCGCGGCGTGCTCGCACGCCAGGACGTAGCCGTCGGTGGGGTCCGGGAGGGCCTCGAGGAACACCGCCAGGTCCGTGCCGTCCCACGTCCACGCCCCGTAGAGCTCGGCCACCGTTCCGGAGCCGGCCAGGGCCGCGTGGAGCTCGACGTCCACCGAGCGGCCCGGCTCCAGGCGGCGGAACACCTTCACCAGAAGCTCGTCGCCGAAGAACACCGACGTGTTGGACTGCTCGCCGGCGTAGCGGCGGGCCGGCAGGTTCGGCGCCACGGCGCGGTACCGCTCGAAGCCGGGGGCGTCGTCGTGGAGGGCCCGCAGCAGCACGCCGCCCTCGTCGCAGGCGTCCGTGGGGGCGCCGTCGCGGTAGAGGAGCGGCACGTGGAAGCGCTCGCGGTGCCCGTCGTCGAACTCGACGACGAGGACCGCCGGCCTCAGCGTGGGCCCGGCCCATGGGCCGAGCTCGACGTCCACCGGCCGCCCGCTGCGCCCGGAGAACCAGCGCGACGAGAGCGCCAGGTCCCAGAGCTGCTGGAGGAGGGCCCCGCCCTCGCTCACTGGGCCGCCACGTGGAAGATGTGCGCGGGCTTCCCGGGCCACAGGCGCACCCAGGACCGCTCACCCCACACGTACTCCTCGTTGGTCAGCTCGTCGACGACGCGGATGGACTCGGCGCCGTGCGCGCCGAGGGCCGCGAAGTCCAGCATCACGTCGGAGGACACCGTGTTGTCCGGGTCCAGCGAGCAGATCACCAGGACCGTGTCGTCGCCGTCGGACTTGGAGAACACGATCACCGAGTCGTGCGGCGCGTGGTGGAAGTGGATGTCGCGGAGCTGCTGCAGCGCGGGGTGCGCCTCGCGGATCTGGTTGAGCTTGCCCATGAGCATGTTGAGGTTGGGCTGAGCGTTGAAGTCCCGCGGCCGGTACTCGAACTTCTCCGAGTCCAGGTACTCCTCCTTGCCGGGGGCCAGGGCGGCGTGCTCGAAGAGCTCGAAGCCCGAGTAGACGCCCCACGTCGGCGACATGGTGGCGGCCAGGATGGCGCGGATCGAGAACGCGGCCGGGTTGCCGGACTGCAGGAAGAACGGGTTGATGTCCGGGGTGTTGACGAAGAAGTTGGGCCGGTAGTAGGTGGCCATCTCCTGCGAGAGCTCGGTGAGGTACTCGGTGAGCTCCCACTTGACGTTGCGCCACGTGAAGTAGGTGTAGCTCTGCTGGAACCCCACCTTCCCCAGAGCCGCCATCATCTGGGGCCTGGTGAACGCCTCGGCCAGGAAGATGACCTCCGGGTTGGTCTCGTGCACGCGCTCCATGAGCCAGTCCCAGAACTCCACCGGCTTGGTGTGCGGGTTGTCGACCCGGAAGATCGAGACCCCGTGGTCGATCCAGAAGCGCACGATACGCAGGACCTCGTGGTAGATGCCGACGGGGTCGTTGTCGAAGTTGATCGGGTAGATGTCCTGGTACTTCTTCGGCGGGTTCTCCGCGTAGGCGATGGTGCCGTCGAGGCGGGTGGAGAACCACTCGGGGTGCTCCACCACCCACGGGTGGTCCGGGGAGGCCTGCAGGGCCAGGTCCAGCGCGATCTCGAGCCCGAGCGAGCGGGCCTTCGCGACGAAGTGGTCGAAGTCGTCGAAGTCTCCGAGGTCCGGGTGGATCGCGTCGTGGCCGCCGGCCGGCGACCCGATGGCCCACGGCGATCCGGGGTCCTCAGGGCCGGGGTTCAGGGTGTTGTTGCGCCCCTTGCGGTAGGCCTGGCCGATGGGGTGGATGGGCGGCAGGTAGATCACGTTGAAGCCCATGGCCGCGGCCGCCTCGAGGCGCTCGTGGGAGGAGTTGAAGGTGCCCGAGTGCCAGTGGCCGTCGTGGTCCTGCCACGCGCCCTGGGAGCGCGGGAAGAACTCGTACCACGACGAGTACAGCGCGCGCCGGCGCTCCACGCGGATGGGGAACTCGGCGGTGGGGGAGATCAGCTCACGGGGGCCGAAGCGCGCCATGGCGCGGGTGATGGGGGCAGAGGTGATGAGCTCGAGGATCTCCTCGACGTCCGCCTCGGGCGTCAGCGACTCGGCGGCCCCGCGCAGCAGGCTGGCCGCGCCCGGGACGCGCATGGCCTCGGCCTGCTGGGCCGAGCGGGTGAGGAGGTCGCGGCCCTCGAGGCAGACCAGCTCCACGTCCACGCGGACCGGCAGCTTGGCCTCGGCGTGGTGGCGCCACGTGCCCCACGGGTCGCTCCAGCCCTCGATGCGGTAGGTCCAGTCGCCCTCGGCCGCCATGCGCACGTACGCCTGCCAGATGTCGAGGCCCTTGGGCTCGACCTGCTTCATGTCGATGCGGCGCTGCGTGCCGCCGGGGGAGGTCAGGATCACGGACGCGTTGACCGAGTCGTGGCCCTCGCGGAACACGTTGGCCTGGATCAGGATCCGCTCGTGGACGACGGCCTTGACGGGGTAGGCCCCGCACTCGATCACGGGGGTCACGCCGGTCACCGGGATGCGGCCGAGGCCGCCGTCGGTGCGGACGATGCGCTTGAGGGACATGGCTGGGAACTCGACACTCACGTGCGTCAGCCTAGCCGTGCATGCGCTCCGCCTGCGCGGTTCAGGACAGCAGATCCAAGGAGGAGGGTTCTGCCTCCGCCTGGAGGGCCAGCAGTTCGCGGGTGCTGGTGGGCACCTGGACCCGCATCACGACGACGGACCGGGCCGGCATCGTCATCTCGGCGAGGGCCGGGAGGACGCCGTCGGGCACCTCGTCGGCGTCCGCGCTGTGCCACACGATCTCGAAGCCGTAGCCCCACGGCAGAGTGGGCAGGGTCAACGGATGCGGCTCCGCGCCCGAGTTGAACCAGGTGAGGAACGCCTCCTTCTCGTCGGAGACGTACATCCCCAGGAGGCGGCGGCCACCGTCGTGCCAGGCGTCGTGGCTCATCTCGCCGAACTGCCCGTCCATCCACGTGAGGTCCACGCGCTGCAGGTTCTCGGAGTGCTCGTTGATGATCTCGGTGTGGTAGGCGAAGTCGGTTGGGCGCAGCACCGCGTGCGACTGGCGCAGCTTGATGAGCTTGGCGATCCGGCTCTGCACCTCGAGCCACTCGAACGGGATGTCCCACGCCACCCAGGACAGCGGGGAGTCCTGGCAGTAGGCGTTGTTGTTGCCCTTCTGGGTGCGCCCGAACTCGTCGCCCGCCGTGATCATCGGGGTGCCGGCGGCGAGAAGCTGGGTGGCCATCAGGTTGAGCACCTGCCGGCGGCGGAGCGCGTTGATCTCCGGGTCCTCCGTCTCGCCCTCCCAGCCGTGGTTCCAGGAGCGGTTGTTGTCCGAGCCGTCGCGGTTGGCCTCGCCGTTGTCCAGGTTGTGCTTGACGTCGTAGCTGACCAGGTCTCTGAGCGTGAAGCCGTCGTGCGCGGTGACGAAGTTGATGCTCGACTGCGGCGAGCGGCCGGGCGCGTCGAAGATGTCGGGCGAGCCCGCCAGCCGGGTGGCCAGCTCCTGCACGCCGTGGACCGCGCCGCGCCAGTAGTCGCGGATGTGGTCGCGGAACCGGTCGTTCCACTCGTACCAGCCGGCGCCCCAGGCGCCCACCTGGTAGCCGTAGGGGCCGATGTCCCACGGCTCGGCGATCATCTTCACGCCCTCGAACGCGGGGTCCGACTCGACGAGGCGCTTGAAGGCGTGGTTGTGGTCCACGTGGTGCTGCTCGTCGCGGATCAGCGTGGTGGCCAGGTCGAAGCGGAAGCCGTCCACGCCCATCTCGGTGACCCAGTAGCGCATGGAGTCCAGCACCAGCTGCAGCACCATGGGGTGCGAGGTGTTGACGGAGTTGCCGCAGCCCGTGACGTCGTAGTCGTCGCGGCGGTCGTTGGTGAGGCGGTAGTAGGCGTCGTGGTCCAGGCCGCGCATCGACAGCGTGGGCCCCTCGTGGCCGCCCTCGCCGGTGTGGTTGTAGACCACGTCGAGGATCACCTCGATGCCCGCATCGTGCAGCGCGGTGACCATCTGCTTGAAGTCCGCCACCTGGTTGCCGACGGTGCCGCGCGTGGCGTAGTAGGCGTGCGGGGCGAAGAAGCCCAGGGTGTTGTAGCCCCAGTAGTTGCGCAGCCCCTTCGTGGCGACGAATGGCTCCGACACGAAGTGCTGCACCGGCAGCAGCTCGACGGCGGTGATCCCGAGGCCGGTCAGGTACTCCAGGACCGCGGGGTCCGCGAGCGCCAGGTACGAACCGCGGAGATGCTCGGGGACCTGAGGGTGCAGCTTGGTGAAGCCGCGCAGGTGCGCCTCGTAGATGATGGTCTCCGACATGGGCCTGCGGGCCGCGATGGGCCTGGGGGGCGGGCTGTCCGCGACCACGACGCTGAGCGGGACGGCACCGAACGAGTCCCGCGGGGAGATGCTGAACGGGTTGCCGGGGATGTGATCGAGGATGGGGCCGCGGAAGTCCACCCCACCGCTGATGGCGCGGGCGTACGGGTCCAGCAGGAGCCGGGCCGGGTTGAAGCGGCTTCCCGACGACGGGTCCCACGGGCCGTGCACGCGGAACCCGTAATGCTGCTCGGCGCCGATGCCTGGCACCTCCACGGTCCAGATGCCGTGCTCGTCGCGGCGCATCTCGATGTTGTGCTGCTGGTTGAGCGGATCGATGAGGGCCAGCTCCACCCCGGTGGCGCGCGGGGCCCAGAGGCCGAAGCGGACGCCGTTGGGAGTGATCCGGGCGCCGAGGACGCTCGTATCAGGCATGGTCAGCGGGGTCATCGTCTGCTTTCGGCGGTATCGTTTTTTCGGCGGCGCCCCATTGTGCCACTTTCTGGTCCAAACTCCACTTCGCTGGGGTGTTTGCCGCGGGCGGGGGCTGGCTAGCATGGATGCGTCAGGGACCGCGCGCGGCGTTGTCCGCCGTCGTGATCTGTTGGCCGTGAGGGTGGTGGTGTGATGGATCCGGTCTACCTGGACCACGCCGCCACGACGCCGCTGCGTCCGGAGGCGCTGGAGGCCTTCGTGTCGGCGTCGGGCCTTGTGGGCAACGCCTCGTCGCTCCATCGCCCGGGCCAGCGCGCCCGGCGGCGGTTGGAGGAGGCGCGCGAGGAGCTGGCGGCCGCCGTCGGGGCGAGCGCGTCGGAGGTGATCTTCACCTCGGGTGGGTCGGAGGCCGACAGCATCGCGGTGCTGGGCGGCTGGGAGGCCGGCCGGGCCCGTGGCCGGGGGCGATGCCTGGTCTCGGCGGTGGAGCACCCGGCGGTGAAGGGTGCGGTGTCGCGGGGGGCGGAGGTGGTGCCGGTGACGCGCGACGGCGTCGTCGACCTGACGGCGCTGGAGGGTCTGCTGGACGCGTCCGTCGCCGTCGTGTCCGTGATGGCGGTGAACAACGAGACCGGCGTGGTGCAGCCGGTGGCGGCGGTGCGGGAGCTGGGCGGGGCGGTGGGCGCGTGGGTGCACTCCGACGCCGTGCAGGCCCTCGGGCACCTGGCGGTGGACTTCGCCGCGAGCGGGCTGGACCTGATGAGCCTGTCGGCGCACAAGGTGGGCGGCCCCGCGGGGATCGGCGCGCTGCTGGCGCGGCGGGAGGTGTCGCCGTCGGCGGTGGGGCTGGGCGGCGGGCAGGAGCGCGAGGTGCGCTCCGGCACCCAGCCGGTGGCGCTGGCGGCGGCGTTCGCGCGGGCGGCGAGTGTCGCGGTGGGGGAGTTGGAGGCGGAGGTGTCGCGGGTTTCCGGCCTGCGTGATCGGGTGGCTGAGGCGTGCGTGGCTGTGGGCGGCCGGTTGAACAGCTGGCCTCGACCGGCTGGAACGGGCGTGCCGAGTGGAGCCCTACCTGGGGGCGCGCCGCACATCGTCAACGTGACGTTCGACGGGGTGCGCGCCGACGACCTGCTGTTCCTGCTCGACCAGCGGGGGATCGCGGCGTCGGTGGGCAGCGCGTGTCGCGCCGGGGTGCATCAGCCGAGCGAGGTGCTGCTGGCCATGGGTAGGACGCCCGACGAGGCGACGCAGTCGCTGCGCTTCTCGCTGGGCTGGACAACGACCGACTCCGACGTGGACAGGTTGGTCGCGGTGCTCCCCGAGGCGTTGGGTGTCGCACGCTCCGCCTTCTGACCATTTCGCCGGGCGAGCCGCGACCCGCGTTGGGTGAGCCGCGACCCCCGTTGGGTGAGCCGCGCCAAGCCGCATGCGGCGCCGCGCGTGTCGAAGCCATCTCTCGCCCGCGGCCCCGCTGGGTGAGTCGCGACCCCCGTTGGGTGAGCCGCGCCAAGCCGCTTGCGGCGCAGCGCGTGTCGAAGCCATCTCGCGCCTGCCAGGAGTCCCGACCCTGGCCCCGCCCAGGTGCCGGGAGCCCTGACACGAGGCACGGGCGGCCCGTGCACGCCGTCTGCTTCGGCGGCGCATGTTGAACCGGGCTCGGGTCGTTGAGGCCGCCCGTGCCTCGTCCCACGACTCCCTGCACTCGTTCACCTGTGGCGTGGCCGGGTCCGGGTGCGCGCCGGCAGGGCGGCCCTGCCGTGAGTCTGCTCAGGCGGGTTCCTTCGGGTGCCCCTCAGGCTGGGCATCCCTGCGCCGAGCCGCCCTACCGTCCCCCACCCTCGCATGCAGCAACCCGTCGCTCTCGCGGGGCGGCCAATCGGCCGTGACCGAGGGTTCGGAGGCTAGACTTCCCGGAACGACTCGACGGGGGCGTAGGGCAGGGGGCCAGGTGTGATCGACGAGGAGGCTGACGCCGCCGAACCGGCGAAGTCCGTATCGCTGCGCGACTCCTCCGAACGCGGGGCCACCGCGGTCGAGTACGCCATCATGGCCAGCCTCATCGCCGCGGTCATCGTGACGACTGTCACGCTCCTGGGAACCCGGGTGGTGGCCCTCTTCCAGTCCGTGATCACGGCGATGGGCTGGTAGCGGACCCGGCAGGTCCGCGTCCCTCGCGGACCGCCGTCGCGAGGGATCCGTTTCCGGTCTACTCTCCCCGTATGGGGGAGTCAGGTCCGCACATTCGTAACCTCGCCGTCGGGCTTCCGGTCCTCGACGGCCACGTGCTGGTGCAGGAATTCGGGGGCGCGCACGATGAGCCGCCGTTCGTGCGGGCGATCGGCGGGGGGATCGAGTTCGGGGAGCGCGCCGCCGAGGCGCTGCGTCGCGAGTACCTGGAGGAACTCGGCGTCGTGGTGACCGGCGAGCGGCTGCTCGTCGTGACGGAGAACCTCTTCACGTTCCTCGGGAGGGCGGGCCACGAGATCGTCCACATCTTCGCGGTCGAGTGCGCCGACCTGGACGCATGGCCCCTGGACACCCGTGTGCGCGTCATCGATGACGAGAGCACCGTGGCCTGGCACCGGGTGGACAGTCTGGGGGACGGCCTCCCTCTCTATCCCGATGGCGCCCTCGAGGCCCTCCGATCGCTGATCGGCGCACCAGTCACAGATGGCAAGTCATGACTTCGGGCGCTTCGGCCCGGGGAGACTCGCAGGCTGCCGCGGCGGCCCCCGCGAGCGGTGGGCGATGGTGGGTCACCGCACTGTTCGCTACCACGTCTTTCGTCGGGGCTTCTCTGCTCTTCGTGGTGCAGCCGATGGTGGCGCGCCTGGTGCTGCCGCAGTTCGGCGGGTCCGCGACGGTGTGGAGCACCAGCAGCCTGTTCTTTCAGGTTGTACTCCTGCTGGGCTACCTGTATTCGCATCTAAGCACTGAGAGGCTCGGGCGCCGTCTGCAGCCCGCGCTCCACGTCGGGCTCCTTCTGCTGCCCCTGATGGCGCTGCCGGTGGCCCTCGCCGACGGGGCCGGGTTGGCTGACGCCTCCCCCGTGCTGCGGCTCCTGGTGATCCTGGCTGTGACCATCGGCCTGCCCTTCGCGGTGATCTCGACCACCGGCCCACTGCTCCAACGGTGGTACTCCTGGACGGTCGGGCATCGGGCGGAGGATCCCTACTTCCTGTTCGCCACCAGCAACCTGGGCAGCTTCGTCGGGCTGCTGGCCTACCCCTTCGTGGTGGAGCCGATGCTGACCGTTGATCAGCAACGGCTCGGGTGGTCGTACGGGTATGGCGTCTTCATGGTGCTCATGGCGAGCTGCGGCGTGGTCGCAGTGATGACCCGGTCGTCAAGCACACCAGTCGCTCCCGAGGCTGCACCAGCTGCGCCGCGCTCGCGCGAGCGGATCCCCGTGCGCGAGGTGCTCATGTGGCTCGGGTTGGCCTTCCTGCCGTCCAGCCTCATGCTGGGCGTGACCGCGCACATCTCCACCGATGTGGCGGCGGTCCCCCTGATGTGGGTGGTGCCGCTGGCGATCTATCTCGCGACGTTCGTCGTCGCCTTCGCGAGGTCGTCGCGGGCGGTCAGCCAAAGGTGGCTGCTGGCCTCCACCACGGCGGCGGTCGTGGCGCTTCTGGTGTGGTTTCCCTCTGGCGGCGGACTTCCGATCTGGCTCCTCGTGATGACAGATCTGGTGGTCCTGATCGTCGTCGCCTTCACCGCCCATGCGCTGCTGGCTGCACGGCGTCCGTCGACGGACCACCTCACGTACTTCTACATCGTGGTTGCCGTGGGAGGCGCTCTCGGCGGTCTCCTCAACGGAGTGATCGCTCCACTGCTGTTCAGCGGGGTATGGGAGTACCCCCTGGTTCTCGCCGCTGCCATCCTGCTCGGGCGGCCGCAGGCGCGTCCGTCCTTCGGGGTGCTGCGACGCCGCTACCATCCGGCCTTCGTGCACTTCCTCGAGTTCGGGGCAACCTTCCCCGCGCTCCTGCTCATTTCGGCTCTGGGGGCAACGGCCATCGCCTGGAAGCCGTGGCTGGTGGCGCTGGTCCCGCTGCTCTGGACAGCCGCGGGCCTGCTCTTCAGCCGGCGGCCGATCGCGACGATGGCCGCAGGGATGGCGCTGCTGGTCGCGTCCTCGGTGGCGGGTGGTGACACTCTCGTCAGGGATCGCTCCTTCTACGGCGCCTACACCGTCAAGGAGCGTGACGGGTGGCGCCTCTTCTCGCACGGGACCACCTTGCACGGGCGTCAGGCGTTGGACGAGCGAAGAACCGAGCCATCCACCTACTACGCCCGCACCGGTCCGGTCGGTGACGCTTACGAGGTGATGGGCGGGGCCACAGACATCGCCGCGGTGGGCCTGGGCGTGGGAACCCTCGCGGCGTACGGGGAGCCTGGTCAGAGGCTGACCTTCTTCGAGATCGACCCGGACGTCGTCGAGGTGGCGTCCGATCCGGATCTGTTCACCTTCGTCTCGGACTCGGGCGCCTCGGTGGTCTTCGTGGTGGGCGACGGCCGCCTGAGTCTTGAGCAACAGCCGGACGCGTCGTTTGACATGGTGATTCTCGACGCCTTCACCTCCGACGCCATCCCGGTGCACCTGCTGACGCAGGACGCCTTCGCCTCGTACGCACGGATCTTGAGGGACGACGGACTGCTCCTCGTGCATGTCAGTAGCCGCGTCTTCGACCTCGAGCCCGTTGTCGGAGCTGGCGCGGACACGCTGGGGTGGAGCGCTGCCCTCCGACGAGGTGAGGCCGACGAGGAGTCGGGAGCTACTACGAGCGAGTGGATCGCGATGTCGCCCGAGGGTGCCAGGATCGATGAGCTGATGGCTCGCGACGGCTGGCGGCCGATTGACGACCGACGAGTGGCGTGGACCGACAACTTCTCGTCAATCGTGACCGTGCTACGGCGCAGCTAGCTCTACGTCCCGTGAGGCCGCAAGGTGGGGGTCCGGGTACGCATCCCAGGCCGGATGGCCCGGTGGTGGATCGGGCGGCGGGTTCGGCGGACGGGCGGGGCTGGGCCACGATACGGGGGAACGGAGCCTGATGGTGCCCTGGGCGGTGACGAGGTACTCGTAACCGGCTGGCGACCGCCAGTGGAACACGCCCGACTCCGGCTGGGTCAGGCGCCAACCGCCGTGCGTCTTTCCTCTGTGCGTGAACCTCGACAGCGGGCCGAGGTTGTCCATCGACGTCTGCCCCGGCCGGCCGGTGGACTGGTAGGCCTGCGTGTGGTCCACGTCGCACGCTCTGGATGCCCCGGAGCCGTAGGGGAAAACATCAACCGGGTTGCGCACGGTAACCGCCATGCGCATCAGGCCGGATGGATCATGCTGATCCACCGGCGGGATTGATGAGGGGTCCAGCACGGGCCGCACGATCACACGGGAGTCCGCCAGCAACTCCGGCAGCCGTCCCACGGGAATACAACCCCTGCCCTCGACCCGGGCCACCCCGCGGGCCGAACCGTCGGGCATCAACACGAGTTCGGCCTCACCGGCACCGGCGAGCCAGGGGTCGTTTGCGGTGATGTGGACGATCAACTGATGGGTGGGCAGCGTGTCCTGCCCGAAGGCCCGCCTCGACAACTCACCCACCGCCGCCGCCCGGCGCGTGTGCCAATCGGCCTTGGACCGCTCAGCCGGAGAGAGGCCCGCTGCGTCGTCGTGGGTGAGGCGGCTGGGGAGCCGGTGCGCGATCTCGGAGATGGCGTGATCGAATGCGATCGCGTCCGCGGGAGCGAGCCGGCCCCAGATCTCGATGTGTCCGTCACGGATGGGGTTGAGGACGACCTTGCGCTGGTGGCGGTGCCGTGCTTCGGCTGCGGCCGCGGTGTCCGGGTCCGCAGCCAGGATCCAGCCGTCGAGGTGGCGCAGCACGCGGGCCCACGGCATCAGGGCCATCGCGTGGGCGAGTCTTCTGTCCAGCAGCGAAACGGCCTGGGCGCCCAGGCTGGCGGCGCGGCCGGCGACATCGGCCGCCTGCCACCAGCGGACCCGTCCGCCCAGGACCGCGTGCCATAAGGCAGGGTGGCGGTGCCGCACGTTGAGCACATCGGCGATGCGGCCCAAGGCGGACATTGGGGAGATGCCGAGCAGGGCGCCGACTTCCAGGGCGAGGAACTCGCCGATCTCCGGCGTGCCGTCCGCGCCCGGGGTGATCAGATCCTCCATGCCGACAGCGACGGCGTGCTGATCCACCCGGTACGCCTCGGTGAGGTGCGCGATCGCGATCACCTCCGCGGTCTCCGCCGCGACCACCTGCTGATGCGCGTGATCCAGCGCCGCGAAACCCTCGGCCACCGTGACGGGGACCAGAGAAGCGGACGGGCTGCTGACCATGCCCCCACGATAATCGACCCCACCGACAATTTTCCGTGACGCGAGCCGAGGCAGTGACGACGGTGCCCAGGTCCGTTCGTCAGGTGTGGCGAGCGCAGGGACGGGGCGCGCTCCCTCAGCGTGTGTCCTTGTCAGCCGCCATGTGCGGCATCGCGTCCACGGTCGGTCACCCGACCGGCGGGTGGGATGGGAACCGCCGCCGCTTGGTAGAGTTGCCCACTGCCGAGCAGAGGAGTCAGCGTGCGGGTACTGGTCGCCATGTCCGGCGGGGTTGACTCCGCCGTCGCCGCCGCACGCCTCGTCGCCGAGGGCCACGACGTCACCGGGGTGCACCTGGCTCTGTCGCAGAACCCCGCCTCGTATCGTTCCGGGGCGCGTGGCTGCTGCTCGCTGGAGGACTCGCATGACGCACGCAGGGTGGCGGACAAGCTCGACATTCCCTTCTACGTCTGGGACTTCGCCGAGGAGTTCCACCGGGCCGTCGTGGAGGACTTCGTCGACGAGTACCGCGCCGGCCGCACCCCCAATCCCTGCCTGCGCTGCAACGAGAAGATCAAGTTCGCGGCGGTGCTGGACCGCGGGGTGGCGCTGGGCTTCGACGCCGTCGCCACCGGGCACTACGCCGACCTCCGCCGGCATCCAGACGGGTCGGTGTCCCTGCACCGCGCGGCCGATGCGGCCAAGGACCAGTCCTACGTGCTGGGGATGCTCACCCAGGAGCAGCTCCGGCGGTGCCTCTTCCCGCTGCACGATGTCGAGAAGCCGCAGGTGCGGGCGGAGGCGGCGGCGCTGGGGTTCGGGGTGGCGAAGAAGCCCGACAGCCACGACATCTGCTTCATCGCCGACGGCGACACCCAGGGCTTCCTTGCCCGTTACCTCGGTGACGCGCCCGGCCCCATCGTCGACGCCGACGGCGCCGTGCTGGGGGAGCACCGAGGCACGCACCGCTACACGGTCGGGCAGCGCAAGGGACTGGACCTGCGCGTGCCCGCGGCAACGGGGGAGCCACGGTATGTGCTGAGCATCGAGCCGGCCAGCCGCACCGTCGTGGTCGGGGCCCGCGAGGAACTGGCGGTCCGCGAGGTGGACGGCATCCGGGTCACGTGGACCGGCCGGCCCGTCGTGGGCCCGTGGCGCGGCCAGGCGCAGTACCGGGCGCACGGCGTGCCCCAGGACGCCACCGTCGAGGCCGACGCCGACCGGGTCAGGGTGACTCTGGACGAGCCCGGGCACGGGGTGGCGCCGGGGCAGACGGTCGTGCTCTACGACGGAGACCGGGTGGTCGGCAGCGCCGTCATCGCGGGCGCCCGATGATCCCCGTCACCGCCGCGGGCTCTTTGCCCGGCACGGACTTCCGGGGGGCGTTGTCGGCGATGGCCGAGGCGCTACCAGAGGTGTTGCCGTTTCCGGAGCTCCCGGGTCGAGGTGTCGGCTCGGACATGATCGGGCGTGCGCTTGGGCTGGTCACGGGGCTGGGCTTCGACCTCCAGCCGGCCGGATGGAGGCTCGCGCCCCACTCGGGCGCCGACCATCGCCGAGCAGTCGCGCAGTGGCGCAGGGACCTCGACGACGCGGAGGAACTGCTGCAGGGCTTCGACGGTGTGCTGAAGGTCGGCGTGGCCGGGCCGTGGACGCTGGCGTCCACCGTCGAACGGACCATGGGGGACCGGCTGCTGGCCGACTACGGGGCCCGCCGAGAGCTGGCGCAGGCGCTGGCGGAAGGGGTCGCTGGGTTGCGGGCGGGGGTGTCGCGGCGGGTTCCCGTGGCCACCCTGTGGCTGCAGGTCGACGAGCCTGCGCTCATGTCCGTCTCCGAGGGCCGGGTGCCGACGGCGAGCGGATTCTCGCGGCATCGGCGCGTGGACATGCCCGAGCTGGTGGGGGCGCTGAGTCCGTTGGCCGACGGCGCCTGGCTGCACTGCTGCGCGCCGGGGCGCTGGCTGGAGGTGTCGCGGCGGGCTGGATTCTCCGGGGTCGCGGTGGACTCGGCGCTGGTGGAGCTCGACGAGCTGGCCCAGTGGCGGGACGAGGATCGCGGGCTCATCCTCGGTGTGGTCGACACCGGGCGGGCGCCGCAGCGAGTCGACGAGCTGGTCGGAGAAGCACTCCGTGTGCTGCGTGCGATCCAGGTGGACAGCCTCGACGGCCTCCTGCTCGGCACCGCCTGCGGACTGTCCGGCTGGAGGCGCGAGGATGTGCTGCCGCAGCTTGAGTCGCTGTGGAGGGCCGCCGGCCTGGTGGAGGAGGCCCTGGCGCGCGGGTGAGCCTCGTCTAGGCTGGGGGCGTGCGCATCTTCTCGGACCTCAACCTCAACGGCCAGATTCCCGTCCGCGCGCAGCCGGGGCGGGGCCCGTGGGGGCCGGGAGGGGTGCCGAGCACGCGATGGAAGAAGGTGCAGCGGATCCTGATCCCGTTCGCGGTGGTCGCGATCGCGGTGGGGTTGTTCTTCCTGGGCAGGATGTTCTACCTGATCCTGACGGGGGCGTAGGAGTCACCAACCGACGGCTGAGGCTGCGGCTGGCGCCACGAGGACGCCGAGGATCATGAACGGGCCGAAGGCGATCTCGGACTCGCGCGTGATGCGCTTGAGGGCCATCAGCGCTCCGCTGATCACCGCCATGAGGATGAAGGCGGCGCCCAGCCCCAGAAGGGCGGTGCCGAGCCCGAACCAGCCGAGGGCCGCCCCCGTCGTGAGGCCGAGCTTGACGTCGCCGAGGCCGAAGCCGTTCGGGTTGATGTAGGCGAGGACGAAGAGCAGCGCCGCCGTCACCAACGACCCCACCAGCGCGGAGCCCAGCGCGCCCCAGCCGCCGTCGATGACGGCCCAGGGTAGTTGTAACAGGAAGAACAGGGGGAACGGGACGAGGGTCAGGGCGTCGGGCAACCGGTGTTCAGCCAGGTCGACGGCGGTCGCGGCACCCCAGGCCGCCGCGAGGACCGTGAATGCCGGCAAGTCGGGGGGCGTGACGTAGACCGCGGCCCACACTGCCACAACGGCCGCGACGACGCCGCCCAGCCAGAGCCGTGGCCGAGCCACCCATCTGGTGCCCAGTAGCAACCCGACAGCGGTGGCCACCAGGACGTGGCCGGCCGCAACCCACCAGCTCACCGGAGCGTCGGGAACAGCGTGTCCATGATGGAGATGGCGGCTGGACCCAGGATGACGATGAAGATGACGGGAAGGATGCAGAGGATCAGGGGGAACACCACCTTGACCGGGATTTCCATCGCCTTGCGCTCGGCGCGCTGGCGGCGTGCCATCCGCATCTCGTCCGCCTGGGCGGTCAGGACATCCGCAAGCGGGATTCCGTACGACTCCGCCTGGATCACCGTGCGCACGAAGCGTCTGAGCGGAATCGAGCCGGTACGCTCGGCCAAATCCTCATAAGCGTTGCGACGGGTCTGCCCCACCTGGATGTCCTGCATCGTGCGCACGAGTTCCCGCGCAAGGATGCCCCGTCCGTTCCTGGCCACCCGCAGCATGGCGGCGTCGAAGCCCAACCCGGCCTGGACCGCGATGCTCATCTGATCGAGAGTGTCGGCGAGTTCGAGGTCCACCTGCTCCCTGCGCTTCTGGTACGTGTTCAGCAGGAGCACATCGGGGAGGAAGAACGTTCCGACCGTCACCGCGACACCCAGCAGCAGGAGGAGGGGGGAGCGGCTCCCCAGCCACAGCAAGAGCCAGAGGATCGCCATCAACACCGTGCCCAGCACCTTGATGGAAAGGAGCTGATCGACGGTCCAACCGCCGGGGAAACCGGCCCGCGCCAACGCGCGCTCCAGCCGTGACCGACGCTCCGGCGAGTCGATCAGGCCACCGGCACGGAGGTGCCCCTGCTGCTGCCTCGGGCGCGCAGCGGTCGCAGTGACGCCGCGGCCAAGATTCTCCAGAGAACGTGTCCGCACCCGATCCGGGCCAGCCAGCAGGAGCCAGATCAGCACACCCATCCCCAGGGCGAGAGCGGCCAGCGAGGCGAGGACCAACGTCGTCATTGGATCACCGCCGTCAGAACTTGATCTGCACGGTCTTGCGCAGCCACAGGCCGCCGACGATGAGCAGGAGGGCCGCGGCCACGAGCATCACCCAGCCAAGAGGGCGGGTGAACAGGAGGCTGAGGTAGCCAGGGTTGGCAAAGAGGAGCAGTGCAACGATCACGAAGGGCAGCGCGATCAGGATGATGGCCGAGAGCCTGCCTTCCGCGCTCAGGGAGGCCACCTGGCGGCGGAGTTGGGCCCGCTCCCGGATGGTGTGAGACACGCCCTCGAGCACCTCGGCCAGGTTGCCGCCCACCTCCCGGTTGATGGCCACCGCCTGCGAGATCCAGGAGAAGTCGTCACTGCGCATGCGCTTGGCGGTGTGCTCCATCGCCTCGGCCAACGGTCGGCCTACGCGCAGCTCGTTACTGATCCGCGCGAACTCCTCGGCGGTGGGGGATGGGGCCTCGCGGCCGACCATCGCCATGGCCTGCGTGAAGGAATAGCCGGCGCGGAGGCTTCCGGCGAGCATCTGGGCCGTCTCGTCGAGCTGCAGCGCGAACGCTGTCCGCCTGCGCTCGGTCTTCACCGTGACGTACGCGACGACGCTGAGGGGGATGAGGACCATCAGCGCCAACCCCACCAGCCAGGAGCCAAGCAGGAGGGCGAGCGCCATGGCGACGAGCGCCGCGCAGATGACCAGCACGACGAGTTGAGAGGCGGTCGTGGAGATGCCCGCGACGTCCAGCCGTTCCGCGAGGGTGAGCTGACGGCCGGCCAGCACCCTGTCTACCCCCCGGGTAGCCGCGTCGGCCATCCCCGTGACCGCTGATCGGCGTTGGTAGCCGGCTGGACGGCGACGGTGGAGCGGGACCGAGCGCGTGTTGGGTCGGAGCCACAGGATCAGGAAGATGACCAACGCGAGGCCCACAGCCACGGACGCAAGAGCCAGGATGACCGGCGGCTGCGGCAGCATCAGCGGATCCGGGGCTCGGCGCCGAACACGCGGGGCGACAGGTGGATCCCCAGATCGGCGAAGCGGTCGGTGAACTGGGGACGCACACCGGTGGGGACAACGTGGCCGAGGAAGCGGCCGTCGTGGTCCACGCCGGCGGCGTAGTCGAACAGGAACGCGTCCTGCATGGTGACGGTCTGGCCCTCCATGCCGTGCACCTCGGTGACCGCGACGATGCGGCGTGTTCCGTCGCGGAGGCGCGCGAGCTGCACGATGAGGTCGATGGAGCTGGCTACCTGTTCGCGGATGGCGCGCAGCGGCAGCTCCATGCCGGCCATCAGCACCAGGGTCTCGAGGCGCGAGAGTGCGTCTCGGGGTGAGTTGGCGTGGATGGTGGACAGGGAGCCGTCGTGGCCGGTGTTCATGGCCTGAAGCATGTCGAGCGCCTCAGCTCCGCGGACCTCGCCGACGATGATGCGGTCCGGCCTCATGCGAAGCGAGTTACGCACCAGATCGCGGATGGTGACCTCGCCCCTACCCTCGATGTTCGGTGGGCGGGACTCCAGGCGCACCACGTGCTCCTGCTGGAGTTGCAGCTCGACGGCGTCCTCGATGGAGATGATCCGCTCGCCCTCCGGGATGAAGGAGGACACCACATTGAGCAGCGTCGTCTTGCCGGTACCCGTGCCGCCGGAGATGATGATGTTGAGCCGGGCCTTGACGCAGGCTTGAAGGAGTTCGGCGATCTCGGGCGACATGCTGTCGAGGCGGATCAGGTCCGGCACCGAGAGCGCCTCGTGGCTGAACTTGCGGATGGTCAGCGTGGACCCGCTGAACGCCAGCGGCGGGATGATCGCGTTGACGCGGGATCCGTCCTCCAGGCGGGCGTCCACCAGGGGGGACGACTCGTCGATTCGTCGCCCCATGCGACCCACGATGCGGTCGATGATCTGCCGCAGGTGCGCCTCGTCTCGGAAGGCCACGTCAGATCTGTAGATGCGGCCGGCGTGTTCGATGTATACCTTGTCGGGACCGTTCACCATGACCTCGGTGACGGAGGGGTCCGCGAGGAGTCCCTCGATGGGGCCGAGGCCCAAGACATCGGACTGGACATCGTCGATGAAGCGGCGACGTTCCGCGCCGGTCATCGCAAGGTTCTCGCCCTCGATCACCGAGGCGAGTTCCTGCTGCACCATCTGCCGCAGCTGGTCGTCCGTCAGGGACGGGTCGCTCAAACGGCTGCCCAGCCGTTCGTACAGGGTCTCTGTGGTGCGGGCCTTGAGCGCCTGCATGGCATCCTGCGGTGCGGCGCGCGGTGCTCCGGCCCGCTGGGCGAGAGGCGAGGGCGGCGTGGACGAGGGCTCCTGGGCGGGCATGCGGCTCACCGTGGGGAGGGGCGAAGAAACGGACACCGGAGCGACATGTGTCTCTGGGTTCTCCGCAGCCGGCTCCATCACGGGTGTCGGGACGGCAGGCGGTTGCCCGTCGCCTCTCGCCGCCCGCAGCCTGTCAGCGAGACCCATCTGTGGCTCCCTTTCCCCTGCCGAACAGACGGCCCTTGGGGGCAGCGTCCGCGGGGCGCCGCGCGATGCGGTCGACCAGCACCGAGAGTTGCTTGGTGAGTGGATCCTTGCCCCCCGTCTGAAGCAGCGGGACGCCTTGGTTCACGGAGATCGGCACCAGTTTCGCGGTGGGGAGAGTCACGTCCACCTTGGCGTTGATGGTGGCCTCGACGTCGGCCACCGTCAGTCCGCGCGAGGAGTCGGCAAAGTTGAGCACCACGTGGCGCGACTCGATGAGCAGGGCGAGTTGGCCGAGCGTTTCGATCTCCTTCCTCAGTCCACGCACCCCCGGCACGTCCAGCCCGGTGACCAGGACGAGTTCGCCGGTCAGGTCGAGGGCGGCCAGCGTGTGCTCGGACAAACCGGGGGAGGTGTCGACCACGACGAAGTCGAACGACTGTGCTAATGCCTTGAGTAGCGCAGTGGCGTCGTCGGCGGTGACGGCGTCCGACGCGGCGGGTGAGTCGGAGCCGGGAACCACCCAGAGGCCCGTCTCGTGTCTGGCGAGGTAGGGCTTGAGGGCCAGAGGGTCTCCGGTGCCGGCGGGCCGCACAGTGTCGGGGAGCGTGTAGGTGGGTGAAAGGTTCAGCGCGCTGGCGACATCGCCGAAGTGCAGGTCCAGGTCCAGCAGGACGACCCGGTCGGGGTGGACCTTGGCCAGGCCGACTGCGATGTTCGTGGCGACGGTCGTTTTCCCCACACCGCCCTTGGGGGACGCCACGGTCACGATTCGCCCTCGCTGGGTAGCCTGGGACGTCTCGGTGGTGGGCACGCGCCGATTGCGCGCGACCGCGTCGCGGACGTCGTCGACGCTCGCCGCCGGCGAGACCATGTCCCTGACCCCGGCACGCATCGCCGGGAGCGCGAGCCCCGACGGGTCGTCGGTCACGAGCACCACCGGCACGCCGAATCGCTGCCGTGCCCAGTCCGCGATGGCCAGCGCCCCCTGCGGGTCGGGTCCGGCGTCGATCATCAGCAGTTCGGCGACGGGATGGGTGGACAGGGCGCGGGCCAACTCGTCTGCGTCCCTGCCAGAGAGTGGGGTGAGTTGGCCCGCGGTGGCCAGGGTCACCTGGTTGATGAGGTGCGTGTCGGTGGCGACGAGGATGACGGTGCTCACGGCTCGGGGGTCACTTCTGTTGCCCACACGGTGGTGGGTGTCACGATCGTCGTCCCGTCGACGATCGAACCCTCACGCTCGAGGGTGAGCCACAGCGTGCCGTGCTCGGCGCCCCAGACCACCCGCTCCGCGTCGACGGCGGGCAGCGCGAGGGTGATGAACTGTGCCCCCGGAGCCTGCACGGTGCCCTCGGTCTCGTCCGCTGGCGCGGGCTCGACGTCTTGGACCCGGCTGACCAGGATGCGGTGCAGGATGGTCTCCGACCAGTACGGGCCGACATCGGGGGAGACCGACACGATGATGCCGACGGTGTCCCCGGCTTTGAGGCGGCCACCCAGCACCCGCTCGGGCGTCAGGAGGACACTCACCTGGACGGCGGTCTCGGGCACGACCACCACGTCGCCGGTGACCGACTCGAGGGAGGTGAAGCGCTGCGGCACCACCTGCTCACCGGGGATGATCGGCGACGCCGCCACCAGCCCGCTGAGTTGCTCGTCGTCGGTGAGCGCACCTGGCACCACTGCTGACCGGGGGAGGTCGCGGAGTTCGGCGTTCTCGCCGAGCACCAGCGTTCCGCCCAGGGGGATGTCGGCGGTGACGACCAGCACGGGGGTGGGATCGAACTGGGCCAGGGCCCGTTCGTCGGCGCGCACGACGTAGGCCGCGACGAGCGCGGCCCCGGCCAAGGTGAGCAGGGTCGCCACGACCGCGGCGATGACACGTCTTCTCATTGTGTGTGTGGCCTTATCCTTCTCAAGCGATGAGAGACACAGTCACGGCGCCGTAGTCGTCGGGGCCTCCGCCTGCATCTTCGAGGGAGACACGTTTAATGTATTTGCCGGTGATCCAGCGATCGGCGGGGCACTTGGGAGGCTTCTTGTCCGGATCATCAGCCGAGCCGTTGAGCTTCTCGCTGAAGCAATAGTCGATCACCTGAATCCGGACGTAGGCCGCCAAATGGAAGGACGCCCCGGCGCCCGTGCCGTCATCCGTGTCGAAGATCGGCAGGAGGATCTCACTGCCGACGAGGCCAGCGAGGACTGTCTTGCAGGCCTCCTCGCTCGGGACCGAGATGCCTGGCTTGCTGGCGGCGTTGTAGTCGAGGTCGGTCGTGGCCATGCACTCCGCATCTGGAGCGAGCCAGCCGAATCCTCCTGGCAACTCGGTCGGCGGGGAGACCGGATCGCACGGATTGACGTCGTCGTTGTTGGGGGAGGCCTTGTGGTAGAACCGAACGATCCCATCCACAAGTCCCTCGATCTGGCACTCGGAGATGGTCAACGGCAGCACCCGCGCGCTGCCGATGCCGCCGTAGGACGCGGTCGCGCAGGCTCTCACTTCGGACGAGTCGTGCCCGATGACTGGGGCGAACCAGTGCTGGCGGATGGTGGTGACCGTGACGGAGACGGAGTTGCTTGCCGGCGAGCCGTCGCACTTTTGGTTGTGCACGATGCCGCCCGCCACGACCGCCACGCTGGCGTCCCGCTTATTGCCTGTTGCATAACTGTTGGCCATGGCGTACTCGTCGGCTTCGCATCCGCCGGTCGAGCAGCTCTGGGCCAAGGCCAAAGCGGCCGCATCGGCGCCGTTCTGCAACTCCTTGCGGTCCATCATCAGGGCGCCGACGTCCACGGCGAGCGCGGTGACGCCCACAAGGGACACCATGAGCAGGGCGACGGTAATTGCAACCGCTCCGCGTTGGGATTTCATCCGCCGCATCTCATCTCTCCCCTTCCAGTGGCCTCGAACGAGGAGCCAAAGAAGCCGGTCACTGAGCCATAGGGTGCAGTCAAGCTAATCGTCACTGACCCCCCCGGCGGACAGTCGGAAGATAGAGCTGCAGCTGTGACGGAGTCCGATACCCAAATCGGGGACAAATCACGGAAGACATCCTCGGCGTGACCCTCACCCTCGGACACATTTCCAGAAATCGCCGCGGCGCGGGCACCTTCGCGGGCTGCTTCCGCTGCGCCAGCGTTGACGAACATGAGAAAGCCGAACTCCACACTGCCAAGAACCAGAACAATCAACACAGGAAGGATGAGGGCGAATTCGACGGCCGCAGCGCCGCGGGAGGAAACTCGCCGATGGCTAGTCATTTTCATCCCCCGCCCGCAAATCCAGAGAACCGAACCCCTGCACTCTGGGGGCCTTAAGATCGTGCCACACGTTGCCGCCCCCCGACTCCCCTAGATCACGGAGCCTTGACCTTCCCGCCGACGTAATTGAACAGGCCGTTGAGGTTGGTGCCGACGAGGGTCACGCCGACGATGATGGCGATCGCAATGAGCGCGACCATGATGCCGTACTCGACGGCGGTGGCGCCCTTGGTCTTGTCGGCGAAACGGTGACCGACGACGTGCAGGAGGGCGGTGAGGTGGGCGTACAGTGCAACCATGGCGGTTGCCCCCTTTCGTGTTAAGGCCGGGGGAGAGAAATCCGGTCCCCCAAGGGGTGCACAACGCTGCTTCCCCCGTGGGCTAAAGTTAGGGCCCGGTTGGCCGTTCGTCAACTTGTTTCGGGCGCGGGTAGCGCTATGAGACGCGTCACGCAAGTTCGGGGGAGATGTGCAGGGACTCAGATCGGCGGTCGCGGCCCTTGTCGGCCTACTATTAGTTGTAGTAGGGGTACTCCCGGCGGCGGCTGACGAACAGTTGGAAGCCATCGCCGCGACACTCGGCATCGAAGACCAGGCCACCGACTACATCCTCATCGTCGACACCTCGCTCTCCATGCAGGAGGAGGGCCGCTGGGATCGCGCCCGCGATGCCCTCTCAGGCCTCGCTGACAGCCTCACACCCGACGACCACGTCACCCTCATCACGTTCGACGACGGCGCCCAGACCGTCTTCGACGGCGACGCCCCGGACACCGACACCCTCCTCGACGCGCTCCCTGCAGAGCCCACCGGTGATCAGACCGACATCGGCGCCGCCATCGACGAGGGCGTCGACGCGCTCAGCCGGGACGGGGCCTCCGACATCGCGGCCTTCGTCCTCCTCACCGACGGCGAGCTGGATGCCGCCGAAGACTCCGACTTCGTGACCGCCGACGCACCTGCCTGGGACGATCTCCGTACGCGCGCCGACGAGGCCACCGCAGACCGTCAGGTGGGCGCCTTCGCCCTCTCACTGGGCCCTGAGTCGGACGCCGGGCTCCTCACCCAGGTGTTCCCGAACGCGCAGGTGGCCACCCCGGACGACATCGTCGCCTTTCTCTCCGGCCTCACCGACGAGATCACGAGATTCCGCGTGGGCGAGATCCTCGCTCCCGAACTCGAGCAGCCGGTCACGGTGACGTTGAGCGAGCCCACGGTCGACGGCTCCACCGCGACCCTCACCGCCACCTGGACCTCCACCACCACGAACCTGCCCACCGCGGTGTCGGCGATCCAGCTGTCGCCGGCCATCGAGGGAGCTGCCCTCGGCATGGAGCCCGCGACACTCGAGCTCGCCCCCGGCCAGACCCAGACCAGCACGGTGACGATCACCGCCCCGCCCGGCACCGACGCAGCGGTCGCCTTGGCCGCGACCGTCACGTCCCCGTGGCAGCCCCAGCTCGCCCCGCTGAACCTCGGCCAGGCGCTCGCCGCCACGTCCGCGCCGGTCCAGCTCACCGTCGCCGCCTCTGCCCCGCCGCCGTCGCCGTCGCCCACGGTGTCGGCCGCCCCGGAGCCCGAGGCCGCCGAGCAGCCCGACCTTCTCGCGGGCCTGCCGTCGTGGGCCATCCCCGCCGCGCTGGGGACGCTCGCGGCCCTCATCGTGCTTGCCTTGGTGATCCGCGAGATCCGCAAGCGGATGCCCCAGCTCGACGGCTCGCTGGCCGTCGTCACCCCGGACGGGCAGGTCGCGGACGAGTTCCTCGTCACCGGTCCCTCTGCCAGGGCCAACCGCGGCGGGCTCACGGTGAGGGCCCGCCCAGGCAAGGGCGAGGCCATCCGCGTCGACGGCCGACTCGGTAAGGAGCGTTTCACCGCGACACTCGCTGACGGTGCCCAGCTCACGCTCCCCGACGGCCGCACCCTGCGCTACACCACGGAGCGCTCCCGCATGCTCGAGATGATCAACTCCACCGGCCCCGCGGTCCCATCCGGAGGCTGATGGGTCGTCTTTCAGGCCCCTGAACCGGGCGCGAGGGGTTCGACTCGGCGGCCGACGCTACGCAACCTCAACCAGCTGTCGGGCAGGGCGTCAGGGCTCCGCGAGGGCGGGGGACGGCAGGGCGGCTGCGCGCAGGGATGCCCAACTCGACGAAGACCCAACTGGCGTCCCGCCTCAACAGACCCGAGCCTGGGCCGCCCTGTCGGCACACGCCCGGACCCGACCACGCCACAGAGAGACGAGTGCAGGGAGACGTGAGACGAGGCCCGGGCGGCATCAAGTTACCCACCGCCAGACCACGGAAGAGTTCGAGCAAGCCATGGACAACGGCCGCCCGGGCCTCGTGTCAGGGCTCCCGGCACCGGTACACGAGGCTGCGGCGCTGCGCGGCTCAACCAGCGTATTCCGGATCGGCGGGCGAACCGCGCTACGCCAGTGGGTCCTAAGATGGGGCCGAGCCGCCGCCGCGGCACCCCGTCGACAGAAGGAACACCCGTGGGAATCACCGCCGACGACGTGGCCCGGTTGGGCGCGCTGGCCCGGATCCAGCTCACCGAGCAGGAGTGCCAGGACCTCGCGCCCGAGCTCAACGTCATCCTCGAGTCCGTCCGCAGCGTCTCCGAGGTGGCAGGCCCCGACGTCCCGATGGCCACGCACGCCATCCCGCTCACCAACGTGTTCCGCGACGACGTGGTCACTCCGTCGCTCACGCAGGATCAGGCGCTCTCCGGCGCCCCCGACAACGAGGACGGCCGCTTCCGCGTGCCGCAGATTCTGGGGATGGAGTGAGTGTGAACCCCCTCCTCGCCAAGCCCGCCCACGAGCTCGCCGCCCTCATGGCCGCCGGCGAACTCACCTCCGAGGCGCTCACCCGGGCCTGCCTCGACCGCATCGCGCAGCTCAACGACGAGCTCAACGTCTTCCTCTCCGTCGACGCCGATTCCGCGATCGCCCAGGCCCGCGCCATCGACGCCCGCCGCGCCGCGGGTGAAGGCCTGGGCCCGCTCGCCGGCATCCCGATCGGCGTCAAGGACAACTTCTGCACCACCGATCACCCCACCACCTGCGGCTCCCGCATGCTGGAGGGCTGGGTGCCGCCCTACGACGCCACCGTCGTGGCGCGCCTGCGAAACGCCGGGCTGGTCATCGTCGGCAAGACCAACATGGACGAGTTCGCCATGGGCTCCTCGACTGAGACCTCCTACTTCGGGCCCACCCGTAACCCGTGGGACACAGAGCGCATCCCGGGCGGCTCCGGCGGCGGCTCGGCCGCGGCCGTGGCGTCGTTCATGGTGCCGCTCGCCGTCGGCTCGGACACCGGCGGCTCCATCCGCCAGCCAGGATCGGTGACCGGCACCGTCGGCGTGAAGCCCACCTACGGGGGAGTGTCGCGCTACGGCCTGGTGGCCATGGCCTCCAGCCTGGACCAGCCGGGTCCCTGCGCCCGCACCGCCCTCGACGCGGCCCTCCTACAGCAGGTCATCGGCGGCTACGACCCGCACGACTCGGCCTCCATCGACAAGCCCGTCGGCGACCTCGCCGGCGCCGCCACCTCGCCGAACCTCACCGGCGTGCGCGTCGGCGTGGTGAAGGAACTCGGCGGCGAGGGCTACGAGCAGGGCGTGCTCGACCGGTTCACCGAGGCCGTCGAACTCCTGCGCGAGGCAGGCGCCGAGGTGGTCGAGGTCTCCTGCCCGGCGTTCAGCTACGCACTGCCCGCCTACTACCTCATCCAGCCCGCCGAGCTCTCCAGCAACCTGGCCCGCTTCGACGGCATGCGCTACGGCCTCCGCGTGGGCGACGACGGCACCCGCTCGGCCGAAGAGGTGATGAACATCTCCCGCGACGAGGGCTTCGGCAAGGAGGCCAAGCGCCGCATCATCATCGGCACCTACGCCCTCTCCGCCGGCTACTACGACGCCTACTACGGCTCCGCGCAGAAGGTCCGCACCCTCATCCAGGGCGACTTCGACAAGGCCTTCGAGGCCTGCGACGTCCTGGTCTCGCCCACCACCCCCACCGTCGCGTTCAAGATCGGCGAGCGGATGGCGGACCCCATGAGCATGTACATGGCGGACCTCTGCACCATCCCGTCGAACATGGCCGGCAACGCGTCCGCCTCGTTCCCGGCGGGCCTCAGCAGCGACGGCCTCCCCGTCGGCCTGCAGGTGATGGCCCCACCCATGGAGGACGCCAGGCTCTACCGGGTGGGCGGCGTGCTGGAGCGCGCCCTCGAGGAGCAGTGGGGCGCACCCCTGCTCAGCACCATGACCGACGGCGAGAAGGCGGTGTCCGCATGAGCGAGACGGTGGACTACGACGACCTCCTCACCCGCTACGAGCCCGTGCTGGGGCTCGAGGTGCACGTGGAGCTCAACACCCGCTCCAAGATGTTCTGCGGCTGCCCCACCACGTTCGGCGGGGAGCCCAACACCCAGGTGTGCCCGGTGTGCCTCGGCCTGCCCGGCTCCCTGCCGGTGATCAACGGCAAGGCCGTGGAATCGGCCATCCGCATCGGGTTGGCGCTCAACTGCCAGATCGCCGAGTGGTGCCGCATGGCCCGGAAGAACTACTTCTACCCGGACATGACCAAGAACTTCCAGACCTCCCAGTACGACGAGCCCATCGCGTTCGACGGCTGGGTGGACATCGAGGTGGACGGACACACCTACCGAGTCGAGGTCGAGAGAGCGCACATGGAGGAGGACGCGGGCAAGGCCCTGCACATGGGCGGCGCCACCGGCCGCATCCACGGCGCCAGCCACTCGCTCATCGACTACAACCGCGCGGGTGTGCCGCTCATCGAGATCGTCACCCGGCCGATCCGCGGCGCGGGGGAGAAGGCGCCGGAGGTGGCCAGGGCATACGTGGCGCACCTGCGCGAACTGCTCCGCTCCCTCGGCGTCTCGGACGTGCGGATGGAGCAGGGGTCGCTGCGCTGCGATGCCAACATCTCCCTCATGCCCATCGGCTCCGAGGTGCTAGGCACCCGCACCGAGACCAAGAACGTCAACTCCCTGCGCTCCGTGGAGCGGGCCATCCGCTACGAGATGACCCGCCAGGCCGCCATCCTCGACGGCGGCGCCAAGGTCAAGCAGGAGACCCGCCACTTCCACGAGGCCGACGGCACCACCTCGCCCGGCCGCTCCAAGGAGGAGGCCGAGGACTACCGCTACTTCGCGGAGCCCGACCTCATGCCGATCGCCCCCTCCCGCGAGTGGGTCGACGAGCTGCGGGCGACCCTGCCCGAGCCGCCCGCCGAACACAGAGCCCGCCTGCAGGAGCAGTGGGGCTTCAGCGACGTCGACTTCGGCAACATCCTCGCCTCAGGCGCGCTGAACCTCGTCGAGGCGACGGTGGCGGCGGGCGCTGCGCCCGCGTCGGCCCGCAAGTGGTGGGTCACGGAGCTGGCCCGCCGGGCCAACGAGGCCGGCGTCGAGCTCGAGGAGCTGGCCATCACGCCGGCCCAGGTGGCCGCCGTGCAGGGGCTCGTCGACGAGGGGAAGATCAACGACAAGCTGGCCCGCCAGGTCATCGAGGGCGTGCTCGCCGGCGAGGGCGAGCCGGCCGAGGTGGTCGCGGGGCGTGGGCTCGCGGTGGTCTCCGACGAGGGCGCGCTGAGCGCCGCCGTCGACGAGGTGATCGCGGCCAACGCGGATGTCGCGGCCAAGATCCGGGAGGGGAAGATCGCGGCGGCGGGCGCCCTCATCGGCCAGGTGATGAAGGCCATGCGCGGCCAGGCCGACGCCGGCAAGGTGCGCGAACTGATTCTCTCGAAGCTGTCCTGAGGAGGGGCGATGTATCTGTTCCATGCGAGCGTGAGGGTCGCGGAGGGGTCGGAGGCGGAGTTCGCCGAGGCGTGTGCCGTCAACAGCGCGGCGTCGCTGCAGGAGCCTGGCTGCCTGCGCTTCGACGTGCTGCAGGAGGCCGACGACCCAACCCGGTTCCTGCTGGTGGAGGCCTACGACTCCGAGGAGGACCTGGCCTCCCACAAGACCACCGACCACTACAAGGCGTGGGCCGAGGTGGCGAACCGCGTGCAGGTCGAGCCGCGCTCCAAGACGGTCTACGTTCCGGCCTGACCTTCAGCCCAGGGCGGCCCAGGTGGCAGGGCCCACCACGCCGTCGGCGGTGAGGCCGTTGCTCCGCTGGAAGCTCCGCACCTGGGACTCGGTGCCCGGCCCGAACTGGCCGTCGACGCTCAACCAGTAGCCCTGCTCGGACAGCCGCTGCTGCAGGTACTTCACGTGCTCGCCGGTGGAGCCGCGGCGGATCGTCGGCCGCGCCTGGGGCGCTGTGCCCGAGCCGCCCCCGCCACCGCCCTGACCGCCGGACGGATCCTCCCAGCCGCCGTTCCACCCGCCCGGGTTCCCACCGCCGGAGTTCCCACCGCCGGAGTTCCCACCGCCGGAGTTACCCGATCCGCCCGAGTTTCCGCCGGGGTCGCCCCAACCGCCGGAGTTGCCGCCGCCCGAGTTCCCGCCCGAGCCGCCGCCGGTGTCGCCCCAGCCGCCCGAGTTGCCGCCGGGCTCCTCCCAGCCGCCAGAACCGCCGGAGCCGCCGCCCGACCCGCCGCCGTCCAGGGCCTCCCAGGTGGCGGGGCCCACCACGCCGTCGACCGTCAGGCCGTGGGCGCTCTGGAAGCCGCGCACCGCGTTGGCCGTGGCGGGGCCGAACTTCCCGTCGACGGTCAGCCAGGCGCCGCCCTCGACCAGCTTCTCCTGCAGGTACCGCACGTCCTCGCCGCTGTCGCCCTGGCGCAGCGTCCGCCGCGACGTGCCGGGCTGCGGCGTCGGGTCCCCCCACCCTCCCGGGTTCACGGGGGCCGACGGGGCGGGCGCGGTGATGGTGAACGGCCGCTGCGCCTGGAAGCCCGCCGTCACGGTGCCCACCGTGTAGAAGTTGGGCGTCTGATCCGACGGCATCCGGCGCACGATCGCGGAGTGGAACGAGCGGTAGTCGCCCGAGAACGAGGCGTTCGCCCACACGCGCAGCAGCGTCTCGGTGAACAGGCCGTTGACGTCGCCGTCGCTGGACAGCTGGTTGTCCTGGCAGCCGGAGATGAGGATCAGCTCCGCCGCGATGTCGGTGCTGCGCGTGGTGCCCGCCACCGCCTTGGCCACGTCGTAGAGCTCCCGCCGTCGGGCCGAGTCGGCCGCCGCGACACTGGGCGCCATCATCCGGGGCTGCAGCCTCGGCACGTGGACCTCGTCGGGCCAGTACTCCTCGCCCAGGGGGTTGCGCAGCAGCGCCTCGCGGGTGGCGATGGCCAGGATGCTGCGCGCCACGGTGCCCGAGTGGCAGGAGTCGGACAGCACCACGATCCGCACCCCGGCGCAGAACTGGGACCACTTGAGGTACAGCTCGTCGTCGAGCACCTGACGGTCGTAGAGGCACCAGGTCTCGTCCTGGCCGTCGTCCTCGTCGCCGGTGTTGTCCCGGATCTGGCCGCCGTGGCCGGAGAAGCTGATGAACGCGATGTCCCCGGCGACGGTGGTGGCGGCGAGGCTGTCGAGGGCCCCGAGCACCGCCACCGAGGTGGCCTGCGCGTCGAGCAGCTTCCGGGTGCGGAAACCCTCCCCGGAGGCCAGGCGCTCCATGTCGTTGGCGTCGTTGACGCACCCCGCGAGCACGGTGGGCGCCGGGATGTAGCAGGAGGTGTCGACCACGTTGAGTCCGACGTGGAGCGAGTAACCGGTCATGGAAGTGTCCTTTCGGATGTCTCGTGGCTCAGGGTTGCGCGACGGGGGTGGGCAGGGGGATCAGGACGCCGCGGCTCCGGACCGGCCAGTCGACCGGCGGTGCCGAGGTGCGGGTGCCGTCGGCCGCGACAGCGGTGACGGTGTAGGTCACCGCCGGGTCGGTGGCGTAGGTGGTGAGGGGGAGCACGAACTGGCGCTCGACCTGGCGGCGGCTCGCGGTGAGGGTTGCGGGCTCCGCCGCGGTGCCGAGGAAGGTCGCGGCCACCTCGAGCCCGGCGAGCTCGGTGAGGCTGCCGGTGGCGACGAACGTCACCCCGAGGTGCAGGTCCTCGATGTAGCTGCGGGTCTCGTCGAGCGTCTCGGTGCCCGGCTCGACGGTGTGGTCCAGCGCCACCGGATCCGGCGTCCCCGGGGGCAGGCTCACCGTGGCCGACTCGCCGGGTGCCAGCAGGAGCGCCGGTGACCCGACGACCGCGCCGCCGGCCACGATCCGGTTGACCGACACCCGCCGGTCCAGCCGGTTCGTCAGCCGGAGGTCGTCCCCGTCGCGCTGCGCAGTCACCGGCCCGTCGGCGGGCCCGACCACGCGGCTCAGGTCCAGCCGGAGCGTGCTGACCGCGCTGTCCCCGCCCGGGATGACGTAACGGGCGGAACCGACGAGCCCCCCGCGCTGCAGGAGGGTCCGCAGGGTCAGCAGGCCGGGGACGTCGGTGGTGAGGAGCAGGGTGAAGCCGGTGTCGATGGCCACGCACTCCACGCGGTCCGTGCCGGGCACGGCCCAGCTGATCTCCGGCGTCACCCCGGCCTGCCACGGGCCCACCAGCTCGACGGGCCGGCCCAGCCGCTGCCGCAGCTCGCCCGCCAGCAGCGCGAGATCGGCCGAATCCAGCTCGGACTCCAGCGCCGCGGCCAGCACGCAGCGGATGTTGGCCGGGTTCTCGACGTCGATCGTCGAGGTGAGCAGGAGGGTCGGCTCGAAGGCCCGCTCGGGGTCCTCGGCGGGGTAGCGGCCCACGGAGTACCGCTCGGGGATGACGAGGAACCTCCCCGGTTGGGTCAGCGAGCGGAACACGGCCACCCCCGCGGCGCCCACCGGCTCGCGCTGCCACGGCCGGTACTCGGTCTCACCGAGCCGGAGAGCCGGCCTGCAGCCGACGGCCTCCCAGCCGTCGCCGGCGCGCTGCCGGTAGAGCTGGGGGTGGTCCGCGCACGGCACCAGGGCGGGTAGGCGTGTGGTCGCGGTTGCGCTCACCTTGACGTGCTTGACCACGCCGAAGTCCGCGAAGTCCAGCCGGTCGAGGGCGATGGCCGGGCTCAGCCGGATCTCGGCCTTGGCCATGGCCAGCAGCTGCGTGGCCGCGATGGGCCTGGCCAGGTCGTCGCGCCGGCGCAGCGCCACCAGCTTCTGGCCGGCCAACCTGTCGATCGGCAGCTTCGTCGGCGTCCGCTCCGCCCGCCAGCCGCTGTGCGCCAGCCCAACCTCCAGGACGGCGGGCTCGGCCTGGAATCCGGGCGCGGACAACGCGCCGTAGGCCAGCCTGGCCCAGTTGTTCTGGAGCACGAACGTGGCGGTCAGCGACGACCCGGCCTCGCCGAACACGCCCGAGACCACCACGGAGTTGGCGGTGACCAGCTCGGTGCGCGCGGCCCCGCCGTCGTCGCGGAAGGGCAGGTGCAGGCCCACCTGCGGCACGCACGGCACCACCCGGAGCGTGGGGCGGCCGGCGGCCTCCCACGGCGCGAGAGTCGCGGCAGAGGGGCCGGCGAGCATCGTGACGACGACGGTGGCCTCGAGCCCCGGCGAGCCGTCGGACTGGAGACCCACCTGCGCGAGGTCGAACCTGAACGGGGAGGAATCGGGGTCCTGACCCGCGGCGGGGACGGCCAACGTGACCTCCGGGAGGTACCAGCGGTCGTCGTTGGCCCGGTCGGCCAACAGCGGGCGCCCGTCGAGCACCGGGCCGGACTCCTGGGGCGCCAACGGGGTGGCGAGCAGGAGGTTCTCGGCGAGCAGCGGGCGGATGACGGCGGGATGGGGCCGGACCACCTGGGCCAGCGGCACCGCCTCGTCGCGCCGCAGGAGCATGACCCCCAGGCCCGGGCCACGGGTGCGGGTGGACCGGGCGGGGAACACCTCGTCGACGGCGCCGCCCGCCGCGGTGACCAGGTGCACGAGGCTCTCGGGTGAGGATGCCAGCAGGGGCACGATGAGGTCGGCCAGGGGCCGACGCCACCGCCCCGTCGCCCCGTCGGTCCGGCGCGCCCGGATCACGAGGTCCGGGCCGCCCCCGCCGCCGGCCAGGGCGGCAAGGAGGCCCCTGGCCTCGTCGCCGGCCAGTGTCGCGGCCAGCGCCGCCGTCCCGAACGGGCCGTGCGACTCAGCGCGGACGGGACGTGCCACGTCCAGGCTGAACTCCACCCACGCGAGGTCCTCAAGGCCGCACCGCAGTTCCAGCGCGAGCGTGGCGGTCTCGACGAGGCCCGAGATCTGCTCGTGCGGCGCAGGCCTGCGGCTGAGCAGGAACGTGCACGAGCACGCGGGCGCCCCCGACGGGTCCCGCCGGATCTCGGCGATGCTGGCCATGTCCGTGGCCCCTCACAACGGGTAGGACAGGAAGCTGGTGGGGGCGCTGCGCGGCTCCGGCTCCTCGTGGACGGCGGTCGGCGCGGCGGCGGCCTTCGGCTTCGCGGCGGCCGTCGGCGCGGCGGTGGCGTAGGCCACCTCGCCCGAGGGCGCCTCCCTGGGCTCCGGCGCCGCCAACTCCCTCAGCCTGCGGACCCTGTCGTCGGTGAGCGAGCGCGTCACCACGCCGTCGCCGTCCGGCGGCGGCACGTCGACGATCAGCGGCCCGTTGCCGTTCGCGGTGGTCCAGGGGCCCGTCCAGCTCTGCCCCTTGCGGAACAGGGTGCCCTTCACCGTGGCCGTCACCTGGTAGCGGTAGTACGGCAGCATCTGCGGGTCGCCCGAGAAGACGGTCCAGCTCCGGTCGGTGTCGAGGTCCTGGAAGCCCCACCTGAACCGGACGGGGGCGAGGCCCAGCGGCGTGTAGTCGGCGTCGGTGGCCTCCATCACCACCTCTACGGTCTGCGAGGCGTCCTCCAGCATCACGCCCAGCCCGATCGGCCCCACCGCGATCCGGCCCGCGTTGTCCGCGCGGACCTCGAGCGTGGTGTCGTTGAGCAGGGTGCCGTTGGGCTCGGGGTCCAGGTCGATGACGTTGCGCTCGATCTGGACGCGGTGGTAGGGATCCAGCGTCTCGCTGGGCGGCTCGGCCAGGTGCACCTTGCGCTTGACGTAGGTGAGGTCCGGCGTCCAGCCGGCCGGCGGGTTGGTCACATCCCCGGCCACCTTCTTCGCGGTCTGGAACTTCCAGGTGGGGTCGTTGCCGTCGGCCCCGGAGAAGCTGTGGCCCTGCCAGTTGAGCTCGCCTCCGGTGTTGGGGTACCCGATCTGCACCGAGAGGAACTGCACCGTCCGGTCCGCCCAGCTCGCGACGGGGCGCACCACGCGCGCGAGCCGCTGCGGCCAGTCGTCGAGGTAGACGGTGAGGAAGTACTTGCGCTCGGCCTCCGGGTCGGCCTTGATCTCGTCGGCCATGCCGGCCAGCGAGCTGGAGATGGTGTGGTCCTGCAGGTAGGCGAACTGCCTGGTCTCCTCGTAGTGCAGGTCCAGATGGTTCTCGTCGCGCCGGTACTTCAGGGACAGGCCCACTCCCCACGGGGAAAAGAAGGAGCTTCCGGACGACGACTGGGCGGCGTCCACCTTCGGCTGCGGCTGATCGAAGATGGTCTTCTGCGCCATCTCCATGAACTTGTTGAACACCAGGTCCGAGCGCTCGTCCATCTTGCGCGCGATCTCCTCGGCGCCCGGCAGGGTGGTGTCCACCTTGACGTCCACCTTGATGGTGCCGGACTTGCGCATGTTGTTGAACTCGGCCTGCGCGTCCACCTTGGCCCAGAGGTAACGGCCCGACGCGGCGGCGGAGAAGTGCGTGAACACCGAGTCCCAGTTGCCGTCGATCTTGATCGTGCACACGGGCGACCAGACCTTCAGCTTGTAGTTCTGGATCACGATGAGCGGGCTGGCGGTGCCGTGGAAGGCGGCCCAGGCGATGTTGGCCGGGTAGACCCCCAGCAGGCCGGAGAACGCGTGCGTGCCGGTGGGGTCGATGGAGCCGCCGCCCTGGCCCTGCATCATGCAGTACCACGGATCGAGGTTGTTGTCGGCGGCCGGCGTCTGGCCGGGCTCGGGGTCCCGGGTCAGCGCCCGGTTCGCGGGCATGCCGACGGTGCGGAAGCCGCGGGTGCGGCCCCCGCGGGTGGGCTGGTCCGCAGTCGGGAAGCCGGTGGGGGTGGGCGACATGTTGGACACCGACGTGATGGTCTGCGCGATGACCGCGGGCCTGAACATCGGCGGCTTCCGGGTGTTCTTGATGCCCCAGAAGGCGTCGGTGCTGTCGCTGAACCGCGCGGTGATGTCGGCCTCGGCCTGGCGCCTCGTCTGCTCCGGCAGGGCACCGGTGACGGAGAAGGTGAGGATGCCGCCGGCCACGTCGCCGCCGCCACCGATCACCCCCTCGCCGCCCGTTCCGGAGAAGCGGACAAGGTTGAACAGGTAGTCGCCCTTGTCCGGGCCGTCCTTGCGGGCCATGCGGATCCGGTTCGGCACGTAGTAGAAGACCGGGGCCTCGCCCTGGGCGATGAGCTC
The DNA here is from genome assembly GCF_055326235.1 of Tessaracoccus yangjingae. Classification (NCBI taxonomy): domain Bacteria; kingdom Bacillati; phylum Actinomycetota; class Actinomycetes; order Propionibacteriales; family Propionibacteriaceae; genus Tessaracoccus; species Tessaracoccus yangjingae. The sequence continues at coordinate 99,001 of NZ_JBUZNN010000003.1, read as the reverse complement.
ACGATTGTTGACGTCGGGCAGGTACAGCACGTCGTACCCGTCCTTGGTGATGGGTTGAGTGCCGCCTGCGTAGGTGGGACCCGCTGCCTGGACCATGGTTGCGCCTTCCTTCGTCTGATCCCTCCGGTGCGCACTGCACCGTCACAGACACAGGAGCGGCGCGCAGGCCCCCTGATACATCAGACCGTGGCCCGCCACGGCGCACCGAAGCAGACGAACGCGCCGGCGCTCGGGCGTGACTCGGTGGCCCGGGCCAGGGCCGTGGCCGAGTCGGCCCCGCCGCAGAGCTCCGCGTGGTAGGCCGCCATGACGGCGGCGGCCAGCTGGTCGTTGACCGGCGCCACGGGGGCGACCACGCAGGCCGCCCCTGCGGCCAGCAGCGTCGACGTGAGGCCGAGGGGCTGGTCCCCGGGCCGGTGGGTGGCCCGGCCGACCTCGCAGGCCGAGAGCACGACGAGGCTGGCGGCCATGTCGAGGCCCTCCAACTCGTGCGCGAACACCGGGCCGCCGTCCAGCAGCAGGCTGGAGAACTGCGGGTTGTCGCCCCGGTGCTCGCCGTGCGCCGCGACGTGCACCAGATCGTCCGTCGCCAGGGCGTCGGCCAGGTCCCGCGCCGGGACCAGCGGCCAGCACCCGGCGATCGCGGCTGCCTCCTCAGCGGCGAAGGGCAGCGAGGGGCCCGTGAGGACGCTCACCCGTGGCCGGTGCACCACCCTGCCCGTCGCCGCCCAGCTCGACGCGGTGGGGGAGACGGTGACGGCCCGGCCCCGCAACGGCGGGAGGGCCAACCACGGCACGCCGGCCAGCACGCGCGTCGGGACCACCACCAGCTGGCCGGGCAGGGCGGCCAGGGGCGCGGCCACCAGCCCGCCCAGCTCGTCCAGGCGGGCCGCCAGCGACGCCGCCACCACCCCGCTCAGCGGATGCGACGGCGGCAGGCTGGCTTGCGCCGTCATGTCCGCGCGGATGACCTCCACCAGCTCGCCGATCCGCCCCGCCGATCCCAGCGCCACCGAGCGGTCCGGGCCCTCGCCGAGCACGGTGGCCCGCACCTCCTCACCGCGACGCACGGTCACCACCAGGCTGCACCCTCGGGCGCGGGCGGCGCTCCTCAGCGCGGCGGTGCGCAGAGCGACGGCGGTGGGTGGAAGGGCGCTGGCCGCGCCCCAGGTGAGCGAGCGGAGCTCGCGTTCGGCCGCGACGACGGCGCGGGCCGCGCCCTCGGCATCCGCGCCGCCGGGGTCGAACTCCGTGCGCAGGCGCCGCAACCGCGTGGCGGCCTCCACCACGCGGGGATCCGTGTCGGGCCGGAGCCGGGGGGTGGGCCGGGTGGCGGCCCGCCAACGCTCGCTCGCCTCCACCAGCGCCTGAGGTCCCCTGAGCTCGGCGAGGTCCAGGTCCAGCGCGGCGGCCGCCTCCCCGTGCAGCGCGGTGGCGGTGCGCAGGTCGAGGCTGGCGAGCCCGAGCTGCGCCCTCACCAGGGTCGCGTTGGCCCGGCGCAGGATGCCGCGCGCCTCGCGGGTGTGTCCCCGCCGGGCGGCGTCGGTGGCCAGGGCCACGAGCCCCGCCATCCTGAGCGAGACCACGGGCGAGCGGGACAGCCACACCGCGTCCGCCGTCAGGTCGCCCACCTCTGCGGGCTGGGCACCGGGGGCGCGCAGCCCGGCGGCCGCGGCCTGAGCGGCCACGAGTCGGTCCCCGGCCTCCCGCGCCGCCTCCCACAGGGCCCTCGCCGCGGACAGGCGCGGCTCCGCCGTCACCTCCGCCAGCACGGCGCGACGGTGCCACGCGGGCTCGCCCCGCCGCCGGAACACCCGGGCCGCGGCCCGGCTCCGGGCCATCGCCTCGTCGCGGCGGCCCATCAGCAGGGCGCACCGGGCCAGGTCCAGGTCCAGCTCGGCCGCCTGCTGCGCCCCGCCGCACCCCTCCCGGGCCTGGAGCAGGAGGTCGTGGGCCTCGCCGACCAGACCCGCCTCCAGCAGCGCCCGGGCGCGGTCCTGGCGGGCCACCGTCCGGTCCAGCTCCACGTCGAGCGCGTCCGCGTCGTGCATCTCGCGCAGCGCGGCCGGCAGGTCCCCCCGGAGGAATCTGATCCAGCCGAGGTTGTGGCGGGCCATGAACGCCACCGGTGCCTCGCCCAGTTCCTCGGCGAGCAGGGCGGCGGCCGCCAGGTCGGCGGCGGCGTCGTCGAAGCGGCGCAGCTCGGAGGCGATCGTGCCCCGGTTCATCAGCATCCGCATCCGGTCCGGCGGTGGGAGCGCCGACGGGTCCACGCGTGCGAGCGTGCGCCAGGCGGTGCCGCGGTCCCCTGCGCGCGAGTGGAGGATCGCCGACTGCACCGCGGCGGCCCCGGCAACCCCCGGGAGGCCGACGCGGGCTGCGTCGTCGGCGGCCCCGCGCAGCGCCTCCTGGGCGGGCGCGGCGCCCTCCTCCTCGAACAGCACCCACGCCGACGAGATCCTGATCCTGAGCGCCAGCTCGACGTCCGAGGCCCCGCAGGCCGCGGCGGCCCGTCCCAGGAGCGCACCCGCCTCACCCGTGCGCTGCTCCGCGAGCCTTGCACGTGCCAGTGAGTACAGCTCCTCGGCGGACTGGACCACCTACACCTCGATCACCGGTGTGACGACGGGCCGCTGGCCCGGAAGGGGAGGGTGGATGAGGAAGCGCAGGGGGCCGTGGGGCAGCTCGGCCCACGTGAGCCGGCCCGTGGCGTCGGAGACCTGGGTGTCCACGGCGTCGGCGGACCGCGCCTCCACCGTCACTCCTCCGCCGGTGACCCAGCCGTCGACGCGCACGCCGCCGTCGGCCTCGCTCAGCACCACCATCAGGCTGAGCCCGGAGGCGGTGAAGGTCAGTGTGTCGGTGACGGCGGGATCAACCCCCCTCACCCCGGCCGGCGATCCGGTCTCCAGGGCGGCGAGCTCGGCGTTCATCAGCTCCAGCGACAGGGCGAACCGCATGCGCTCCATCAGGCCCGCGGGCGGCGGATCCTGGTCTGCCTGCGCTGCCGCGATCGCTGCGACGAGCAGCTCGTCGCGGTCGTCGAGAGGCATCAGGGCGTCGTCGTGGGCGGTCATGCGGGGCTCCATGAGGGGTCGTTGGCAAGGGCGCGGCGAAGCGTGGACAGGCATCGCCCCCGGGTGGGGCCGATGGAGCCGACGGGCATGCCGAGCGCGGCGGAGATGGTGGCGTAGTCGGGGCGGGTGGAGTAGGCGATGACGCGCAGCAGTGCCTGGCAGCGGGGGCTGAGGGCCCGCACGTGCGTCCACAGCCGGCGGTTGAGATCGTCCGACTCCGCCGCGTCCTCGGGCGTGGGTCCACGCGCCACCGCAGTCTCGGGCAGCTCGACCTCCGGCGGCACCCGCGCCACTCGCCACGCCTCCCGTCGTGTCGTGGTGAGGAGCCAGGCGAACACCGCCTGCGGCTCGGCGATCGACGACGACGATCGGACGAGGGCCAGCCAGGAGGACTGGACGACGTCCTCGGCCTGGGCCGGGTTCAGGCCGGAGGACCGGGCCACGGCCCACAGCGGCGGGGTGAGGAGCGTGACGAGGTCTGCGAGCCGGGCCGAATCGCCCGCGCGGAAGGCGACGAAGGCATCGGCCGCACGTGCCGCCAACGACTCTGCCGAGGTCACGGAGCCTGACCCGCCGTCACCCCCGCCGGGGTGTGCTGACGACGCACAGCCGGCCGCGCCGACCCGTAGGACGGCATGGGCACGTAGTAGGGCATCGGGACGTAGTAGGGGTTGGGCACGTAGTAGGGCGCTGGGAAACCGTACGAGGCGCGGCCGGTGGCCGGCGGTCGGGGAGCTCGACGGCATGGTGGGTGATGCACGGGACACCTCCGGTGGTGACGGACGAGGGGGCTGTACCGGTCAAGAGCACGGTTCATGCCTCCCTGATACGCCATCATCGCCCGCGCCCGGCCCGGGTCAAATGGGGACAGCAGGTCAGAGCCCGGAGACGGCGGCCTTCCACTCCTCGATCGCCTCCGGCTCGCCGCCGAGGGAGACGTCGGCCTCACGGCCGCTGAGGTGCAGAACCAGCTCCGAGGGCAAGCCGGAGACGTAGACGGGCCTGGTGCCGCGCCCCATCTCGGTCCGGCTCCCGGTGTCGGTCCGGGTGAGCAGCACCCTGCCCCCGAAGGCGGAATATGCCTTGCGGGCGAGCATTACGGCCACCGGCCACAGCTCCTGCTGCTCCAGCGCGGTCAGCATCTGGGCGCCCCCGTTGGCGCGCAGCACGTCCTCGTGATGGATGTACAGCTCCGAGGTGTTGACCAGCTTGTCCAGGGGGCGCATCAACCACCCGGGCCGCTCGATCGCGTCGAGGAGGGCGGGGTAGCCGAGGGTGTGCAGCGACTCGCGCTGGATCCTCTCGGTCCGCCCGGCGAAGCGCTCGAGCCCGATGCCGGGCAGCGCGTCGAGCCGGTGTTCGCGGATGTAGAGGTGGGCGGCGAGGTCCTGGGTCTGCCAGCCGCCGCACTTCGTGGGCGCGAACGGGCCGAGGGTACGCAGGAGGGAGACGAGGGCGGAGCGCTGGCGCTGGGCGAAGGTCATGGCCCCAGCTTAGGCAGGGCACAATATGCCCCATGACAGGCACCATCAGGTACAACGCCGACGGGCTGATCCCCGCCGTCGCCCAGGACGCCGGGACGGGGGAGGTGCTGATGCTCGCGTGGATGAACGCGGAGTCGCTGCGGCGCACCCTCACCACCGGGCGCGCCACCTACTGGTCCAGGTCGCGGCAGGAGTACTGGGTGAAGGGGGAGACCTCCGGGCACACCCAGGCGGTGGTGTCGGTGGCGCTGGACTGCGACGGCGACGCCCTGCTCGTGACCGTCGACCAGACCGGGGCCGCCTGCCACACCGGCAACCGGACCTGCTTCTTCACGCCCCTCACGGCCGAGGACCTCTGATGCGCATCACGCCCACGCTGGCCGGGTTCACCGAGCTCGCCGAGGACCGGCGCGTGATCAGCGTGCACGCCAAGCTGCTGGCGGACGACCTCACCCCGGTGGCCGTGTACCAGGCGCTCTGCGGGGGCCGCGAGGGCACGTTCCTGTTCGAGTCCGCGGAGGCGGGCGTGTGGTCGCGGTACTCCTTCATCGGGGTGCGCACCGCCGCGACCCTCACCGAGGTGGACGGCAAGGCCCAGTGGATCGGGCATCAGCTCGCCGGCATCGGCGAGGGCGACCCGCTCCAGGTGCTCCGCGCCACCCTGTCCGAGCTCGCCACGCCCATCGTCGAGGGGCTGCCGCCGTTCCACGCCGGCATGGTGGGCTACCTCGGCTACGACGTGGTCCGCCGCCTCGAGAGGCTGCCGGACACCACCGTCGACGACCTTGGCCTGCCCGAGCTGGTGATGATGCTCGCCAGCGAGGTGGCCGTGCTCGACCATCACACCGGCGAGCTGTGGCTGATCGCCAACGCCATCAACTTCGACGGCACCGACGAGGGCGTCGAGCGCGCCTACTACGGCGCCGTGGCCGCGGTCGAGGACATGGCCCAGCAGGTGCGCGCGCCGCGCCCGTCCATGGCCGCGCAGGAGGGCCTCCCCGTCGAGCTGGAGATCCGCCGGCAGCGCACCTCCGCCGAGTACATGGCGATGGTGGAGGAGGCCAAGGAGGAGATCCGCGCAGGCGAGGCCTTCCAGATCGTCGTGTCGCAGCGGTTCGACATCGCGATCACCGCCGACGCGCTGGAGGTGTACCGGGCGCTGAGGCTCACCAACCCCAGCCCCTACCTGTACCTGCTGCGCCTGCCCGGCTTCGACGTCGTCGGCTCCAGCCCCGAGGCCCTGGTCACGGTGCAGGACGGCCTGGTCACCACCCGCCCGATCGCGGGCTCCCGACCCCGCGGTGCCACGCCGGAGGAGGACCGGCACCTCGGCGAGGAGCTCCTCGCGGACCCGAAGGAGAAGGCCGAGCACCTCATGCTCGTGGACCTGGGCCGCAACGACCTGGGCCGCATCTGCAAGCCCGGCAGCGTCACGGTCCACGAGTTCATGAACATCCACCGCTACAGCCACATCATGCATCTCGAGGCCGCCGTGTCCGGGCGGCTGGCCTACGGGCGCAGCGCGCTCGACGCGGTGCTGGCCTGCTTCCCGGCCGGCACCCTCTCCGGGGCCCCGAAGGTGCGCGCCATGGAGATCATCGACAGGCTGGAGGTGTCGCGGCGGGGGCTCTACGGCGGCGTCGTCGGCTACTTCGACTTCGCCGGCAACTCCGATGTGGCCATCGCCATCCGCACCGCGGTGCTCGCCGACGGCGTGGCCCACGTGCAGGCCGGGGCCGGCATCGTCGCGGACTCCGTTCCCGAGACGGAGGACGCCGAGTGCCAGCACAAGGCGAGGGCCGTCATCACGGCGCTGGCCCGGGCCGAGGCCATGGGCACGGCGTGACCGGACGCTGGCCGGTCACGCTCCTCGCGCTGGCGGGCGCGCTAGCCGCGGGCTTCGCGGCCCAGGCCGGGGGGAGCGGCGTGGCTTCGCTGGCGTGGGCCGTCGCGGCGGGGCTCGGGCTGTCGCTGATGCTGCGCGGGCTGTGGCTGCGGGTCCTCGGGGTCGCGCTGACCGCCCTCGCGGCCGCCTCCGCCGGCTGGGCCTGGCAGGCGGGCCAGTGGGTGGCGCTCGGCGGCTTCGTCGTCTCGGCGGTGGCCCTGCTGGGCATGGCCTGGCGGGGGCCGGCCTGGGTGTCGCGCGCCAGGGGGGCGGGGGACCACCCCGTCGACCTCTGGAAGGCCATGGACGACGGCGCGGATCCCACCGGTGAACAGGACGTGCGGGCCGTCGGCGGCTCAGGGTAATCTCGGCCATCAAGGCAGCGACGAAAGGCGAGGGTCATGGCGCGTACCCCTAAGCACTACCACCACGGCAAGAGCCCCGCGGCATGGGCGGGATCGGTCACGGCCGCCGTCGGCTCCGTGATCACCGCGGGCGGCGCGATGCTGGGCCCCAACTGGGCGCTCGTCATCTTCGGCGCGGCGCTGCTGCTGATCGCCGGGCTGGGCACCATGGTCATGAAGGCCATGGGCTACGGCCAGCCGTGACCGTCCTGGACGACATCATCGCCGGAGTCCGGCTCGACCTCGACCACCGGAGGGCACAGGCCCCCCTGGCAGACGTGATGCGCGCCGCCCGGGAGGCGGAGCCCGCGATGGATCCCATGCCCCGGTTCCGCGAGGACCGGCTGGCGGTGATCGCCGAGGTCAAGCGCAAGTCGCCCTCCAAGGGTGACCTGGCGCACATCGCGGACCCCGCGGCGCTGGCCGCCTCCTACGAGGCGGGGGGAGCGGCCGCCATCTCGGTCCTCACCGAGCAGCGGCGCTTCAACGGCACCCTGGCGGACCTGGACGCCGTCCGGGCCGCCGTCCGGGTGCCCGTGCTCCGCAAGGACTTCATGGTGGACGAGTACCAGTTCCACGAGGCCCGCGCCCACGGGGCGGACATGGTCCTGCTCATCGTCGCCGCCCTGACCGACGAGGAGCTCGCCCGCTTCGGCGCCCTCACCGCGGACCTCGGGATGACGGCGCTCGTCGAGACCCACACCCTCGACGAGGTGGACCGGGCGCTGGCCCTGGGCTTCGACCTCATCGGGGTCAACAACCGCAACCTCAAGACCCTCGACGTGGACCTCGACACCTTCGGGTCCCTGTCCGGGCACATCGGCGCGCGGGCCGTGAGGGTCGCGGAGTCCGGGATCCTCACCACCGACGACGCGGCCAAGGTCTCGCGCCAGGGGGCGGACGTCATCCTCGTGGGGGAGGCGCTGGTCAGGCACGGCGACCCCACCCGAGCCATCGCGGACTTCATGTCCGCCGCAGAGAGGCAGGACGCATGAGCGTGCCGGACGAGAAGGGCCACTTCGGACGCTTCGGCGGCCGGTTCGTCCCCGAGGCGCTGCAGGCGGCGCTCACCGAACTCACCCTCGCCTTCGAGGAGGCCCAGGCGGATCCGGCCTACCGGGCCGAGCTCGCCCGCCTCCAGCGGGACTACTCCGGGCGCCCCACCCCCATCACGGTGGCGGAGAACTACTCCAGGGAGTGCGGCAACGCCCGCATCCTGCTCAAGCGCGAGGACCTCAACCACACCGGCGCGCACAAGATCAACAACGTGCTGGGCCAGGCGCTGCTCACCAAGCGGATGGGCAAGACCCGGGTCATCGCGGAGACCGGCGCCGGGCAGCACGGCGTGGCCACGGCCACGGCGGCCGCCCTGCTGGGCCTCGAGTGCCGGGTCTACATGGGTGAGGTGGACACGAAACGCCAGGCCCTCAACGTGGCGCGCATGCAGCTGCTGGGCGCCGAGGTGTACGCGGTGGCGGCCGGGTCACGCACCCTCAAGGATGCGATGAACGAGGCCATGCGGGACTGGGTCACCACGGTGGACTCCACGCACTACCTGATCGGCACCGTCGGCGGCCCCCACCCGTTCCCCTGGCTCGTGCGCGAGTTGCAGCGGATCATCTCCACCGAGGCCCGCCGGCAGATGCTGGAGGACCACGGCGCGCTGCCCGACTATGTCGCGGCCTGCGTCGGCGGCGGCTCCAACGCCATCGGCATGTTCTACGACTTCATCCCCGACGAGTCGGTGCGTCTCTACGGCTTCGAGGCCGAGGGCGAGGGGGTGGCCACCGGCCGCCACGCCGCCACGATCGTCGCGGGGTCCCCGGGCGTGCTGCACGGCGCCCGCACCATGGTGCTGCAGGACGAGGACGGGCAGACCATCGAGTCGCACTCGATCTCGGCCGGGCTGGACTACCCCGGCGTCGGCCCCGAGCACGCGTGGCTTGCGGACACGGGGCGCGCCGTCTACGAGGGCGTCACCGACGACGAGGCCATGGAGGCCTTCAGGATGCTCAGCCGCACAGAGGGAATCATCCCCGCCATCGAGTCCGCCCACGCGCTGGCCGGCGCGCGCCGCCTCGGCCTGCGGATCGCCGCCGAGGACCCGACGGCACGGCCCACCATCCTGGTGTGCCTGTCCGGGCGAGGGGACAAGGACGTGGCCACCGCCGTCGAGTACTTCGGGCTGACCGGCGTGCCGGACAAGACGGTCGGGGGCATGGAATGAGCCAGTTCACCGACGCGTCGAGGCTGGGGATCACCGGACAGGTGGTCGCCAAGGCGCTGGACTCAGGGCGCCCGGCGCTGGTGGGGTACCTGCCCGTGGGGTACCCGAGTGTCGCGGACTCGATCTCCGCGCTCAAGGCGATCACCGAGGGCGTGGAGGGTCGCGGCGTGGACATCGTCGAGATCGGCATGCCGTACTCCGATCCTTTGATGGACGGGCTGGTCATCCAGCACGCCACTGCCAAGGCCCGCGCCCGCGGGGTCCGCACGAGGGACGCGTTCCTCGCCGTCGAGGCGGTGGCACAGACCACGGCCGCCCCCATGGTGATGACCTACTGGAACCTCATCGAGGCCTACGGCCCCGACGCGTTCGCCCGGGACCTCGCGGCGGCCGGGGGCGCCGGCGCGATCACCCCTGACCTGCCGCCGGACGACTGCCCGGAGTGGCTGGCGGCCACGGACAAGTACGGCCTGGACCGGGTCTTCCTCATCGCGCCGTCGTCGACGGAGGACCGGATCGGCCTCACGATGGCCCGGTGTCGCGGCTGGGTGTACGCCTCCAGTGTGATGGGCGTCACCGGCGCCCGAGCGGCCACCTCCGACGCCGCCCCTGTCATCACCGCCCGGGCGCGCGCGGTTGACCCCGGGCTGCCCGTCGGCATCGGGCTGGGCGTCTCCAACGGGGACCAGGCCGCCGAGGTGGGCAGCTACGCGGACCTCGTGATCGTGGGTTCCGCCCTGCTCAAGTGCCTCGACTCCGACGGGCTGGACCTGCAGACGGACCTCGCCAGGCTGCGCAGGCTCGCCACGGAGCTGGCCGACGGCGTGGAGAGGGCGCGCCGGTGATCCCACGGCGCGTCGTGCTGGGCGGCGGCGCCCTGGCGCTGCTGGCCGGCTGCGCGCCCGCGGACGACGGTCCGGCCGCCAGCGTCGACACCGGGCAGGAGGGGTGGCACGGCACGCACCTCGCCGAGGGCGGCAACCCCCTGCCCGACGTCACCCTCACGGACCACAACGGCCAGCCCTACAACCTGGCCACCGGGCCCACCACGCGCGCGGTGGCGCTGTTCTTCGGCTACACCAACTGCCCCGACGTGTGCCCGGGCATCATGGCCGACATGGCCACCGCCCGGCGTCGGCTCCCCGAGGACCTCGTCGACGACATCACGCTCGTGGTGGTGACCACCGACCCTGCGCGGGACACTCCCGAGGTGCTGAAGACCTACCTGTCCCGGGTTGACGACTCGTTCGTGGGGCTCACCGGCCCGCTGGAGGACATCGTGCCCGCGGCGATGACCCTGGGCATCGACATCGCGGAGGGCAGGCAGCTGCCTTCTGGCGGCTACGAGGTGGACCACGGCACCTACGTCCTCGGCTTCGGCGAGGACCGCCTGCTGAGGGTGGTCTGGAACGGCCTGTCGGCCGGCGAGCTCAAAGACGACTTCGAGCGCCTGATCGCGGCCTGACAGGCCCGGGAGTAGCCTGGGGCGCGGTGGTGACCGCTGATCGGACGAGGAGAATCCCCATGGGCATGATGGAGCACGCGATCTGGTGGCAGGTCTACCCGCTGGGCGCCGTCGGGGCGCCGATCCGCGGGGACCACGGCAGTCCCGCCCACCGGCTCACCATGCTCGAGGGATGGCTGGACTACCTAGTCGAGCTGGGCTGCAACGGGCTGCTGCTCGGGCCGGTGTTCGAGTCCGTCTCGCACGGCTACGACACCCTGGACCACTTCCGCATCGATCCGCGCCTGGGCGACGACGCCGACTTCGACCGCCTCGTCGCGGGGGCCCGGGCCCGCGGGATCAACGTGATGCTCGACGGCGTGTTCAACCACGTCGCCCGCGAACACCGGATGGTCACGGAGCGCCCGGAGCTGATCCGTCACCAGGACGGGCACCCGAGGGGCTGGGAGGGCCACGACTCGCTCGTGGAGCTCGACCACGACAACCCCGCCGTCCTCGACCTCGTCTCCGACGCGATGCTGCACTGGCTTCGCCGGGGGATCGCCGGCTGGCGGCTCGACGTGGCCTACGCCGTGCCCACCCGGTTCTGGCGCGACGCCGCCGCCAGGGTCCGGGCCGAGTTCCCGGACGCGGTGCTGCTCGGCGAGGTGATCCACGGCGACTACGCCGGCTTCATCGAGGAGTCGACGCTGGACTCGCTGACCCAGTACGAGCTGTGGAAGGCCCTCTGGAGCTCGCTCAAGGACACGAACCTCTGGGAGCTCGCCCACGCCCTGGGGCGGCACGGCGAGTTCTGCCGGAGCTTCCTGCCGCAGACGTTCATCGGCAACCACGACGTCACCCGGATCGCCACCACGCTCGGCGCCGGGCGGGCCGCCCTGGCCGCCCGGATCCTCATGACCCTGCCCGGCATGCCCAGCGTCTACTACGGCGACGAGCAGGGCTTCACCGGCACAAAGACCGAGGCCTGGCACGGCGACGACGAGGTCAGGCCGCCCCTGCCCGCGACGCCGGCCGAGCTGTCGCCGCTGGGGGAGCCCCTGCACCGCGCCTACCAGGCGGCCATCGCGTTCCGCCGCCGCAACCCCTGGCTGGCCACCGCGACGCTGGAGGTGCTGCACCGCGAGAACGCCGCCCTGACCTACCGCTGCCGTGCCGCGGGGGCCGAGGCGGAGTTCCTCGTCGACCTCGACGCCGGCACCCTCACCGTGCGTCAGAACGGCTCCAACACCGTGCTGGCCTGATGTAACAGCCAAGTAACGATTGTCTTACGCTCTCCCTACGGACGTGGACCTCGGTTGCTACGAGAAACCCGGCCGCATACTGTTTCCTCGCTACGGCCCCGCCGCGGCACGTCCTTAACTGACTTCGAGAGGACCAGTAGATGGCTCAGAGCGTGTTCCCGCACCGCGAGAAGGTGGGTCTGTACGACCCGGCCTACGAGCATGACGCCTGCGGTGTCGCCTTCGTCGCACACCTCGACGGCGTGCCCCGGCACCAGATCGTCGAGCAGGGGCTCGAGGCGCTGCGCAACCTGGACCACCGCGGCGCCACCGGCGCCGACGAGGCGGCCGGTGACGGCGCGGGCATCCTCATCCAGGTCCCGGACCGCTTCCTGCGCTCAGTCGTCGACGCCCGGCTCCCCGAGGCCGGCGAGTACGCCGTCGGCATGGCGTTCCTCCCCGTCGACGGGCAGGGGCGCGCCGAGGTGAAGGCCGCCGTCGAGGCCATCGCCGACGAGGTGGAACTCGACGTCATCGCCTGGCGCGAGGTGCCCGTCGAGACCGGCACCCTGTCGCCCATCTCGATCGGCGCCATGCCGCACTTCGAGCACCTGATCGTCGCCGGGCGCGAGGGCCAGACCGGCATCGACCTCGACCGCCACACCTACGTGCTGCGCCGCCGCGCCCAGCACGAGGCGGGCCTGTACTTCTCGTCGCTGTCGTCGCGGACGCTGGTCTACAAGGGCATGCTCACCACGGCCCAGCTCGAGGAGGTCTTCCCCGAGCTCCACGACGACCGGGTGGAGTCCGCCCTGGCGCTGGTGCACTCCCGCTTCTCCACCAACACGTTCCCCGCGTGGGAGCTGGCGCACCCGTACCGGATGATCGCGCACAACGGCGAGATCAACACCGTGCGCGGCAACCGCAACTGGATGCGCGCCCGCGAGGCCCTGCTCACCTCGGACAAGCTCCCGGGCAACCTCGACAAGCTCTTCCCGATCTGCACCCCCGACGGCTCGGACTCGGCCTCCTTCGACGAGGTGCTGGAGCTCCTGCACCTCGGCGGGCGCTCCCTGCCCCATGCCGTGCTGATGATGATCCCCGAGGCGTGGGAGGGGCACGCGGAGATGGACCCCCAGCGCCGCGCCTTCTACGAGTACCACTCGATGATCATGGAGCCGTGGGACGGCCCCGCCTGCATGACCTTCACCGACGGCACCATCATCGGCGGCTGCCTGGACCGCAACGGGCTGCGCCCGGGGCGCTTCTGGGAGACCGCGGACGGCCTGGTGGTGTTCGCCTCCGAGGCCGGCGTCCTGCCGATCGAGGCGGGCGACGTGGTCCGCAAGGGTCGCCTCCAGCCGGGCCGCATGCTGCTGCTCGACCTCGAGAAGCACACCATCGAGTCCGACGACGAGGTCAAGGGCGCGCTCGCCGCGGAGCACCCGTACGGCCAGTGGGTCGCGGAGAACAAGATCGAGCTCGACCGGCTGCCCGGCCGGGCGCACATCGTGCACTCGCACGCCTCCGTGATCCGGCGCCAGCAGGTGTTCGGCTACACCGAGGAGGAGCTGCGGCTCATCGTCGCGCCCATGGCCAACACCGGCACCGAGCCCATCGGCTCGATGGGCACCGACTCGCCGATCGCGGTCCTCAGCAGCCGCCCGCGCCTGATCTTCGACTACTTCAAGCAGCTGTTCGCGCAGGTGACCAACCCGCCGCTGGACGCCATCCGTGAGGAGCTCGTGACCTCGCTGACCACCAAGATCGGCCCCGAGCGCAACCTGCTGGAGCCCACAGCGGAGGCGGCCCGCCAGATCACCATGAACCGGCCCATCCTGGACTCGGAGCAGCTGGCCAAGATCGTGCGCCTCAACCAGGACGGCGACCTGCCCGGCTACGGCACGCACGTGGTGCGGGGCCTCTACAAGGTGGCAGGTGGCGGACGCGCGCTGGAGAAGAAGATCGACGAGATCTGCCAGGAGGTGTCGGCCGCCATCCGCGGCGGCGCCCGGGCGATCGTCCTGTCGGACCGGCACTCCACCGCCGAACTCGCGCCCATCCCGTCGCTGCTGCTGACCGCCGCGGTGCACCACCACCTGGTCAGGGAGAAGACCCGCACCCAGGTGGGCCTCGTGGTCGAGGCCGGCGACGTGCGCGAGGTCCACCACATGGCGCTGCTCATCGGCTTCGGCGCGGCGGCGATCAACCCATACCTCGTGTTCGAGTCCGCCGAGGACCTGGCGCGGCGCGAGATGTACGTCGACGTGTCCGCCGAGAAGGCCATCGCCAACGTCGCCAAGGCGCTGTCGAAGGGCGTGCTCAAGGTGATGAGCAAGATGGGCGTCTCCACCATCGCCTCCTACACCGGCGCCCAGATCTTCGAGTGCGTCGGGTTGAGCCAGGAGGTGGTGGACCGCTACTTCACCGGCACCACCAGCCGGCTCGGCGGCCTCGGCCTCGGCCAGCTGGCCGATGAGATCAAGGCCCGCCACACCACCGCCTACCCCAGCGACGGCATCCCCCTGGCGCACCGCAACCTCCTGGTGGGCGGGGAGTACCAGTGGCGCCGCGAGGGCGAGCCGCACCTGTTCGATCCAGAGACGGTGTTCCGCCTCCAGCACGCCACCTCCACCGGCGACTACACCATGTTCAAGCGCTACACCTCGCTGGTCAACGACAACTCGTCGAGGATCATGACGCTGCGCTCGCTCATGGACTTCAAGCCCGCCGAGCCCATCAGCATCGACGAGGTGGAGCCGGTCGAGAGCATCGTCAAGCGGTTCTCCACGGGCGCCATGAGCTACGGCTCGATCTCCATGGAGGCCCACCAGACCCTCGCGGTGGCGATGAACCGCATCGGCGGCAAGTCCAACACCGGTGAGGGCGGCGAGGACCCGGAGCGCCTGCACGACCCGGCGCGCCGCTCCGCCATCAAGCAGGTGGCCTCGGGGCGCTTCGGCGTCACGTCGGAGTACCTCACCTACGCCGACGACATCCAGATCAAGATGGCGCAGGGCGCCAAGCCCGGCGAGGGCGGTCAGCTGCCCGGCCCGAAGGTGTACCCGTGGGTGGCCAAGACGCGTCACTCCACCCCCGGCGTGGGCCTCATCTCCCCGCCGCCGCACCACGACATCTACTCGATCGAGGACCTCAAGCAGCTCATCCACGACCTCAAGTGCGCCAACCCCTCGGCCCGGGTGCACGTGAAGCTGGTCTCCGAGATCGGCGTGGGCACCGTCGCCGCGGGCGTCAGCAAGGCCAAGGCGGACGTGGTCCTCATCTCCGGCCACGACGGCGGGACGGGCGCCGCCCCGCTCACCTCGCTCAAGCACGCGGGCGCGCCGTGGGAGCTCGGCCTCGCCGAGACCCAGCAGACCCTGCTGCTCAACGGGCTGCGGGACCGCATCGTCGTCCAGTGCGACGGCCAGCTCAAGACCGGTCGCGACGTGGTCGTCGCCGCCCTGCTGGGCGCCGAGGAGTTCGGCTTCGCCACCGCACCCCTGGTGGTGTCCGGCTGCGTGATGATGCGCGTGTGCCACAAGGACACCTGCCCGGTGGGCGTGGCCACGCAGAACCCCGAGCTGCGCGGCAAGTTCCACGGCGACCCGGACCACGTGGTCAACTTCTTCATGTTCATGGCCCAGGAGGTGCGCGAGCTGCTCGCCTCCCTGGGGCTGCGCTCCATCGACGAGGCCGTGGGCCGCGCCGACCTGCTGGACGTGGCCAAGGCCGTGGGCCACTGGAAGACCCACGGGCTCAACCTCTCGCCCATCCTCACCCAGATCGACGTGCCGGCCGGCTCGCAGCGGCACTGCTCCACGAAGCAGGACCACGGCCTGGACGCCAAGCTGGACGTCGAGCTCATCCGGCTCGCCGAGCCGGCCCTGGCCCGGGGGGAGCAGGTGCGCCACTCCCTGACCGTGCGCAACGTGGACCGCACCGTCGGCACCATGCTCGGCCACGAGGTCACCAAGGCCACCGACGGGCTGGGCCTGGCGCCCGGCACGATCGAGTTCACCCTCACCGGCACCGGGGGCCAGAGCTTCGGGGCGTTCCTGCCCCGCGGCATCACGCTGCGGCTCATCGGAGACTCGAACGACTACTTCGGCAAGGGGCTCTCGGGTGGTCGGCTCGTGGTCACCCCGCCGGCGGGCGTCCGCTTCGATCCCTCCGAGCAGATCGTCGCCGGCAACGTCATCGGCTACGGCGCGACATCCGGGTCGATGTTCCTCCGCGGCCTCGTGGGCGAGCGGTTCTGCGTGCGCAACTCGGGCGCCACGGCGGTCGTCGAGGGCGTGGGGGACCACGGCTGCGAGTACATGACCGGCGGTGAGGTGCTGGTCCTCGGACCCACCGGCCGCAACTTCGCCGCGGGCATGTCCGGCGGCGTGGCGTGGGTGCTGGACCTCAACCCGCTTCGGCTCAACACTGAGCTCGTGGACCCCGTCGAGCTCAGCGACGCTGACGTGGCCCGGGTCAGGGAGCTGATGGGCGAGCACCGGGCCGAGACCGGTTCGCTGGTGGCCGACGAGCTGCTCCAGCTGGGCGACGACGAGCTGCGGCTCCGCTTCACGAAGGTGCAGCCGCGTGACTTCGCCCGCATCATGGCCGTCCAGGCCCGGTCCGTCGCCGACGGGCTCTCGGAAGAGGAAACCACCAAGCTGATGATGGAGGCCGCTCATGGCTGATCCCAAGGGTTTCATGACCACACCCCGTCAGGTGGCCGCCCGCCGCCCCGTGGAGGAACGCATCCATGACTGGAAGGAGGTCTACCCGGGCAGCCCGGGCAAGGCGCTCCTGCCGATCATCTCGGAGCAGGCCGGGCGCTGCATGGACTGCGGCATCCCCTTCTGCCACAACGGGTGCCCGCTGGGCAACCTCATCCCCGAGTGGAACGACCTGGTGTGGCGCGACGAGTGGCAGGCCGCGCTCGACCGGCTGCACGCCACCAACAACTTCCCCGAGTTCACCGGCCGGCTGTGCCCGGCGCCCTGCGAGACCGCCTGCGTGGTGGCCATCAACATGGACGCGGTGACCATCAAGAACGTCGAGGTGGCCATCATCGACAAGGCCTGGGAGGACTCCCGGGTCACCCCGCAGCAGCCCGAGTGGCACACCGCCAAGACCGTGGCCGTGGTGGGCTCCGGCCCCGCCGGCCTCGCCGCGGCGCAGCAGCTGACGCGCGCCGGGCACACCGTCGTCGTCTACGAGCGGGCGGACGCCATCGGCGGCCTCCTGCGCTACGGCATCCCCGAGTTCAAGATGGAGAAGGCGGTCCTCAACCGCCGCCTCAAGCAGATGGTGCTCGAGGGGACGCAGTTCAAGACCGGCGTCAACGTGGGCGTCGACATCACGGGCAAGGAACTCCTCGACCGGTACGAGGCCGTGGTCCTGGCCATCGGCGCCACGGTGCCCCGCGACCTTCCCGTCCCGGGCCGCGAGCTCGCCGGGATCCACCAGGCCATGGAGTTCCTGCCCCAGGCCAACCGCCGCGCCGTCGGCGAGGAGGTGCCGGACCAGATCACCGCCGAGGGCAAGGACGTGGTGATCATCGGCGGCGGAGACACCGGCGCCGACTGCCTCGGCACCTCGACCCGTCAGGGGGCCCGGTCCATCACGCAGCTCGAGATCCTGCCGATGCCCCCCGAGGACCGCCCCGCGGGGCAGCCGTGGCCCACCTACCCGATGACGTTCAAGATCACCTCCGCGCACGAGGAGGGCGGGGACCGCGTCTACGCCGTCTCCACCAACCGGTTCGTGGGCGACGACGAGGGTCGCGTGGCCGGCCTCGACATCGTCGAGGTCCGCTTCGAGGCGGGGCGCTTCGTGCCCGTCGAGGGCACCGAGCGGCACATCCCCGCGCAGCTCGTCCTGCTCGCGATGGGCTTCACCGGTCCGCAGCAGGCCGGCCTGGTGGAGGAGCTGGGCTTGGAGCTCGACCCGCGCGGCAACATCGTGCGCGACGACCAGTACCGCACCAGCGTCGAGCACGTGTTCGTGTGCGGCGACGCGGGCCGTGGGCAGTCCCTGATCGTCTGGGCGATCGCCGAGGGCCGGTCCTGCGCGCAGGGCGTCGACGCGCACCTCAGCGGCTCCTCGAAGCTGCCCCGCCCGATCGGCCCGGAGGTCCGTCAACTCCTCGTCTGACGCGGCCGGAGCCTCGGCGTAGGGTGTCTGCCATGAAGACACTCTTCGCCGAGTTCACCGCGCTGCCCGGGCACGAGGACCGGGTGGCGGAGCTGATGGCGGGCCTGACAGAGAAGGTCCGCCGCGAGCCGGGCAACGTGATGTTCCTGCCGTTCACCCGGGAAGAGCATCCCCGTCGCTGGTTCGTGTTCGAGCAGTACCGCGACGACGCCGCGTTCGAGGCACACATCACGGCGGACTACGGCGCCGAGTTCAACGCGGAGCTCGCGCACCACATCGTAGAGGACGGCTCCCACCTCACCTGGCTCGACGAGCCGGCCGCCACCGCCTGACCCCTCCGCGACGCGCCCCAGCGTGCGGGGCGTCGCGGCGCAAGGGCGGGTATGGTGGGGAGCCGCCGCCCGGTTGGCAGATGGAGGAGATGTGTGATGGCCGAGAGCTTCGTTCACCTCCACAACCACAGCGAATTCTCCATGCTCGACGGCGCCGCCCGCGTCAAGGACATGTTCAGCCAGGCGGAGAAGCTGGGCATGACGGCCCTGGCCATCACGGACCACGGCAACCTGTTCGGCGCGTACGAGTTCTACAAGGCGTCGAAGAACTTCAAGGTCAAGCCGATCATCGGCCTCGAGGCGTACCTCACGCCCCGCACCCACCGCTCCGAGCGCAAGCGGGTCCAGTTCGGCGACGGCACCGGCGACGACGTGGCCTCCAAGGGCGCCTACACCCACATGACCATGTGGGCCGCCACCCCCGAGGGCATGCACAACCTGTTCCGGCTGAGCACCCGCAGCTCGCTGGAGGGCTTCTTCTACAAGCCGCGCGCGGACCGGGAGCTGCTCCACGAGTACGGCACGGGCCTCATCGCCACCACCGGCTGCCCGTCCGGCGAGGTGCAGACGTTCCTGCGGCTGGGCCAGTACGACAATGCCGTCGCCACCGCCGCGGAGTTCCGCGACATCTTCGGCGAGGGCAACTTCTACGTCGAGCTGATGGACCACGGCCTGGAGATCGAGACGCGCGTCCGCCACGACCTGCTGCGGCTGGCCAAGGACCTCAGGCTTCCGCTGGTGGCCACCAACGACTCGCACTACGTCCACGCCGACGACGCCGACGCCCACGACACGCTGCTGTGCGTCTCGGCCGGGTCCCGGAAGGCGCAGACCGACCGGTTCAAGTTCGACGGCAACGGCTACTACATGAAGTCGCCCGCGGAGATGCGGGCCCTGTTCCACGAGCTCCCCGAGGCCTGCGACAACACGCTGGCCATCGCCGAACGCATCGAGACCTCCTTCGACGAGGGCTCCGGCACCTACATGCCGAAGTATCCGGTTCCCGAGGGCGAGACCGAGGACTCCTGGTTCCACAAGGAGGTGGAGCGCGGCCTGCACGAGCGCTACCGCGGCCAGATCTCAGCCGAGGTGCGCGAGCGAGCCGAGTTCGAGACGGGCATCATCGCCGCGATGGGCTTCACCGGCTACTTCCTCGTGGTGGCGGACTTCATCAACTGGGCCAAGAAGAACGGGATCCGCGTGGGCCCCGGCCGAGGCTCCGGCGCGGGCTCCATCTGCGCCTACGCCCTGCGCATCACGGACCTCTGCCCGCTGCAGCACGGGCTGCTGTTCGAGCGGTTCCTCAATCCCGAGCGCGTGTCCATGCCCGACTTCGACATCGACTTCGACGATCGCCGCCGCGCCGAGGTGATCGCCTACGTCTCCGAGAAGTACGGCAACGACAAGGTCGCCCAGATCATCACCTACGGCTCGATCAAGGCGAAGGCCGCGGTCAAGGACGCCGCCCGCGTCCTCGACATGCCGTTCGCCATCGGCGAGCAGATCACCAAGGCGATGCCGCCGGACGTGATGGGCAAGGGCGTGCCGCTGGCGGACCTGTTCGACGAGAACCACAAGCGCTACAACGAGGGCAACGAGTTCCGCGAGCTCTACCAGAGCTCCCCGGACGTGCGCACCGTCGTCGACACCGCCAAGGGCCTCGAGGGCCTCAAGCGTCAGTGGGGCGTGCACGCCGCCGGCGTGATCATGAGCTCCGATCCGCTCATCGACATCATCCCCCTGATGAAGCGCGAGGCCGACGGCGCAATCATCACCCAGTTCGACTACCCGGGTTGCGAGTCGCTCGGCCTGATCAAGATGGACTTCCTGGGGCTGCGCAACCTCACGGTCCTCGACGACGCGGTGCGCAACATCAAGCTCAACCAGGGCTTCGACCTGGACCTCGACGCGCTCGTCGACGACATGACCGACAAGGCCGCCTACGACCTGCTGGCCAGCGGCGACACCCTGGGCATCTTCCAGCTCGACGGCGGCGGCATGCGCACGCTGCTGCGCCTGATGCAGCCCGACAACTTCGAGGACATCTCCGCGGCCCTCGCCCTCTACCGCCCAGGCCCGATGGGCGCCCAGTCCCACACCAACTACGCGCTGCGCAAGACCGGCGCCCAGGAGATCGTGCCGATCCACCCCGAGCTGGAGGAGCCGCTCGCCGACATCCTGTCGACCACCTACGGGCTGATCGTCTACCAGGAGCAGGTGCAGCAGATCGCCCAGCGCGTCGCCGGCTACTCGCTGGGCAAGGCGGACCTCCTCCGGCGTGCCATGGGCAAGAAGAAGAAGGAGGTGCTGGACGCCGAGTTCGTCCCGTTCTCCGAGGGCATGCGGGCCAACGGCTACTCCGACGCCGCGGTCAAGGCGCTGTGGGAGATCCTCGTCCCCTTCTCCGACTACGCCTTCAACAAGGCCCACACCGCCGCCTACGGCGTCATCTCCTACTGGACGGCCTACCTCAAGGCGAAGTACCCGGTGGAGTACATGGCCGCGCTGCTCCAGTCGGTCCGCGACGACAAGGACAAGTCGGGCCTGTACCTGGCCGAGTGCCGCCGCATGGGCATCCAGGTTCTCCCGCCGGACGTCAACTCCTCCGAGACCGCCTTCACCCCTGTCGGGGACCACATCCGGTTCGGCCTGGGCGCGGTGCGCAACGTCGGCGACAAGGTGGTCAGCGCCTGGATCGCGGAGCGCAACCGCAAGGGACCGGCCACGGACTTCCACGACTTCCTGGACAAGTCCCC
Organism: Tessaracoccus yangjingae; assembly: GCF_055326235.1. Classification (NCBI taxonomy): domain Bacteria; kingdom Bacillati; phylum Actinomycetota; class Actinomycetes; order Propionibacteriales; family Propionibacteriaceae; genus Tessaracoccus; species Tessaracoccus yangjingae. Next base: position 77,998 of record NZ_JBUZNN010000003.1, on the reverse strand, counting down.
GCTGCTCATGTGCAACAAGCGCGTCATCGAGTCGCTGATCAAGTCCGGGGCCTTCGACGAGCTCGGCCACACACGCCGGGCGCTCATGGGCATCTTCGAGACCGCCGTGGACTCGATCATCGACGTCAAGCGCAACGCCGAGAACGGGCAGGACGGCTTCGACTTCGGCTTCGACACCGCCGAGGTCGCGGGCGGCGCCACCCCCCACGATCAGGTCCCGCAGGTCGACGAGTGGGACCGGCGGACCAAGCTCGCGTTCGAGCGCGAGATGCTCGGGCTCTACGTCTCCGACCATCCGCTCAACGGCCTCGAGCACGTCCTGCAGACCCACAGCGAGCGGCCGATCGCCGCCGCGACGGCGGGGGACGGATACCGGGGGCCGACCAAGCTGTGCGGCCTGATCACCAGCGTCAACCGGCGCGTGAACAAGGCCGGCAACATCTGGGCGCTGGTGGTCCTCGAGGACCTGACCAGCTCCATCGAGGTCACGGTCTTCCCGCGGGTCTACGACCAGGTGGCCACGCTCCTCGCGCCGGACACGATCGTCTCGATCGAGGGCACCGTCGAGGCCGGCGAGGATCGCGGCCGGATGCGCGCCCAGAGCGTCGTCGCGCCGCACATGAGCGCCGAGGGCAACGCGGGCCCGCTGGCGTTGACCCTGCCGGCCGTGCGCTGCACGCCCGGGGTGGTCAGCCGGATCAAGGAGATCCTGGCCCAGTATCCGGGCTCGGCGGAGGTGCACCTCCAACTGCGGACGGGGGACCAGGTGAAGACCTTCAGACTGGGCGACGGGTTCCGCGTGGAGCTCACGTCCGCGCTGTTCGCGGACCTCAAGGCCGTGCTCGGGCCCAGCTGCGTCGGGGTCGGGAGGCAGGACTGATGTCCGACGACGTGCTCATCATCTCCCGGAAGGGCCAGCTCACCGAGCTGTGGGACTCGACGGCGTGGCGGGTGGCGCTGTACCTGCTGGCCTCCGTTGCCCTCGGCGTGGTGGCCGGGCTGCTCTGGTCCTGGCTCGCGCCCCTGCCCGCCTACACCATCAACGACGACATGACCGCCGTCATCAACGAGCGGGCGCACACGAGCATCGTCGCGGCGGACGTGGCGTTCACCTTCATCACCGGGGCGGTGGGGCTGGTGCTCGGCGCCGTCGGGTGGGTGATCCTCCACCGGCAGGGGTGGGTGGTCATCGCCGTGCCGCTCATCGGGTCGCTGGCGTGCGCGCTGACGGCGTGGCAGGTGGGGCTTCTGGTCGGGGAGTCCGGCTTCGTGGACAGGCTCGCCGGCGCGCAGGCCGGCGACGTGGTGCGCGTGGACCTGATGCTGAGGGCTCTGTCGGCCCTGCTGGTGGCTCCGTTCGCCGCGATCACCCCGATCATGCTCATGGCCGCCTTTTGGCCCGAGCCGCGCGTGGAACGCCCGGAGGAGGAGTCCGGCGAGGCCCACTAGACTTGGGCGTTGTGCTGCGAGTTCTAGATCTGACGGGCGTCGACGGCGCCTACCGCGACCACCTTCCCCGGGGCCAGTTCGACGTGGAGGCCGCCGTCTCCGTCGTCGCGCCCATCGTCGACGCAGTCGTGCATCGCGGCGAGGACGCGCTGCGCGAGTTCTCGCAGAGGTTCGACGGCGTGACCCCCACCCACCTCCGGGTGCCGGCGGAGGCGTTGAGGCGCGCCGCCGACGAGCTGGACCCTGACCTGGCCGATGCCTTCGCGGAGGCCATCCGCCGCCGACGCCACGTGGCCGGCGAACTCGAGCTCGACCGCAACCCGGCGCCTGCCGTCCTGGCCGACGGCGCCCGCGTGGGGCTGCGGAACATCCCGGTGGACCGCGTGGGCCTCTACGTGCCCGGCGGCCTGGCGCCCCTGGCCTCCAGCGTCATCATGAACGTGGTGCCCGCGCAGGTGGCCGGGGTGCCGTCCATCGCGGTGGCCTCCCCCCCGCAGAAGGAGTTCGGCGGCCTGCCGCACCCCAACATCCTGGCCCTGTGCCACATCCTCGGCGTGGAGGAGGTCTACGCCGTCGGAGGCGCCCAGGCCATCGCCATGTTCGCCCACGGCGTGCCGGGGCTCTGCGAGCCGGTCTCGCTCATCACCGGTCCCGGGAACATCTACGTGGTGGCCGCGAAGCGGCTGGTGCGCGGCCTGGTCGGCATCGACTCGGAGGCCGGCCCCACCGAGATCGCGGTCATCGCCGACGACACTGCCACCCCCGCCTACGTGGCGGCGGACCTCATCTCCCAGGCCGAACACGACCCGATCGCGGCCTCGGTCCTGATCACCGCGTCCCCACGGCTGGCCGAGCGGGTCCAGGAGGAGCTGGCGGCCCAGGTGCCTGCCACCCGGCACGTCGAACGGATCCGCACCGCGCTGGGCGGCCAGCAGTCCGCGGTGGTGCTGGTGCGCGACATCGACCAGGCGATCGCGGTGGCGGACGCCTACGCCGCGGAGCACCTCGAGATCCAGACCGCAGACGCGGAGTCCGTGGCCAACCGGATCCGCAACGCCGGCGCGATCTTCGTGGGTGACTACTCGCCGGTGTCGCTCGGCGACTACTCGGCCGGCTCCACGCACGTCCTCCCCACGGCCGGGTGCGCCTGCCACTCGTCCGGGCTGAGCGTGCGCTCGTTCATCAAGACGGTCCACGTCATCGGCTACACGTCGGAGGCGCTCATGGCCATCGCCGACGGCGTGGAGCGGTTCGCCAACGCGGAGGACCTCCCCGGCCACGCGAACGCCATCACCGTCCGGAGGCCCCGATGATCACCCTCGACCAGCTGCCCCTCCGAGCGGACCTGGTGGGGCAGGAGCCCTACGGCGCCCCCCAGCTGGACGTGCCCGTGGTGCTCAACGTCAACGAGAACCCGTACCCGCCGTCGCCGCTGATCCGGCACGAGATGGCGGCAGCCGTCGTCGCGGCCGCCGGCACCCTCAACCGGTACCCCGACAGGGAGGCGACGGCGCTGCGCCAGGACCTGGCGGCCTACCTGGGGCACGGGCTCACGGCGGAGCGGATCTGGGTGGCCAACGGCTCCAACGAGATCATGGCCCACCTGCTCACCGCCTTCGGCGGACCCGGGCGCCGGGTGCTGGCATTCACCCCCACGTACTCGATGTACCCGGAGTACGCGCGCAACACGTGCACCGAGTACGTCGCGGTCCCCAGGCACCCGGACTTCACGCTGGACGCCCGGCTGGTGCTGGACGCCGTCCGCGAGGAGGAGCCCACCGTCGTCCTCATCGCCACGCCCAACAACCCCACCGGCACCGTGGTCCCGCTGGAGGTGATCGACGAGATCTGCTCCGGCACGGACGCCATCGTCGTGATCGACGAGGCGTACCAGGAGTTCTCGGCCAAGCCGTCGGCGCTGGAGCTGCTGGATCGTCACCCGCGGCTGGTGGTGTCGCGGACGATGTCCAAGGCCTTCGCCCTGGCCGGCGGCCGCGTCGGCTACATGGCGGCGGCCCCTGCCATCGTGGACGCCTGCCGCATCGTCCGCCTGCCCTACCACCTGAGCGCCCAGACCCAGGCCGTGGCACGCGTGGCGCTCGCGCATGCCGACGAGCTCCTGGCCCAGGTGCGTGAGCTGGCCGCGGAGGCCAGGGGCTTCGAGGCCTGGGCACGGGGCCGCGGCTACGACGTGATCGACTCAGAGGCCAACTTCAGCCTCATCGGGCGTTTCGCGGACCGGCACCGGGTCTGGCAGGACCTGCTCGACCGGGGCATCCTGATCCGGGAGACCGGACCCGCCGGCTTCCTCCGCGTCTCCGCCGGCACGCCGACGGAGATGGCCACGCTGCGCGCGGCCCTGGACGACCTCAACCCCACGATCGAAGGGACCACACCGTGACCCGCACCGCCACCGTCGAGCGCTCCACGAGCGAGTCGAGCATCAAGGTCACCGTCGACCTGGACGGCACCGGCCGCTCCACGATCAGCACGGGCGTGGGCTTCTACGACCACATGCTGACCGCGTTGTCGCGGCACTCCCTCATCGACCTCACCGTCGAGGCCACCGGGGACCTGCACATCGACGGCCACCACACCATCGAGGACGCGGCCATCTGCATCGGCCAGGCCATCAGGCAGGCGCTGGGGGACAAGTCGGGCATCCGCCGGTTCGGCCACGCCGTCGTGCCGCTCGACGAGGCGGTCGCGGACTGTGTCGTCGACGTCGCGGGCCGCCCGTACGTGGTGTGCAAGGGGGAGCCGGACGGCCAGGTGTACGCGCTCATCGGCGGATCGGGCGTGCCCTACGCCGGGTCCATGACCTACCACGTGGTCGAGGCGCTGGCCCTCAACGCGGGGCTGTGCGTGCACCTCACCCTCCTCGCCGGCCGCGACCCGCACCACATCGTGGAGGCCCAGTTCAAGGCGCTGGCCCGGGCGCTGCGCGAGGCCGTCGAGATCGACCCGCGCGTCACCGGCGTGCCCAGCACCAAGGGCTCGCTCTGAGCCGCCGCGTGGGGCTGCTCGACTACGGCTCGGGCAACCTGCACTCGGCCGCCCGCGCGTTCGCCAACGCGGGAGCGGAGCTGGTGGTCACCGACGATCTGGCGGAGCTGCGCCGCCAGGACGCCCTCGTGGTCCCGGGGGTGGGCGCCTACGCGGCCTGCATGGCCGGGCTCCGGGCCGCGGGCGGCGTCGAGCTGATCGCGGACTGGGTGGCCTCGGGGCGCCCGCTGTTCGGGATCTGCGTGGGACACCAGGTGCTGTTCGACGGGGGCACCGAGCACGGCGTCGACACCCCGGGCCTGGGCCTGTTCCGCGGCCGCGTGGTGGAGCTCGAGGCCAGGCGCCTGCCGCACATGGGATGGAACACCGTGAGCCCGCCCGAGGGCAGCACGCTGTTCGAGGGCCTTGCGGGGGAGAGGTTCTACTTCGTGCACAGCTACGCCGCCGTCGACGGGCCCGCGGACGCGCTGGTCACCACGGCGCGCCACGAGGACGCCACGTTCGTCGCGGCCGTCGAGCGCGGCCCCGTGAGCTCCACCCAGTTCCATCCCGAGAAGTCCGGGGCCGCCGGCGCGCGGCTCATCGCGAACTGGCTCGGCTCCTGGTAGCGCGGCGCCCGCGCATAGATCCGGCCTCCGGAGGGCACGGCCGGTTTCGGCTAGGGTTGGGCGTCGTGGAGAACTTGCAGCTGTTGCCGGCCGTCGACGTGCAGGGCGGCCAGGCCGTCCAGCTCGTGCAGGGAATCGCGGGGTCGCAGAAGGAGTTCGGCGACCCGCTCGCAGCCGCGTTGCGGTGGCAGGACGGCGGGGCGGAGTGGCTGCACCTCGTGGACCTCGACGCCGCCTTCGGCCGCGGCAGCAACGCCGAGCTGCTGCGCTCGATCGTCGGTAAGCTCGACATGATGGTGGAGATCTCCGGAGGCATCCGCGACGACGCCTCGCTCCAGCGGGCCCTGGCCACGGGAGCCCGGCGCGTCAACATCGGCACCGCCGCCCTCGAGAACCCCCAATGGTGCGAGCGCATCATCGCCGAGCACGGTGACCGCATCGCCATCGGCCTCGACGTGCGCGGCGAGAACCTCGCGGCCCGCGGCTGGACGACGGAGGGCGGCCCCTGGCCCGAGACCCTCAACAGGCTCGTCGCGGCGGGCTGCGAGCGGTTCGTCGTCACCGACGTCAACGCCGACGGCATGCTGACCGGCCCCAACGTCGACCTCCTCCTCGCCGTCGCCGAGCGCAGCGGCCGGAAAGTCATCGCCTCCGGCGGCATCGCCACCCTGGACAACCTCCGGGACCTGCGCCGCCTCGTGGGCCAGGGCATCGAGGGGGCCATCATCGGGACGGCGCTCTACCTGGGCCGGTTCACGATCCAGGAGGCGCTCGCCGTCGCCGGAGGAGAAGCAGATGCCTAAGCCCCCCGCCAGCACCTTCGGCGAGGTGCACCCCGACCGCGTGCACGTGCCCCCGCTGCTGGAGGGCCGGATCTCGGAACTCCTCGACGGCAAGAAGATCGTGATGACCGGCGTGACCGGGTTCATCGGCGAGCAGCTCCTGTGGAAGGTGCTCACCGAGTGCCCCGGGACCACCACCGGCGTGCTGGTGCGCCCCAAGGGCTCGGTGACGGCCGCGCAGCGCGTGGCCGGGCTGCTGGGGAAGAAGATCTTCAAGCCCATCGTCGAGGCCGCCGGGGGCGTCGAGAAGCTGATGGCCGAGCGCGTCCAGGTGATCGAGGGCGACCTGCCCAACGTGCCCGAGCTGCCGCGCGACCTCGACATCCTGCTGCACTGCGCCGGCGACGTCTCGTTCGACCCACCGATCGACCAGGCCTTCCTGACCAACGTCGTCGGCACCAAGGCGCTCCTGACCAGACTCCGCGAGGCCTGCTCCGACGAGGACGGCACGCTGGTGAAGGTGCCCCACTACGTGCACGTCTCCACCGCGTACACCGCCGGGCGGCGGCGTGGCGCCATCCCCGAGGCCGCGCACGTCCACGACGTCGACTACGAGGCCGAGACGGCCGCCGCGCTGGCCATGAAGCAGCACATCGAGGCCCGCTCCCGCGACGCGGACCAGCTGACCAGGCTCCGCAAGGAGGCCGAGGCCCTGCACGCCAAGGCCGGCTACCTCACCACGTCCCGCGACACCGAGCGCCGCCGCCAGGAATGGGTGAAGCGCGAACTGGTCCAGGCCGGCACCGAGCGTGCGCGCTCCCTGGGCTGGACGGACGTCTACACCTTCGCCAAGGCGCTGGGCGAGCGGGTGGTGGCGGACCTGGCACAGGACTTCCGGGTCTCCATCTACCGGCCCGCCATCGTCGAGTCCTCGCTCGTCCACCCGTACCCGGGCTGGATCGAGGGCTTCAAGATGGCCGAGCCGCTCATCCTGGCCTACGGCCGCGGCCAGCTCCCCGAGTTCCCCGCCTCGCCGGACGCGGTGATCGACATCATCCCCTGCGACTTCATCGTCAACGGGATCATCGCCGTGTGCGCGAGCACCCCCCAGGTCGGGCGGCCCGAGTACTACCACGGGTCCTCCGGGGCCAGGAACCCGCTAACGTTCCGCGGGGTCTACGAGCACGTGCGGGCCTACTTCGAGAAGCACCCCTACACCTCCGGTCAGGGTTCGACGCCGCTGGCCACCTGGACGTTCCCCGGCGCCGAGCCCATCGAGAAGCTGATGTGGGTGGCGCAGAAGGGCGTCTCGGCGGGCAACGCGCTGCTGAGCTTCGCCCCGCGCGGGAAGGCCACCCGCGCCTGGGCGACCAGCCTCGACAAGTCCGCCAAGCAGCTGGACTTCCTCAGCAAGTACCTCACCCTGTACGGCGAGTACCTGCAGTCCGAGCTGCACTTCGTCGACGACTGCGCCCTCGCGCTGCACAACTCGCTCCACCCCGACGACAAGCCCCTGTTCGGCTTCGACTCGGCCTCCTACACGTGGCAGCACTACCTGGAGGAGGTGCACATCCCGGCCATCACGGACCCCGTGCGCCGCCTCGAGGCCGCCCGCAAGCGCAGGCAGGCCCGTTCCGCCACCTTCAGGGAGCTGAAGCCCGCCGCCCCCGGCACGGTCCTGGCCGCCTTCGACCTCGACGGCACGGTGATGGCCACCAACGTCGTCGAGACCTACCTGTGGGCGCGGCTCCCGGAGCTCTCCCCGATGCGCCGCGCGATCGAGGTGGCCAGGGTGGCCGCGCAGCTGCCGGTCTACCTGGGCGCCGAGCGCCGAGACCGCGGCGTGTTCCTGCGCTCCATCTACCGGCGCTACGCGGGCGCGGACCTGGCGGCGCTCGAGGCCTATGTCGACGAGAAGCTCGCCCCGCTGATCCTCGACCGGATGTCCCCGGACGCCATCCGCCGGATCCGCGAGCACCGCGACGCCGGCCACACCACCATCCTCATGACGGGCGTGATCAGGCCGCTGACCCGCCCGTTCGAGGGGCTGTTCGACACCATCGTCGCCGCAGAGCTGGCCACCGACGGCGCCGGACGCTGCACCGGCTACCTCAGCGGGCCTCCCATGGTGGGCGAGTCCCGCTCGGCGTGGCTGACCCACTACGCCGCCCTCCACGACATCGATCTCAGCCAGTCCTACGGCTACGCAGACAGCCACGTGGACCTGCCGATGCTGACCACCGTGGGCAACCCGGTGGCCGTCAGCCCGGACATCGGGCTGATGAGGGCCGCCAAGACCAAGGGCTGGTCGATCGTCGAATGGCCGGCCATGTCGCCGCTGCCCCGCTGGAGGATGTCGTGAACGGAAAGGAAGACTGATGTCTCGTCCCGGATTCGTCCTCGAGGTGGACGACAAGACCCCGCCGCTGCTCACCATGGCGGGCGCGGACCTCCGCCTCCAGCGCCTGGGCGTCGGCACGAGGGTCGTCTACGCGGCCGATGCCGTGCCCTCGACGGACCCGGTGGGTCTCGTCGACGCCGCTCTGGCTGCCCCGATCGGGGCGGATCCGCTCGCCGCGCAGCTCAAGCCCGAGACGCGGCTGACCATCGTGGTGGCGGACTCCGAGCAGCCGCTGCCCCGGCCGCAGTTCGAGGTGCGCCGCACACTGGTGGAGCGGGTGCTGGAGACGGCGGCTCGCGCCGGCGTCGACGACGTCGAGCTGGTCATCGCAACCGGCCTCAGGCAGCGCTGGAACGCGGCGCTCGTCACCGAGATCCTGGGCGACCGGGTGGCCACGTCCTTCCTCCCCGACGCGCTGGTGACCAGCCACGACGTGACTGATCCCGATCTCGTCACGCTCGGCGAGGTCGACGGCGTCCCGGTGAGGTTCAACCGCCGCGTGGCCAACTCGGACCTGGTGGTGCTGGTGTCCACCCGGGCGGACTCGGGGGAACAGTGCCCGTTCGTCGCCGGCCTGGCCGACGTCTTGACGCTCAACCGACTCTCAGGCGCCGGGCGCACCGATGAGTACTGCGCGCAGGTGGAGCGACTGGTGCGGGAGAAGATCCCCACCTTCGCCCTCGTCGCGGTCCTCGGGCAGCCGCTGCTGGGCCGCTCCCTGCGGTTCGCCTCCAAGCGGGAATGGGAGTGGAACCTGGGCGACAAGCTGTCGTTCGCGAGCGCCCGCCAGATCGTGGCGGCGCTCCCCAGGCAGGGTGCGCAGGCGCTGCACGGCAACCCGCGCGCGGACTACGCCGTCGTCGACGTCCTCGGGGGCGACTACCCGCGCGTCCTCGCCGACTCCAGGCTCGTGTGGAAGGCCGCCAACGCCGTGGAGGTCAAGGGCCGCTCCGACGTCCTGGTCACCTCGGTCTGGGGCGCGTCCTTCGACCAGGGAGATCCGGTGGGCTCCCCGCTCGGGGCGGCGCACCACGCCCTGGTCGCCCGGGCCGGCGCCCACCTGGGCACCCCGTTCACCCGCCCCGGCGGCGCGCTCATCGCCTTCCACCCGTTGCGCAGGCGGTTCTCCAACCGCCGCCAGTCCGCCGCCGCGGACTTCTTCGCCACTGTGCTGACCAACACCACGGACCCGGCCGAGATCTCGGCCACGTACGAGCCGCGGGCCATCGACGACGAGTGGTACCTGGACCTGTACCGCAAGCAGTTCGCGGAGCATCCGCTGCACGTGTTCCACCAGTGGTACGCCACGGCCGGCGCGGCGGAGCAGTTCGCCGACGTGATCTGGGTGGGCGGGGACCGGCGCAGCGCCGCCCTGCTCGGCCACCGCGCGGCGACCACGTACGCGGACGCCTTGGAGATCGCCTCCAACAGCGTCGGGGGCACGCCGGACATCACCGTGCTCCGCGGCCCCGGGCTGGCACTGGGCGACGTGCGATGACCCGCCAGCTCCCGTCCTGGGCGCAGAGCGGGCGCGGGCGGCAGAAGCCGAAGCTGACCTGGCCCCGGGACCTGACGCAGATCGCCACGGGGCTGCTCCGCCCGGAACGCCCCACGGGCGCCCCGGCGCGCCCCCCGCTCACCCACGATCATCTGAGCCTGCGCGCCACCCTCAGCGGGCGCCACCTCAGGCTCCTCCTGCTCAGCCTGCGGCTGCGGGTCGAGCTCGTCTCGGCGGACAGCATCGCCGGGCTCCAGGCGCCCGTGGTGTTCGCCGCCAACGAGCAGGGGGCCCTGGACTACCAGCTGCTGCGCTTCGCGCTCCCGGCGCGCGTCCGGCCCACCATGATCGCGCCGTCGCGCGCGATAGCCCGCGGGCGCAACGTCGTGGTCTTCGCCGACGAGGCGGTGGGACGCGGCCTGGTGGGGGAGTTCTCCACGGTGCCGGCGGACCTCGCCAACCAGCACAACGTGCCCATCGTGCCCGTGGGCATCGTCGGCACGTTCAAGCTCAAGGACACCCTGAAGCTGGCGCTGCGCAGCAAGCCCAAGGTGTCGGTCAGGTTCGGCGCGCCCATCTACACCCGCGGCCGGTCCCTGACGGAGGCCACCGCCGAGCTGCAGGCCCGAGTCGAGGAGCTCGTCCACGAGGGCGACCTGTCGTGGTGGACGGTGCAGCGCCGCCGGGACGCCGCGTCATCGGCCAACCCCGCGCTGACCGCGCCCCGATGGCGCCGGCTCTGGGACCAGTCCGCCCCGAAGGCGGCGCCCGAGTCGCGGATCTGGCGGTAGCCCGGGCATGGACGCCTATGTGGAGCCGCACCTCGCGTGGCGCCTCCTCGGGCCCGACGACTCAGCGGAGCTGGACCACTTCAGGGCCCAGTTGGACGCCCTGGAGGACTCGGTGCTGTCCGGGGTGGCCGCCTCCATCACGCAACGCGACCTGCGTGTCGCGCACGCCGTCGGAGGATACGACGCGTACCAGTCCCTGTCGGCCTACGCCATCACCTACATCGCCGACGGTGATCCGCTGCGGATGTACCTCATGGGCGGCGTCCACCCCACCCATCGGCACCTCCACATCGGCACGGCCCTGCTGCACTGGCAGATGACCCACGCCACTGCCTGGCGCGACGAGTTCCGCCCCGGCCAGCCGCTGTGGCTCGGCTGCTACGCGGAGCTGGGCCGCCCAGGGCTGGAGCGGGTGGCCACCAACCTCGGCTTCACCCGGGAGCGGTTCTACTACGACCTCCAGCGTGACCTGACCCTGCCGCTGGCCGTCCCCGACGTCGACGGCGTGGAGCTGGAGCGGTTCGCCCCCGTCCACTCGGAGCCGGTGCGGCAGCTGCACAACATCTGCTTCCGCGGCATGGGCGACGAGGTGGCCGAGGACGTCTGGGCCGCGCGCCTGGACGACGACGACTTCCGCCCCGAGTGGTCCTTCCTCGCCCGTGTCGAGGACCGCGTCGTCGGGTACGCCATGAGCGGCGTGGCCGACACCGACGACGACGGGGCCCCCGTCGGCTGGATCGAGCGGTTCGGCGTGCACCCCGGGCACAGGGGCCACAAGATCTCACTGGCGCTCATGGGCCGCTGCCTCCAGGCCATGCGCGACGCAGGCTGCCAGGAGGCGGGCATCGGCATCGACACGCCCGACGGAGTGGGCGTCCAGCGGCTGTGTGCGGAGCTCGGCTGGACGACACGCGACGCCGTGGCGCTGCTCGCGAAGGTCGTCCCCTGACCCCGCGATAAGCTGTCCCGAGCAGTCAGACACGAGAGCGATAAAAGAAGGTGGGTCCGGATGAGTGGCCATTCCAAGTGGGCGACGACCAAGCACAAGAAGGCCGTCATCGACGCCAAGCGCGGCAAGCTGTTCGCCAAGCTGATCAAGAACATCGAGGTTGCGGCCCGGATCGGTGGCGGGGACCTGTCCGGCAACCCCACGCTCTATGACGCCGTCCAGAAGGCCAAGAAGTCCTCGGTCCCCAACGACAACATCGACCGCGCCGTCAAGCGCGGCTCGGGTGCCGAGTCCGGGGGCGCCGACTACGAGACCATCATGTACGAGGCGTACGGACCCGCCGGCGTGGCGATCCTCATCGAGTGCCTCACCGACAACCGCAACCGCTCCGCCTCCGACGTGCGTGTCGCGGTCACCCGCAACGGCGGCACCATGGCAGACGTGGGCTCCGTGCAGCGCCTGTTCGCGCGCAAGGGCGTGGTGACGGTCCCCAAGCAGCAGGGCGGCAGGGACGTCTCCGACGACGACCTTCTCGAGGCCGCGCTCGAGGCGGGCATCGAGGAGGTCGACGACGACGGTGACGTGTGGGAGGCGGTCTGCGACCCCAACGACACGGTCGAGGTGCGCAAAGCCATCGAGGCGGCCGGCCTGGACTACGACTCCTCCGAGGTGCAGTTCGTCCCCTCGTTCGACCAGGAGGTGGACTCGGTGGACGTGGCGCAGAAGGTGTTCCGCATCATCGACGCGCTGGACGATTCGGACGACGTGCAGAACGTGTACACCAACCTCGACGTGACCCACGAGGTCGCCGAGGCCCTCGAGGCCGAGGACTGATCCACCGGGCATGCGCATCATCGGAATCGACCCCGGACTCACCCGCTGCGGTGTGGGGATCGTCGACGGTACCGTCGGCCGGCCGCCTGTCCTGGTGGCCGTCGGGGTGGTGCGCACTCCCGTCGGACTCGACGTCGCGTCGAGGCTGCTCGCCCTGGAGACGGGGCTGGCCGAGTGGTTCGAGGAGCACCGGCCGGACGCCGTCGCGATCGAACAGGTCTTCTCGCAGCACAACAAGAGCTCGGTGATGGACACCGCGCAGGCCGCGGGTGTCGCGGCGTTGACCGGCGCCCGCCGCGGGCTGCCGGTGACGTTCCACACGCCGTCGGAGGTCAAGGCGGCCGTGACCGGGTCGGGCGGAGCTGACAAGGCCCAGGTGGCGCTCATGGTCACGCGCATCCTGCGGCTCGACGCGCCGCCGCGCCCCGCCGACGCCGCGGACGCCCTCGCCATCGCCGTGTGCCATGCCTGGCGCGGGGGCGCCACCAACCGCTACGCCGCGGCTGTCGCGGCAGCCAGGACGGGCAGCAGATGATCTCCCAGCTCACCGGGACCGTGGTCACGGCCGGCGCCACCTCCGGCGTGCTCGACGTCGGGGGCGTCGGCTTCCGGGTGCTCACCACGCCCCAGACCGCGGCCGGGCTGCGCCCCGGCGAGCGCTGCACCCTCCACACCTCGCTGGTGGTCCGTGAGGACTCGATGACCCTGTTCGGATTCGGCGACGAGGGGGAGCGCGAGGCGTTCGAGCTCGCGCAGACCGCCAGCGGCGTGGGGCCCAAGCTGGCGCTGGCGATCGTGTCGGTCCTCACCCCGGGGGAACTGCGCCGGGCGGTGCTCGCCGAGGACCTGAAGCGGCTGTGCTCGGTGCCCGGCATCGGGCTCAAGGGCGCCCAGAAGCTCGTGATCGAGCTCAAGGACAAGGTCCTGACGCTGACGGACCCGGCCTCGGACGGCGTGCCCGCCCCTGCCGACGGCGAGGCGTGGCGCGCCCAGGTCAGCGACGGCCTGCAGGGGCTCGGCTGGTCCGCGCGCGACGCGGACGCGGCCTGCGACAACGTGGCCCACCTCGTCGAGGCGGACCCGGGAATCGGCATCGCCAAGCTCCTGCGCGCCGCCCTGAACTCGCTGGCGAGGAGGTAGCAGGTGGTGGACCAGCACTCCGAGGTGGACCCGACGGCCGACGTCGAGGACAGGGACTACGAGGCGGCGCTGCGGCCCAAGCGGCTGGCCGAGTTCGAGGGGCAGCCGAGGGTCCGCGAGCAGCTGGCCCTCGTGCTCGACGCGGCCAGACACCGGGGCACGTCCCCGGACCACGTGCTGCTCTCCGGGCCGCCCGGGCTCGGCAAGACGACGCTCGCCATGATCATCGCCGCCGAGCTCGGCACCGGGCTGCGCATCTCGTCCGGCCCGGCCATCCAGCACGCCGGCGACCTCGCCGCGATCCTCTCCGGGCTCGCGGAGGGCGAGGTGCTGTTCCTCGACGAGATCCACCGCCTGTCCCGCCCCGCCGAGGAGATGCTGTACCTCGCCATGGAGGACTTCCGGGTGGACGTCATCGTCGGCAAGGGGCCCGGCGCCACCGCCATCCCGATCGAGCTGCCGCCGTTCACCCTGGTGGGCGCCACCACCCGCGCGGGCCTGCTGCCGGGGCCGCTGAGGGACCGGTTCGGCTTCACCGCGCAGCTGGACTTCTACTCCTCGGCAGACCTGGAGGGCATCGTCTCCGGGTCGGCCGGAAAGCTGGGCGTCCGGATCGACGGCGCCGCGCGGGGCGAAATCGCAAGCCGCTCCCGAGGCACGCCCCGCATCGCCAACCGCCTGCTCCGCCGAGTGCGGGACTTCGCGCAGGTGAAGGGCCACCCCGAGGTCGACCGGGGCGTGGCCCGGTCCGCGCTCGAGCTGTACGAGGTGGACGAGCGGGGGCTGGACCGGCTGGACCGTTCGGTGCTCGACGCGCTGTGCCGGCTCTTCGACGGAGGGCCCGTCGGCCTGTCCACGCTGGCGCTGAGCGTGGGGGAGGAGATCGAGACGGTGGCCGAGGTCGCCGAGCCGTTCCTCATCCGGCAGGGTCTGATGGTGCGCACCCCCCGCGGGCGCGTGGCCACACGGGCGGCGTACGCGCATATGGGGATGACGGTCCCGTCGGCGAACCCGGCGCTCTTCGACTAGTCGGGGCGCCGGGTCCCGCCCGGCGACCGGTAGCCTACGCAGCATGCGCACGCGTTCCGACATCAAGGCCTGGCTCACCGACATGGACGGCGTGCTGGTGCACGACAACCGGGCTCTGCCCGGCGCGCAGGAGCTCATCGACCACTGGGTGGCCACGGACACCCCCTTCCTGGTCCTGACCAACAACGCCACCTTCACGCCGCGCGACCTCGCCGCGCGCCTCCAGGACTCCGGCCTCAACGTGCCTGAGGGACGGATCTGGACCTCCGCGATGGCCACGGCCAAGTTCCTGGCGGAGCAGAAGCCCGGCGGCACCTGCTTCATGGTGGGGGAGGCCGGCCTCTCGACGGCGCTGCACGACGCAGGGATGGTGCTCTCCGACCGCTCGCCCGACTTCGTCGTCATCGGCGACACCCGCACCTACTCGTTCGAGGCCATCACCACCGCCATCCGCCTCATCGACGCGGGCGCCCGGTTCATCGCGACCAACCCCGACGCCACGGGCCCCACGCCGACGGGCGTGGTTCCCGCGACCGGCGCGGTCGCCGCGCTCATCACCAAGGCCTCGGGGCGCGAGCCCTATGTGGTGGGCAAGCCCAACCCCATGATGTTCCGCTCCGCGCTGAACAAGATCGGGGCCCACTCGGAGGAGACGGGCATGATCGGCGACCGGATGGACACCGACATCGTCGCGGGCATGGAGGCCGGCCTCCACACCGTGCTCGTGCTGACGGGCATCTCGACGGCCACCTCGATCACCCAGTTCCCCTACCGGCCGGTGGAGATCCTCGACGGCGTGCACCAGATGCTGACCCACGACCCCCGAAGCTGACCCAACTCCCACGCCAGGGAGCGCCGCGGCTGACATTCTTCGCCGCTCCGCTATCCTGAGCGATGGCTTACCCACGTCTGGAGTGAAATATGGACCTGATCCTCATGATGATCGCGCTGTTCGCGGTCATGTACTTCCTCATGATCCGCCCGCAGCAGAAGCGCGCCAAGCAGCACCAGGAGATGCAGTCCGGCCTGAGCGAGGGCGATCGTGTCCTGCTCACCTCCGGCATGTTCGGCACGGTCGCCCACGTGGGCGAGCGGCAGCTGATCATCGAACTGGCCCCCGGCGTCGAGGTGACGGTGCTCAAGGGCAACGTCGCCCGCAAGGTCGGCGCCGAGGACGAGGAGTTCGAGTTCACCGACGAGTCCGCCGCTGACGAACTCGTCGAGGACGCCACCCCGGAGCTCGTCGAGCCCTCTTCGGCCGAGACCACCGAGGGCACCGTCGTCCAGGCTGAGGCCGACGCCGCGGCAGACTCGTTCTTCCAGGATCGCACTGCGGAACCGCGTGCGGAGGACACCAAGTAACAGTGGCCACCACAGCGAAGAGGGGGCGCCCCGGCGTCGTCCTCACCGTATTCCTGCTCATCGTCGCGGGCCTGTACACCATCATGGCCGCCACGAACACGTGGACGCCGAAGCTCGGCCTCGACCTGCAGGGCGGGCAGACCATCACCCTGACCGCCACCAACGAGTCCGTGTCCCTCGAGTCGCTCGAGCTCGCCCGCGACATCATCCAGCAGCGCGTCGACGGCCTCGGCGTCGGTGAGGCGTCCGTCGTGGTCCAGGGTGAGCGCAACATCGTGGTCTCCGCCCCCAACGTGGAGCGCGACGACCTGGTGGAGCTCGTCGGGGCGACGGCCCAGCTGTCGTTCCGGCCCGTGCTGCAGGTGACCGCCGGTACCGGCACGGACCCGTCCGCCAGCCCGGATCCGTCGGAGACCCCGGTCCCCGGCCTGCCGACGGCGCCCCCCAGCCCCACGCCCTCGCCCGAGCCTGGAGAGCAGGGCGAGGCCGGGGACCAGCTCCCCATCGCCGAGGCGCTGGCCTACCAGCCCACCGAGGAGGAGTACCAGGCCTTCCTGGACTTCACCTGCGGCGACGAGGTCACCGACAACCCGCTCACGGCCCAGGTGGTGTGCGACGCCGAGGGCCTGCAGAAGCTCCTGCTCGGCCCGGTGGCGGTGCGCGGCCAGGACCTCACCACCGCCTCCTTCGGCATCCCGCAGGGCGAGCTCGAGTACGCCGTGACGCTCAGCTTCAACAGCACCGGCACCGCCAACATGTCCGAGCTCACGGGTGCCCTCGTCGGCGCCGCGGAGCCCCGCAACATGTTCGCCATCGTCCTCGACGGCAAGGCCGAGTCCGTGGCCACCGCCCAGGCCAAGATCACCAACGGCGAGGCCATCATCCGCGGCGGCTTCACGGCCGAGTCCGCGGCCGGCCTGGCCAACGTGCTGAAGTTCGGATCCCTTCCGCTGTCCTTCGAACCCTCGCAGGTGGAGACCGTGTCGGCCACCCTCGGCGGCGAGCAGCTGCGGGTCGGGATCATCGCGGGAATCGTGGGCCTGCTCGTGGTGATGCTCTACAGCTTCCTGTACTACCGGGGCATGGGCATCGTCGTGGTGCTGTCCCTGGCCGTCGCGGCGGCCACCACCTACGCGATGATGGTGCTGCTGGGCTCCGTGGTGGGCTTCGCGCTCAACCTTCCCGGCATCGCGGGCGCCATCGTCGGCATCGCCGTCACGGCGGACTCGTTCATCATCTACTTCGAGCGCATCCGTGACGAGATCCGCGAGGGCCGCAGCCTCAAGTCCGCCCTGTCGGCGGGCTGGACCAAGGCGCGGGGCACCATCGTGATCTCCGACGCGGTCTCGCTGCTCTCCGCAGTGGTCCTCTTCGTGCTGGCCGTCGGCGCGGTGAAGGGCTTCGCGTTCACGCTCGGCCTCACCACGCTGATCGACCTGGCCGTGGTCTTCTTCTTCACCAAGCCGCTCGTCGAGCTGCTGGCCCGCACGAAGTTCTTCGGCGAGGGGCACAAGTGGTCCGGCCTCGACGCGCACCACATGGGCGTCACGCGCGAATCGCTGCTCGGACGACGGCCCCGCCGCACGACGGTCGCCGCCTCGACAACCCCGCAGGAGGCATGATGTCGACCAGAAAGCTCGGGATCGCCGAGCGTCTGTACACCGGGCAGACCAGCTACGACTTCATGAAGAACCGGCGGCTCTGGTTCATCGTGTCCGCTGTCATCATCGGGGTGTCGCTCCTGCTGCTCGTGTTGCGCGGGCTCACCCTCGGCATCGAGTTCAGCGGCGGCACGGACTTCCAGGCGCCCATGAGCATCCAGCAGGGCACCGTCGACGAGGTGCGCGCCCAGGTGGCGGACCTGCCCATCGAGGATCTCAGCGCGCAGGTGTTCACGCTGGGAGAGGACGCGATCCGCGTCCAGACCCGGGCGCTCACCCCCGACGAGACCAATCAGGTTCGCTCGGCGGTGGCAGACATTGCGGGCACGACGGTGGACAACGTCACCTACAACGCCATCAGCGGCTCCTGGGGCGCGCAGATCACGCGCCAGGGCACCATCGCCCTGGTGGTGTTCATCGTGCTGGTGATGGCGCTGATCGCCATCTACTTCCGGGACTGGAAAATGTCCGTCGCGGCTGTGGTGGCCGTCTTCCACGACCTGCTGGTCACCGTCGGCGTCTACGCGGCGGTGGGCTTCACCGTCACCCCGTCCACCGTGATCGGCGTGCTGACCATCCTGGCCTACTCGCTCTACGACACAGTCGTGGTCTTCGACAAGATCCGCGAGAACGTCAAGGGCATCGAGCACACCAGCCACACCTACTCGGAGCAGGCCAACCTGGCCGTCAACCAGGTGCTTGTGCGCTCGCTGAACACCACGGTCATCGGCGTCCTGCCGGTCCTGGCGCTGTTCATCGCCGGCGCCACCCTGCAGAGCGGTCCCCTGGCGGATCTGGGGCTCGCGCTGCTGATCGGCATGATCGCCGGCGCGTACTCCTCGCTGTTCATCGCCGCCCCCGTCCTGGCGCTGCTCAGGGAGCGCGAGCCGGCCATGGTGGAGCATCGCGCGCAACTCGCCCGCCGCAAGGCCCGCGCCGCGCAGCGGTCCACCCGCCAGGCCACCCTCGACGCGGCGGCCGAGCCGCTCGCGACCGCGGGCGTCACGGGGGTCACCCCCGGTGTGCGCCAGCAGCGGCGCACCGGCGGTTCGCGAGCCGAGCGGAAGGGCAAGGCGTGAGCATCAACGAGGCGGCACGCCGGCGAGGGCTGGTGGAGGCTCTGGTGGCGGACGTCCCGGACTTCCCCCGCCCGGGGGTGGTGTTCAAGGACATCACACCCCTCCTCGCCTCCCCGCAGGGGTTCCAGGCGGCGGTCACGGAGCTGGTCACCACCGCCCCCCGCGAGATCGACGTCGTGGTGGGCATGGAGGCGCGCGGCTTCATCTTCGCCGCCCCGGTGGCGCTCGCCCTGGGCGCCGGGTTCGTGCCCGTGCGCAAGCCGGGCAAGCTCCCCGGCGAGACCATCAGCGAGTCGTTCGAGCTGGAGTACGGCTTCGAGACGCTCACCATGCACCGCGACGCCATCCGGCGCGGTGCCCGGGTTCTCGTGGTCGACGACGTGCTGGCCACCGGCGGCACCGTCGGGGCGACGGCCGCCCTGCTCAAGCAGATGGGGGCGGACCTGGTGCACGTCAGCGTCCTCATCGAGCTCGGCTTCCTGGGTGGCCGCGAGCGCCTCGCCACCATGGGCATCGACAACCTCACCGCAGTCCTGACAGTCTGAGCCCATGCCCAAGTTGGAGCCCGGGGGACGCGGCGGGGTGCTGTCACTGGTCAGCCTGCCCCGGATCAGCTCGTCGCCCTTCAAGGAGCTCACCCGGCGGGCCCTGCTGGCCCTGCTCCTGCTCCTCATCAGCACCGCCATCGTGTACCTGGACCGCGACAGCTACATCGACAACACCGCCGGAGACGGCGTCAGCCTCATCGACGCGCTCTACTACTCGACGGTGACCGTCACCACCACCGGCTACGGCGACATCACGCCGCTGGCGGCCCATGCCCGCCTGATGAACGCCCTGATCGTCACCCCGCTGCGCATCGGCTTCCTGGTTCTCCTCGTCGGCACCACCATCGAGGTGCTGACGAAGGAGGGGAGCCGGAGCATCAAGGACACGTTCTGGAGGAGGAAGATGCGCAACCACGTCGTCGTCATCGGCTACGGCACCAAGGGCCGCAGCGCCGTCAACACGCTCCGCCGACAGGGCGAGCCGTTGGAGAAGATCCTCGTCATCGACGCCCACGCCAGCGCCGTCGCGGACGCCAACTTCGACGGCCTGGCCGCGTTCCAGGGCGACGCCACCCGCCGCGAGCTGCTCCGCAGGGCGGAGATCAGCAAGGCCAAGCAGGTCATCATCTCCCTGGACCGCGACGACACCGCGATCCTCGCCACCCTCACGGTCCGGCAGCTCAACCCCACGGCCGGCGTCGTGGTCGCGGTCCGGGAGCACGAGAACGTGCCCCTGGTGCGCCAGTCGGGCGCGTCGTCGGTGGTCACCAGCTCCGAGACGGTGGGCAGGCTCCTCGGCCTGTCGGCCATCGGCCCCGAGCTGGGCACCATCATGCAGGACATGCTCACCGGCGCCGAGGGCCTCGAGGTGCATCAGCGGCTCGCCGACGCCAGCGAGGCCGGACAGCCGCCTGCCTCGGTCCAGGGGGAGCGCGTCATCGGCATCATCCGCAACGGCACGCTGCGCCGCTTCTACGACCAGACGGCCACCAAGATCGAGATCGGCGACGAGCTCATCGTGGTCCGTCGCGCCCAGCCGCCCGCCAAGGACGCCCACGCGATTCTCGCCCGACACTACGACGAGTGACGCCGTCGTCCGTGCCGCTACGATTGAGCGAATAGGCGGCGCGGACGGAGGTGGCCAATGTCAGACGATTCGCTGACCGGAGCCTCCAGACTCGTGACCGGCCCGGAGCAGCCCAGGCTGCGCATGCGCCACCGGCTGGCGAGGCTGGGCGCGGTCCGTTCGAAGTCCGCCGTCCTGGACCCGCTGTTCCGGATCGTCAAGTCCAACCACCCCAAGGCGGACCTGGACGTCATCGAGCGCGCCTACCGCGTCGCGGACCAGTGCCACGCGGGTCAGAAGCGCAAGTCGGGGGATCCCTACATCACGCACCCGCTCGCCGTGGCCACCATCCTGGCCGAGCTCGGCATGACGGAGCCCGTGCTCGTGGCGGCCCTTCTGCACGACACCGTCGAGGACACGCCGTACTCGCTCGAGCAGCTCCGCCTGGACTTCTCCGACGAGGTGGCCCGGATGGTGGACGGCGTCACCAAGCTGGACAAGCTCACCTACGGGGAGACGGCCAAGGCCGAGACCATCCGCAAGATGATCATGGCCACCTCGGAGGAGGTGCGCGTCCTCGTGATCAAGCTCGCCGACCGCCTCCACAACATGCGCACCATCGGGTTCCTGCGGCCCGACAAGCAGGTCCGCATCGCGACGGAGACGCTCAACATCTTCGCGCCCCTGGCCCACCGGCTGGGCATGAACACCATCAAGTGGGAGCTGGAGGACCTGTCCTTCTCGGTCATCGAGCCGAAGGTCTACTCAGAGATCGTGGACATGGTGGCGCAGCAGGCGCCCTACCGCGAGCGCTACCTGCGGGAGCTCATCGCCCAGTTCCAGAACCTGCTCACCGAGGCGAAGATCACCGCCACCGTGTACGGGCGGCCCAAGCACTACTACTCGATCTACCAGAAGATGATGGTCCGGGGCCGGGACTTCAAGGAGATCTACGACCTGATCGGGCTGCGGGTCCTGGTGCAGGACACGGCCACC
This sequence comes from Tessaracoccus yangjingae, assembly GCF_055326235.1. Lineage (NCBI taxonomy): Bacteria > Bacillati > Actinomycetota > Actinomycetes > Propionibacteriales > Propionibacteriaceae > Tessaracoccus > Tessaracoccus yangjingae. The sequence goes on along the minus strand of NZ_JBUZNN010000003.1, from coordinate 56,799 downwards.
TGCTACGCCGTCCTCGGCGTGGCCCACGCCGCCTGGAAGCCCATCCCGGGGCGGTTCAAGGACTACATCGCCGGCCCGAAGTTCAACATGTACCAGTCGCTGCACACCACGGTCCTCGGCGCCAACAACGAGCCGGTGGAGCTGCAGATCCGCACCCACGAGATGCACCGTCGCGCGGAGTACGGTGTCGCGGCCCACTGGAAGTACAAGGAGGACCTGCGCGAGGGCGTGACGCCGGAGGAGGCCGGGCTGCGTGCCATGCACCAGCTGGGCGTCATGTCGAAGGAGACCGAGGACCCGAGCGAGTTCCTCGACTCGGTGATGTTTGAGATCAACTCCGACGAGATCTACGTCTTCACCCCCAAGGGTGAGGTGATCGCCCTCCCCGTCGGCGCCACTCCCGTGGACTTCGCCTTCGCCGTGCACACCGAGGTGGGCTACCGCTGCATCGGCGCCCGCGTCAACGGGCGCCTGGTGGCGCTCAGCACCCGGCTGGCCCAGGGCGACAAGGTGGAGGTGCTGACCTCCAAGGCGGAGGGCGCCGGACCCAGCCGGGACTGGCTCGGCTTCGTCGTCTCCAGCCGCGCCAGGCAGAAGATCAAGGCGCACTTCTCCCGCGAGCGCCGCGACGAGGCCATCGAGCAGGGGAAGGAGGCCCTCGCCAAGGACCTCCGCCGCACCGGGATCCCGATGCAGCGCCTGCTGACGTTGGAGAACCTCACGGCGGTGGCCAACGAGCTGGGCTTCAAGGACGTGCCCGCGCTGTACGCGGCGATCGGCGAGGCGCACATCGGCCCGCAGGGCGTGGTGGAGAAGCTCATCGCGCTGCACGGCGGCGAGGAGGAGGCCGTCGACACGGTCACCGAGGACGTCGTCGTCAAGCAGCGCCGTCGGCCCGTCCGCGACGGCGCCCACATCCTCGTCGACGGCGACGCCTCCGTGGTGGCCAAGTTCGCCAAGTGCTGCTACCCGCTGCCGGGCGACGAGATCATCGGGTTCGTCACCCGCAGCGAGGGCGTGTCGGTGCACCGCGCGGACTGCTCCAACGTGCCCGCGCTGATGCGGGAGCCGGAGCGCATCGTCGACGTGGCCTGGTCCGGCCGCGAGCAGGGATCCACGTTCCTGGTGACCATCCAGATCGAGGGGATCGACAGGGCACGCCTGCTCTCGGACGTCTCGTCGGCGCTCTCGGAGCAGCACGTCGACATCCTCGCGGTCAACATCACCACCAACAAGCAGCGGCAGTTCAGCGGCAAGATGACGTTCGAATCGGCGGACCCGACGCACCTGCAGCATGTGATCAACCAGGTGCGCCGGGTCCCCGGCGTCTACGACGTGTTCCGCGTGGCGGGCTAGCGGTCTCCTACCGGTGCCTCAGCGGGCGGTGAAGTCCGCCAGGGTCTCGCGGGCCTGGGCCAGCCAGCTCTGGTACGTCTCGATGGACTGCTTCGCGTCCTTGACCCGCTTGGCGTCGGACTTCGCCTCGGCCTTGGCCAGGTCCGCCTCCAGCTTCGCGATCTGGGCCTCGAACATCGCCACCGTGTCCTCGGCGCGGCGACGCGCCTCGGGGTCAGTGCGGCGCCACTCGTCGGCCTCCATCGCAGAGACCTTCTCGCCCAGCGCGCGGACGCGGCCGTCCAGGTCCCGCATCGCGGTGCGCGGGACGTGGCCGAGCTCGTTGAACTTCGCCAGGAAGTCGCGGTGGATGGCCTTGACGGCCTCGACGTCGGTGACGCCCTCGAGGTCCTTCTCCACCTGCTCGACCAGTGCCTGCTTGGCCGCGAGGTTCTCCGACTGCTCGCCGTCGACGGCGCTCTGGGCCAGCGTGCGGGCCTCGAAGAACGAGTCCTGGATGGCGCGGAACCGCGCCCACAGGGCGTCGTCCTCCGCGCGCCGGGCGCTGCCGGCCGCCTTCCAGCGCTGCATCAGGTCGCGGAACGCCGCGGACGTGGCGCCCCAGTCCGTGGAGGCGGCCAGCGGCTCAGCCTCCGCGATGATGGCCTCCTTCAGCTCCTTGGAGCCGTCGCGACGCTGGTTGAGCTCCGCGAAGTGCGCCTTGCGACGCCGTGTGTACTGCGTGCGGGCCGAGGAGAAGCGGTGCCACAGCTCGTTGTCCGTGGCGCGGTCCACGCGGGGGAGCGCCTTCCACTCGTCGAGCAGCACCCGGAAGCGGTCCACGCCGCCGCGCCAGTCGTCGCCCTCGGCCAGCTTCTCGGCCTCCTCGACCATCGCCTCCTTGGCGGCGACGGTGACGGAGTTCTGCTCGGCCCTCAACGCCTTGCGGGCCTCGATCTGGGCCGGGAGCACCTCAAGGAGGGCGTCCAGGCGGCGGGTCAGCGCAGCCAGATCCCCGACGGCGTTGGCCCCGGCCACGTTCGTGCGGGCCGTACCGATGGCCGTGCGGGCCTCCTCGGGAGACATCGCCTGGGCGGCCACGCGGGATTCGAGCAGGCCCACCTCGGCGGCCAGGTTCTCGAAGCGGCGCACGTAGAACGCCATGGCCTCGTCGGGGGTGGAGTCGGGGATCTGCCCGACACTTCGTTCGGTGTCACCCTCGCGGACATAGACCGTGCCGTCGGCATCGACCCGGCCGAAGCTGGAGGGCGCTTGCGATTCGCTCATGCGCCCAATCTAGCCGTATAGGGTGTCGTCGTGCTCATCCAGCCCATTCAGGTCTCGCCCTGGCAGGCCAACTGCTACCTCGTCTCTCCGCATGAGGACACGGCCGAATGCCTCATCGTCGATCCCGGCATCACGGCGGCGGAGCCGGTCATCGCCGCCGTCGCGGAGCGCGGCCTGAACCCGGTGGCGATCCTCGCCACGCACGGCCACCTCGACCACGTCGGCGACGCCCACATCCTCGCCGGGCGCTGGCACATCCCCGTCTACCTGGCCGCGTCGGACCAGCACCTGCTGATCAGGCCGGGGGACGGGCTCGGGCCCCAGGGCTCCGCCATGATGCGGCAGCTGACCGGCTCCGACACGCTGCCCCCGATCGCCGACGTGCGGGACCACGACGGTCCCGTCACCCTGGCCCGGATCACGGTCACGCCGTTCCCCGCACCGGGACACACGAAGGGGTCCACGCTCCTGGAGTTCACGTCGGCCCGCACCTCGGTGGTGTTCACCGGGGACGTGCTGTTCGCGGGCACGATCGGGCGCACGGACCTGCCCGGCGGTAGCATGTCCGAGATGCGCGAGTCGCTGCGGCGCATCGCCACGCACTTCCCGGCCGAGACGCCGCTGCTGCCCGGCCACGGCCAGCCCACCAGCATCGGCCAGGAGCTCGACTCGAACCCCTTCCTGCAGCCAGACCACTTGTGAGGAACCCTTGTCCCGCCCCAAGCCGCTGAGCGGTTTCCCCGAGTTCCTGCCCGCCGGCCGCATCGTCGAGAACCGCGTCCTCGACACGGTGACGGGCACCTTCGAGCTGCACGGCTTCGCGCCCATCGAGACGCGCGCCGTCGAGCCGCTGGCGCAGCTGTCGCGGAAGGGGGAGATCGAGAAGGAGATCTACGTGGTGCGCCGGCTGCACGCCGAGGCGGGCGACGTGGATGAGCTCGGGCTGCACTTCGATCTGACCGTTCCGTTCGCCCGTTACGTGCTCGAGAACGCCGGTCACCTGGCGTTCCCCTTCCGGCGCTACCAGGTGCAGAAGGTGTGGCGTGGGGAGCGGCCCCAGGAGGGTCGGTACCGGGAGTTCACCCAGGCCGACATCGACATCGTCGGGCAGGACGCGCTGGCGGCCCACCACGACGTTGAGATCCCGCTGGTGGCGCTCGACGTGTTCGAGAAGCTCCACCGCGACCTCGGCCTCCCGCCGGTGTCCCTGCACGTCAACAACCGCAAGCTGTCCGAGGGCTTCTACCGCGGCCTGGGGATCGAGGACACCGCCGCGGTCCTGCAGCGGGTGGACAAGTACGACAAGATCGGGCCGGACGCCGTCGCCGAGCTGCTGACCGCCGAGGTGGGCCTGTCGGAGGCCCAGGCCCGCGCCTGCGTGGCGCTGGCGGGCATCGCGGCCACGGACGAGTCGTTCGTCGACGACGTGCGCCGGCTCGGCGTGACGGGCGAGCTGCTGGACTCCGGGCTCGAGGAGCTGTCGGCCCTGGTCCGGGTGGCCGCCCGCTCGGTGCCGGACCGGGTCGTGGCGGACCTGAAGATCGCACGGGGCCTGGACTACTACACCGGCACGGTCTACGAGACGTTCCTCGTCGGCTCCGAGCGGCTCGGTTCGGTGGCCTCGGGAGGCCGCTACGACTCGCTGGCGAGCGACGGCAAGGTCACCTTCCCCGGCGTCGGCTACTCCTTCGGCATCACCCGCATCCTCGCCCCGCTCATCGGTAAGGGGAAGCTCGTCGCCTCGCGCAGCGTCCCCAGCGCGGTCCTCGTGGCGGTGGACGACGAGTCCTCGCGCGAGCGGGCCATCGCGGTCGCGGCCAAGCTGCGGACCCGGGGGATTCCCGTGGAAGTGGCGCCCAAGGCGGACAAGTTCGGCAAGCAGATCCGGTTCGCGGAGCGCCGCGGCATCCCGTTCGTGTGGTTCGGTGCCGGGTATGACGATTCCGTCAAGGACATCCGCACAGGCGAGCAGACCCCGGCATCGCCGGACGACTGGCGGCCGTCGCCGGATGACCTCGTGCCCGGTGTGACGGCCACCCTCTGAGCCGAGCGGTCGCGCCCGTCGCGTGGTGGTCCCGTGGCGCCACGGCATCGACGGGTCGAGCACCCCACCCGGTAGGACCGTGCGATCGGCGGCGAGGCGAGCGATCCGAGCGTGTTCGGTGATTCGTCCAGGTTCGCCGTGAGTTCTCACATGGCGGTCCAGGTCGGGGCCGTCTAGATTCTCCAGGTCGCCGCTCGCGGATCTGCCTGAAGGAGAGACATGGCCATCGACCATCGACGGGATCGCCGCCTCCGGCTGAGGGCGCCCGGCCACCCTCGACGGGGACACCTGGCCCTGGGTGAGCCGGACACGGCACCCGATCGGATCGAGGTGACGAGCCGCTCCCTCGAACGCGCCGGGAAGCCGTGGTTCCCGGTGACCGGCGAGATCCACTTCTCACGCATCCCGCGCGACCGGTGGCCGGAGGTGCTCGGGCATGCCAGGGCTGGCGGCCTCGACTCCGTGGCGACCTACGTGTTCTGGCAGGCCCACGAGCCCACCGCGGGATCGTTCCGCTGGGACGGCGACCTGGACCTGCGCGCCTTCGTCGAGCTGGCGCGGGACTTCGGTCTCGACGTCATCGTCCGGATGGGACCCTGGGCGCACGGCGAGGCCCGCCACGGGGGCTTCCCGGACTGGCTCATCGAGTTGGGGCTGGACACCCGGACCAACGACCCGGCCTACCTGGAGCTGGTCCGGCGGCTCTACGCGGAGATCATCGCCCAGCTCGCCGGCCTCACCCACGCCGACGGCGGTCCCGTCGTCGGCGTCCAGATGGACAACGAGCTGTACGACCAGCCGCAGCACCTGGCCGCGCTGCGCGGCATCGCTGAGGGCCTCGGGCTGAACGTCCCGATCTGGACGGCCACCGGATGGGGTGGCGCGCAGGTGCCCGAGACTCTGCTGCCCGTCTACAGCGCCTACTCGGAGGGGTTCTGGGAGGACACCGATGTGGAGTGGCCCGCTAACGCATCGTTCCACTTCCGCTATACGGAGGTCCGCGACGACCTGAGCGTCGGGAAGGATCTCCGGGAGGCCCTGGACGGCATCACACTCGGGCCCGACGAGGTCGCCCTCAAGGACGACGACGCACTGCCCTTCGCCACGTGCGAGCTGGGCGGCGGCATGCACGTCGCGTACCACCGTCGTCCGCTCGTGAGCGCCGAGGACGTGGCCAACCTGGCACTGGCGAAGATCGGCGGCGGATCGATCTGGCAGGGCTACTACATGTACGCCGGCGGCACGATGCGCGTCGGCGGGCACGGGACCGAGCAGGAGTCCCAGGCCACCGGCTACCCCAACGACGTCCCGTCCCGCACCTACGACTTCTTCGCCCCCATCGGGGAGTTCGGCCAGATCCGTGGGCATCACCACAGACTGCGCCGGCAGCACCTGTGGCTGCAGCTCGACGGCGCGGCCGTCGCGGCCATGACCACCACCGTCGGAGGCGGCAGCGAGGACCCGGGGGAGCTGCGGTGGTCGGTGCGCTCCGACGGCCGGCGCGGCTATCTGTTCCTCACCACCTACCAGCCGCCGAAGCGCCCCATCGCGGCCCAGCCCGGAGTGTCGCTCACCCTCGACTTCGAGGACGCGACCATCACCGTGCCCTCCGCCCCGGTGGACCTTCCCGAGGGGATCTCCGTCGCCTGGCCGCTGCGCTACCCGTTGACCGACGACCTCGTGCTGCGCAGCGCCACCGCGTCGATCCTCAGCCGTGGCACGGACGAGGTGGGCGACGTGGTGGTCCTGTCCGCCACCCCCGGCATCGACGTCGAACTGGTCCTCGAGGGAGAGGTCGAGGTCGGGGGACCCGCCACCGCGGAGGTCGTCGATGGGGCCACTGTCGTGCGGCTCACCGGCCTGCCCGGCCCGGCGTGCGTCGTCGAGTTGCCGGGGGTCCGCGTCGTCATCCTCGACGACGGCCACGCCGATCAGCTGTACCGACTCCGCTTCGCCGGGGCCGACCGTCTTGTCCTGTCCGACGCACCCGTCTACGTCACGGGCGACGCGCTCATCGCACACACCGACCAGCGCCACGCGACGATCGGGTTCCTGCCGGCACCCGTTGGGCTGACCGCCGACGGAGCCCTACTCGGGCCGGCCGCCGCTGCGGGGCCGTGGGAGTTCGTCAGACTCTCGGTTCCCGGCGCAGGATCCGTGCGACTGCTGGACGACCTCGCACCGGTTGCCCCCGCACCACCGGCACCCCGGACGGGCGGCCCACTGGGGCGGCTCTCCGCACCCACCGACTTCTCAGGGGCGGCGAGCGTGCAGGTGGAGGTGCCCTCGGAGGCCTTCGACGACACCGACCGGGTGCTCGTCCGGGTGACCTGGACCGGCGACGTCGGAAGGGCCGTCCTCGGCGGCGAGGTCATCAGTGACCACTTCTGGCACGGCCGCGTCTGGGACATCGACGTGACGCCCCACCGCGACACGCTCCGCACCCGGCCGCTGGAACTCCAACTGCTGCCGTGGCGGAAGGAGACCGGGGTATGGGTCGACCCGAGCGTCCGTGAGGTGCCAGACGGCATCTCGATCAGCGGCATCGACGCGGTCCGCGTGGCCCGCGTCGCGCTCACCACCAGGGAGGATCCCCGCACACCCCGGTGAGCCGGCCGTCGCCCGACAGCGGCGGCCGGTGCCACCCAGAGGCTGCCCGAGCCGCCCGCCGACCCGCCGGTCGCGCGCTTCCAGCCCTGACGGCCGAGCCGTTACGATGTCGGGGCGAGCTGCACCGTCTATGCAGCCGAACGAGAGGAATACTGTGATCCGCACCCACGACGCCGGCGCCCTGCGCGCCGAGCACGCAGGCAACCAGGTCGTCCTAGCCGGGTGGGTGGCCAAGCGCCGCGACCACGGCGGCCTCGCCTTCATCGACCTGCGCGACGCCTCGGGCCGAGTCCAGGTGGTCATCCGCGACGAGCTGCTCGAGGCCACCGGCGCCCACGACCTCCGCAACGAGTACTGCATCAAGGTCACCGGCGTCGTCGAGGTCCGGCCCGAGGGCAACGAGAACCCGGACCTGCCCACCGGTCAGATCGAGGTCGCGATCACCGAGCTCGAGGTGCTCAACACCTCCGCGCCGCTGCCGTTCCAGATCGACGAGCGGGTCACCGTCGGTGAGGAGGCCCGCCTGCGCTACCGCTACCTCGACCTCCGCCGCCCGGCGCCCGGCGCCGCCATCCGCCTCCGCTCCGACGTGAACAAGGCCGCCCGGAAGGTGCTGGGGGAGCGCGACTTCGTCGAGATCGAGACGCCCACGCTGACACGGTCCACACCGGAGGGCGCCCGCGACTTCATCGTCCCGGCCCGCCTGTCCCCGGGCTCCTGGTACGCGCTGCCGCAGTCGCCGCAGCTGTTCAAGCAGCTGCTCATGGTGGCGGGCATGGAGCGCTACTACCAGATCGCACGCTGCTACCGCGACGAGGACTTCCGCGCCGACCGGCAGCCCGAGTTCACCCAGCTCGACATCGAGATGAGCTTCGTGGACCAGGACGACGTGATCGAACTGGGCGAGGCGCTGGTCAAGGAGATCTGGGCGCTGATCGGGGCAGACCTCCCCACGCCCTTCCCGAGGATCACCTACCTCGACTCCATGGACCGGTACGGCTCCGACAAGCCCGACCTGCGCTTCGACCTGGAGCTGACCGAGCTCACCGGGTACTTCTCCGAGACGACCTTCCGCGTGTTCCAGGCGCCGTACGTCGGCGCCATCGTGATGCCCGGCGGCGGCTCGCAGCCCCGCCGCACCTTCGACGCGTGGCAGGAATGGGCCAAGCAGCGCGGCGCGAAGGGGCTGGCCTACGTCACCCTCGACGAGAACGGCGTGCTGGGCGGCCCCGTCGCCAAGAACCTCTCGGACGCGGAACGCGACGGCCTGGCGGAGATCACCGGCGCCAAGCCGGGGGACTGCATCTTCTTCGCCGCCGGCGCCCGCGCGGCCTCACAGGCCCTCCTCGGCGCCGCGCGCAACGAGATCGGCGAGCGCTGCGGCCTGATCGACGAGGACGCGTGGAGCTTCCTGTGGGTGGTCGACGCTCCGCTGTTCAAGCCCACCTCGGACGCCAAGGCCGAGGGTGACGTCGCGGTGGGTGAGGGCGCATGGACGGCCGTGCACCACGCGTTCACCTCGCCCAAGCCCGAGCACCTGGACACGTTCGACACCGCCCCGGGCGAGGCGCTGGCCTACGCCTACGACATCGTGTGCAACGGCAACGAGATCGGCGGGGGGTCCATCCGAATCCATCGCCGCGACGTGCAGGAGCGCGTGTTCAAGGTGATGGGCATCGGCGCGGAGGAGGCGCAGGAGAAGTTCGGCTTCCTGCTGGACGCCTTCCAGTTCGGCGCCCCGCCGCACGGCGGCATCGCGTTCGGCTGGGACCGGATCGTGGCGCTGCTCAGCAGGTCCGACTCGATCCGCGACGTCATCGCGTTCCCCAAGAGCGGCGGCGGGTTCGACCCGCTGACCCAGGCGCCCGCGCCCATCTCCGTGCAGCAGCGCAGGGAGGCCGGCGTGGACGCCAAGCCCGAGGCGAAGAAGGACGCCCCCTCCGCCTCCTGACCAGCCACTCGCCCCCGTCGGTCCGTCCGGCGGGGGGCGAGTTGAGCCTGACACGGCTTTCGTTGCGGGCGGTTGAGCCTGACACGGCTCTCATTGTGAGCGGTTGAGCCTGAATCGAGGGTCACCCGCTCGACGGCGGGAGTTGAACGTTCCAAGCCGGACGAGGTCGATTTCAGGCTCAACGCCTTCCCGACGGGCGGGTTAACCGCCAGCGAGCACGTTCGGGATGCTGCGCGGGCGCAGCACCAGCCACAGGGCCGCGGCAGACAGGGAGGCGCTGGTCAGGATCGCGACCCCCATGGGAACGGCGCTGGTCATCGGCACCAGGCCGATGAGGGGGCCCACCGTGGAGCCCACGATCTGGGTGGTGGCACCCATGAGCGAGGCCGCCGTGCCCGAGTGCTGGCGGTGGTTGTGCAGCAGGAGGATCTGCCCGCACGGCGCCGAGAGGCCGAAGCCGAAGGTGAGCAGCCACAGCGCAGGCACGAGCGGGACGAAGCCCACGTCGGCGGCGTCGACGATCAGGACCGACACGCCGGAGAGCACCATGAGGCTGGTCGCCAGCGCGAGGACCCACTGCGGGCCCCAGCGCTGCGCCAGTCGGCTGCCCAGCTGGACGCCGACGAAGACCCCGAACGAACAGATCGCGAACACGGTGCCGAATCCCTGCGGCGACAGTCCGTAGACCTCCTGGAGCAGCACCGACGAACTGGCCACATAGGAGAACAGGGCCCCGAACGCGAAGGCGGCCACGAGAATGGCGCCGAGCGACATGCGGTCGGTGAACACCGCACGGAAGGCCCGCCCGACGGGCTTCAGCCCGCCCCTGGTCCGCTCCGACGGGGGCCGCGTCTCGACCGTCATCACCACGATGAGCGCGATGACGACGGAGCCGTAGGCAGCCAGGCCCCAGAACACGCCGCGCCAGTCCATGAAGCCCACCATCCATGAGCCGATGATCGGGGCGACGATGGGCGCGAGGCCCGAGATGAGCGCCAGCCGCGACAGCATCACCACGAGGGGACGGCCGCTGAAGAGATCGCGTGCCATGGCCATGGCCACCACAGCGCCGCCGGCCGCGCCGACGCCCTGCAGCAGCCGCATGGCCGTGAGGAACTCGATGGTGGGGGAGACCGCGACCAGGACCGACGACACCACGTGCAGGATCGAGCAGGCGATCAGCGGCAGCCGGCGCCCCAGCCGGTCGCTGAGGGGGCCGACGAGCAGCTGGCCCGTGGCGAAGCCGAGGGTGGTGGCCGACAGCGTGAGCTGGACCTGCGCGTCGGAGATCCCGAGGTCCGACTTGAGCGCCGGGAAGGCCGGGAGATAGAGGTCGATGGTGAACGGGCCGAGGCCCGTCAGCATGCCGAGGGTGACGATGATTGCGATGCGACGACGTCTGGAGAATGTGTTGCCGAGGTGGGAAGCCACAACTGACCATCCTAGGATGGTTTGGGATTCAAACAAACTCGGGGCCCGCGAGCGGGAGCACTAGAGTGGAACCGATGAGCTTCGACCTGTTCGGCAATCCCGACCCGGCACCCCCCACCCGCGGCGGCTCGCTCAGCGACTCCACGAACCCCCAGGCCCCGCTCGCGGTGCGGCTGCGGCCCCGGACGCTGGACGAGATCGTCGGGCAGCAGCACCTCCTCGCCGCAGGCTCCCCGCTGCGCCGCCTCGCCGACGGGCAGCCCATGTCGGTGTTCCTGTGGGGGCCGCCCGGGGTGGGCAAGACCACCATCGCCTCCGTAGTGTCCCAGGCCACCAACCGCCGCTTCGTCGAGCTGTCCGCGGTCACCGCGGGGGTGAAGGAGGTCCGGGCCGAGCTGGAGACCGCGCGCCGCGAGCTGGCACGGGGGCATGCCACCGTCCTGTTCGTCGACGAGGTGCACCGCTTCTCCAAGGCCCAGCAGGACGTCCTGCTGCCGGCGGTGGAGAACAGGCTGGTCACGCTCATCGCCGCCACCACGGAGAACCCGTCGTTCTCGGTCATCTCACCGCTGCTGTCGCGCTCGCTGCTGCTGCGCCTGAAACCGCTCACCACCGAGGATCTCGTCGCGCTGGTCGAGCGCGCCCTGACCGACGAGCGCGGCCTGCGTCGCGCGTCCGGGGAACCGTTCGAGCTGTCGGGGGACGCCCGCGACCTCATCATCCGACTCTCGGGCGGCGACGCCCGGCGTGCCCTGACGTACCTGGAGGAGTCGGCGGCCTCCGCCCAGGCCCTCGGTGTCGCGGTGATCGACCAGGCGGCCGTCGAGTCCTCGGCGGACCGGGCCGCCGTGCGCTACGACCGCGACGGTGACCAGCACTACGACATCATCTCCGCGTTCATCAAGTCCGTCCGCGGGTCCGACGTCGACGCGGCGCTGCACTACCTGGCGCGCATGCTGGAGGCGGGCGAGGACCCGCGCTTCATCGCGCGGCGGCTCATGATCTCGGCGTCCGAGGACATCGGCATGGCGGCGAGCGGGGTCCTGCAGACCTGCGTCGCGGCGGCCCAGGCGGTCCAGCTGCTGGGCATGCCCGAGGCGCGGATCACCCTGGCCCACGCCACCGTCGCCGCGGCCACCGCGCCGAAGTCCAACGCGTCCTACCTGGCCCTTGACGCGGCGGTCGCCGATGTGCGCGGCGGCAAGGGGGGCCTGGTCCCGCCGCACCTCCGCGACGCCCACTACGCCGGCGCCGAGAAGCTGGGCCACGGCACGGGCTACCGCTACCCGCACGACTTCCCGCACGGGGTGGTGGCCCAGACCTACCTCCCGGAGGACCTGGAGGGCGCGCGGTATTACGTGCCCACCGACCACGGCCAGGAGGCCGCCATCGCCGAACGCGTCACGCTGCTGAGGGGGCTTCTGGCGGGGGAGCCGTCGGCTAGAGTTACGCCGTCCGCAGATCCAAGGAGGACAGGACCATGACCGTTGGAGACATCGCCGGGCTCATCGCCGCGATCGCGCTGTGCGTGCTGGTGGCGTTGCTCGCCGTGCCCCTGCTCAAGCTCAGCCGCGTGCTGGACGAGGTCAGGCTCACCGTGCGGGACGTTGGCCATAACTCCGTGCCCATCCTGCAGGAGCTGAAGAGCACCGTCGTGGCCACCAACGAGGAGCTGGCCAAGCTGAGCCTGGTCACCGACGACGTGAGCAAGGCCTCCGGGCACGCCACGGTGGTCACCGAGAACGCGGCGCAGATGTCGACCCTGTTCGCCGCGACGCTGGGCGGGCCCCTGGTCAAGACCGCGGCCTTCACCTACGGCGTCCGCAAGGCCTTCCAGGGACGGAAGAAGAAGTGAAGGGCCTGTTCTGGATCCTCGTCGGCGCCGGGCTGGCGGTCTTCCTCATGATGCGCGGCAAGGAGCTGCTCCACCGGCTGACCCCGCGCGGCGTGCAGGAGCAGGTCGCCGAGAAGGGGCACGAGGCCGCCGCGAGCTACGGAGACTTCATGGGCACCTTCCGCACCGCCATGGCCCAGCGCGAGGCCGAGCTCCGGCACGAGCTCAACATTCCCGCGACCACCCACTGACCACCTGAGGGACACAACTCATGAAGACCTCCGAGATCCGGAGCCGATTCGTCGACTTCTTCGCCGCGAACGACCACACCGTCGTGCCCAGCGCCTCACTGCTGTACAACGACCCCACGCTGCTGTTCGTCAACGCCGGCATGGTGCCTTTCAAGCCGTACTTCCTCGGCGACGAGCCCGCCCCGTTCAAGCGGGCGGTCTCCTCGCAGAAGTGCGTCCGCACACTGGACATCGACGAGGTGGGCAAGACCACCCGCCACGGCACGTTCTTCCAGATGCTCGGCAACTTCGCGTTCGGTGACTACTTCAAGGAGGGCGCCATCACCTACGCCTGGGACCTGGTCACCGGGTCCGAGGCGGACGGCGGCTGGGGCTTCGACGGGGACAAGGTGTGGGTCACCGCGCTCCACGGGGACCAGGAGACCATCGACCTGTGGCAGAAGGCCGGCATCCCGCGAGACCGGATCCAGGAGCGTGGGCTGAAGGACAACTACTGGCACATGGGGGTCCCCGGCCCCGGCGGGCCCTGCTCTGAGATCTACATCGACCGTGGCCCGGCCTTCGGCGCCGACGGCGGCCCCGAGGCGGACGAGGACCGGTTCCTCGAGATCTGGAACCTGGTGTTCCAGCAGGAGGAGCTGTCCGCCGTCCGCGCCAAGGACGACTTCGACGTCCTGCGGCCCCTTCCCAGCCAGAACATCGACACCGGTTCCGGCCTGGAGCGTGTCGCCCTGCTCAAGCAGGGCGTGGCCAACATGTACGAGATCGACGAGGTGTTCCCCGTCATCGCGAAGGCCTCGGAGCTGTCCGGCCGGCGCTACGGCGCCGATCCGGTGGACGACGTGCGGTTCCGCGTGGTCGCGGACCACGTGCGCTCGTCGCTGATGCTCATGACCGACGGCGTCACGCCCGGCAACGAGGCCCGCGGCTACGTGCTGCGCCGCCTGCTGCGGCGCGTCATCCGCTCGATGCGCCTCCTGGGCGTGGGGGACCCGGTGCTCGGCGAGCTCCTCCCCGTGTCCAGGGACCTCATGCGCGTGTCCTACCCCGAGATCGACGACAACTGGGCGCGCGTGTCACAGGCGGCCGGCGCGGAGGAGGAGTCCTTCCGCCGCACCCTGCAGGCCGGCACCGTGATGTTCGACATGGCCGTCGGCGAGGCGAAGAGCCACGAGGCGCCGACGCTGGCCGGGGCGCAGGCCTTCCAGCTGCACGACACCTACGGGTTCCCGATCGACCTGACCATGGAGATGGCGGCCGAGCAGGGCCTCACCGTGGACCGGGCCAAGTTCGACGAGCTCATGAAGGAGCAGAAGGAGCGCGCCCGGGCCGACGCGAAGGCCAAGAAGGGCGCCGCCGCGTCGATGGAGGCCTACCGCGAGCTCCGCGACAGCGGGGAGGTGCCCTTCCTCGGCTACACGGATCTCGACGTGTCCACCCGGATCCGCGGCATCATCGCCGGCGGCGTCACGGCGGATCGTGCGCTCGACGGCAGCACCGTGGAGATCGTGCTCGAGGAGACGCCCTTCTACGCCGAGGCCGGAGGCCAGGACTCGGACCGGGGCATCATCGTCGGCGAGGGCTTCACCCTCGAAGTGCTGGACGTGCAGAAGCCGGTCCCTGGGCTCACCGTGCACCGGGTGGAGGTCTTCGGCGAGCTTGCCCTGGGCGCGTCGGCAGACGCCCGCGTGGACGCGGCGGCCCGCCACGGCGCCAGCCAGGCCCACACCGCCACCCACATCGTCCACGCGGCGCTGCGCGAGCTCGTCGGTCCCACGGCCACCCAGGCCGGGTCCTACAACAAGCCGGGCTACATGCGCTTCGACTTCGCGTCGCCCCAGGCGCTGTCCGGGCAGCTGAAGGCCGAGGTGGAGGCCCGCGCCAACCAGGCCATTGCGGACAACTTCGAGGTGACGGCGCAGCAGATGCCGCTGGAGCGGGCCAAGGCGCTCGGCGCGATGGCGATGTTCGGCGAGAAGTACCCGCCGGTGGTGCGGATGGTGGAGTTGGCCGGCCCCTGGTCGCGCGAGCTGTGCGGCGGCACCCACGTCGCCACCACCGCGCAGATCGGGATGCTCAACCTGCTCACCGAGGCGTCCATCGGCTCCGGGGTGCGCCGCGTGGAGGCGCTCGTGGCGCACGACGCGTTCGCCAGGTTCGCGGCGGAGCGGGCGCTGGTCTCGGAGCTGACCGACACCCTGCGGGTGCAGCCGGACCAGCTCGTGGGCCGCGTCGAGCGGCTCGTGGCCCAGCTCAAGGAGGCCGAGAAGCAGATCGCGGCGCTCAACGCGGAACGGCTCCTGGCCTCCGCTGCGGCCATGGCCGCGAAGGCGGAGGACGTCGCCGGTGTGAACTTCCTGGGCCTCGAGGTGCCCGGTGTGGCCGGCGCGGACCTGCGCACGCTCGCGCTTGACCTGCGGGAGCGGCTCGGCTCTGCCGCGGCGGTGGTCGCGCTCGTCGGCGGGGGCGAGAAGCCCAGCGCCATCGTCGCCACCAACAACGCCGCACGTGGCCTCGCGCTCCGCGCGGGGCAGCTCATCGGGCTCGCCTGCGCCGAGCTGGGCGGCAAGGGCGGAGGCAAGGACGACCTCGCGCAGGGCGGCGGCACGGACCCGTCAGGCGCGCCTTCGGCCCTCGCCGCGGTCCGTCGGGCGCTGGAGACGCGTGCCTGACGGCGCCAGGATCGGCATCGACTGGGGAAAGGCCCGGATCGGGGTCGCGGCCAGCAACCGGCGCACCAGCTTCGCCTTCCCCGTCGAGACCGTGCACGCGGGTCGCGACGAGCTGACCCGCCTCGCCGCGCTGATCGACGAGTACGCACCTGAGCTGATCTACGTGGGGCTGCCGCTCACGCTCGCCGGCGAACGGGCGCAGGCCGCCGCGTTCGTCCTGGAGCGGGCCGCCGCGCTCGCGGCGGCGGTGGCGCCCGTCCCCGTGCGCCTGGTCGACGAGCGGATGAGTACCGCGTCGGCATCACGTAGTCTGGGCAGCGCGGGCCGCCGGGCCAGGCAGCAGCGCAGTGTGATCGATCAGGCCGCGGCCGTCGAGATCCTGCAGCGCGCCATCGACGCGGAGAGCCGCGACGGATCACCGGCCGGGGAACCCGCACCGAAGGAGGAACCGTGAGCCCTGGGCTGATCGACAACGACAGCAAGCTCGACTGGCGCAAGGTGGGCTACTACGGGCGCAGCGCGTTCGCGGTGCTGCTCTCGCTGGCCGTCCTGGTGGGGGGCGGCTGGTTCGTCTACTCCAAGGTCAACGAGGCCTACATCGCCTGGCGCACCGAGGACGACTATCTCGGCGAGGGCACCGATCCTGTCCAGGTGGTCATCCCCAGTGGGGCGACCATCACTCAGATCGGGGACCTGCTCGTCGAGGCGGAGGTGGTGAAGTCCACCCGCACCTTCCGGCAGGTGGCCCAGCGCAGCGGCGAGTCGGACAAGCTTCAGGCCGGTCGGTTCAACCTGAAGAAGCAGCTCCCGGCCGAGACCGCGTTCGCCATGCTGCTCGATCCGAGCAACCAGGAGCGCCTCCTGGTCACCTTCCCGGAGGGCACGACGGCGGCCGAGCAGGCCGCGATCATCACCGCCAAGCTGGAGATCCCCGCCGCCGACGTGGCGGCCGGTGCCGCCGACACCAGCATCTTCGCGCTGCCCGCGTACGCGGGAGGGAAGCTGGAGGGCTTCCTCTTCCCCTCGACCTATGCCGTCGCGGAGCCGCCCAAGGCGTCGAGCATCTTCGCCACCCAGATCAAGCAGTTCGGCGTCGTCGCCGAGGAGATCTCGTTGGAGGGGCGTGCGGCGGAGATGTCGGTGGCCCCCCTCGACGTGGTGACCATCGCCTCGATCATCGCCAGCGAGGTCAGCAACCCCGACGACCAGCCGAAGGTCGCGGCGGTGATCTACAACCGCCTCGAGCAGGACATGCTGCTGCAGATGGACTCCACGGTCCACTTCGCGGTCGGCAAATCCGGCGGGGTGACCACCACGGCCGAGGACCGCCTGGTGGATTCCCCGTACAACACCTATCTCTACAAGGGCGTCCCGCCGGGCCCGATCAGCAACCCCGGCAAGACGGCGTTGGAGGCGGCGCTGTCGCCGGCCGACATCGCGGCGCTGTACTTCGTCACCGTCGACCTCGACTCGGGCGAGACCCGGTTCGCCGACACGCTGGAGGAGCACAACGCCAACGTGGCGCTCTTCCAGGCGTGGTGCCAGGCCAACACCGGCCGATGCTGAGGCGCTCGGGCGTCGTCGGGGACCCGGCCGGGCATTCGCTGTCCCCGGCCATCCACCGCGCCGGCTACGCCGCCAACGGTCTGGACTGGGCCTACGAGGCCTACACCGTCGCCCCGGCGGAGCTGGAGGGCTTCGTCGCGGAACGCGTCGACGACCCCGCGTGGGCCGGGCTGAGCGTCACCGCCCCCCACAAGGAGGCCGTGCTGGCCTTCGGAGAGGCCGACGAGCCCACCCGCCTCCTCGGCGCCGGCAACACCCTCGTGTTCGGCGCAGACGGCGCGCGCGTCTTCAACACCGACGTCCCGGGCTTCGTGCGTGCCTGGCGGGCGCACGGCCTGGCCGCACCGCGCACCGCGGCGATCCTCGGCAACGGCGCAACCGCACGCTCGATACTCCTGGCCCTCGCCGGCCTGGGGGTGACTGATGTGACGGTGCTCGCCCGCCGGCCCGAGCGTGCCGCCGCGATCATGGACCTCGCCAAGGTCCTCGGGGTGCGCGCGGAGGTGCGGGGCCTCGCGGACGGCGTCGACGAGGTGGATCTGGTGGCCAACACCATCCCCGCCGCCGCCACCGCCCCGCACGCGACGGCTCTCGCGGGCGCCGCCCGGGTGGTGTTCGACGCCGTCTACGACCCGTGGCCCACCCCGCTGGGGGAGGCCGCCGCTGCCGCCGGCCGCGCGTCCCTCAACGGCCTGGACCTCCTCGCCGGCCAGGCCGTTGACCAGTTCTTCCTCCTGACCGGTGCGGGCGTCACGTTCGACGCGTGCCGGTCGGCAGCTGAGCAGGAACTGAGGCGCCGCGCGGGTCTCTGACACAATGGCGCCCATGCTTCGTTACCTGACCGCCGGGGAGTCCCACGGCCAAGCGCTCATCGCGACCATGGAGGGCATCCCCGCCCACGTGCGGGTGGGCGTCGAGGAGATCTCGGCCAACCTCGCCCGCCGTCGGCTGGGGGCGGGCCGCGGCGCGCGGATGAAGTTCGAGGCGGACGAGGTCACCCTCCTGGGCGGCTTCCGGCACGGGGAGACCCTCGGCTCGCCCATCGCCATCATGGTGGGCAACACCGAGTGGCCGAAGTGGCAGCAGGTGATGGCCCCGGGAGAGGTCGACGAGGACGTGCTGGCGGCGCTCGCCCGCAACGCGCCCCTCACCCGTCCCCGCCCGGGCCACGCGGACCTGGCCGGCATGCAGAAGTACGGCTTCGACGAGGCGCGCCCCATCCTCGAGCGCGCCTCCGCCCGCGAGACGGCGGCCAGGGTGGCGTTGGGCACCGTCGCCCAGGCGTTCCTCAGCCAGGCGCTGGGCATCGAGGTGCTCAGCCACGTCGTCGAGCTCGGGCCCGTGCGCGCCACGCGCGGGGACCTGCCCACGCGCGCCGATCTCGACGCCATCGACGCGGACCCCGTGCGCTGCTTCGACCCTGAGGCATCGGCCGCCATGCAGGCGGAGGTGGAGTCCTGCCACCGCGAGGGCGACACGCTGGGCGGGGTCGTCGAGGTGGTCGCATGGGGCCTTCCCCCGGGCCTTGGCTCGCACAGTCAGGGGGACCGGCGGCTCGACGCACGGCTGGCCGGCGCGCTCATGGGCATCCAGGCGATCAAGGGGGTCGAGCTGGGCGACGGGTTCGACCTCGCCCGGCGCCGCGGGTCCGCCGCGCACGACGAGATCCTGCCCGGCGACGGCGGCATCCACCGCGCAACCCATCACTCGGGAGGCACCGAGGGCGGCATGTCCACCGGTGAGGTGCTGCGCGTCCGCGCCGCGATGAAGCCGATCGCCACCGTGCCCCGCGCCCTGCGCACCATCGACACCGCCACCGGCCAGGCGGCGGCCGCCCACCACCAGCGCTCCGACGTGTGCGCGGTGCCCGCGGCCGGTGTCGTCGCCGAGGCCATGGTCGCGCTCGTCCTCGCGGAGGTGGTGCTCGAGAAGTTCGGGGGAGACTCGGTGGCCGAGACCAGCCGCAACGCATCGGCCTACCTGGCCGACGTGGAGGCCCGCGGACTCAGGATCGGCCGATGACCATCGTCCTCATGGGGGCCCCCGGCGCCGGCAAGTCCTCCGTCGGGCGGCGCCTGGCGAAGAAGCTCGGGCGCACCTTCGTCGACGTGGATCAGCGGATCGAGGAGGTGGTGGGCAAGCCTGTCGCGGAGATCTTCGCCGACGAGGGCGAGGCCCACTTCCGCGCCCTGGAGCAGGACGCCACCCTGGAACTGCTCAACACCTACGACGTGGTGGCGCTCGGCGGCGGCGCGGTGATGAACCCCGTCATCCGCGAGGCCCTCGCCGGGCACGAGGTGATCTGGCTCAAGGTCTCCATCGGGCAGGCGACGCGGCGCGTGGGCATGAACACCGTCCGGCCCTTGCTGCTCGGCAACGTCCGCGGGCGGCTCATCGAGCTGCTGCGCGAGCGCACTCCCGTCTACGAGGCACTGGCGACGCAGACGGTGGAGACCGACGGCCGCGGATGCGCCGACGTCGCCGACACCCTCGCCGCCGAGAGGATGGCCGGATGAGCGTCCGCGTCGAGTCCGCCCTGGGCCCCTACGACGTCCACATCGAGCGGGGCGCCGTCGACCGGCTCGCGGACCTGGTGCGCGACGCCAGCCGGGTCGCCGTGATCCACGGGCCGGCCGTCGCGGCCACCGCGCGCGGCCTCGCCGAGAGCCTGGGGGTCCCCGTCACCCTGATCGAGGTCCCGGACGCCGAGCGGGCCAAGACCCCCGAGGTGCTCGCCCACTGCTGGGACGCCATGGCGGCGGCCGGGCTCACCCGCAACGATCTCGTCGTGGGCATCGGCGGCGGCACCACGACGGACCTGGCCGGCTTCGTCGCGGCCACATGGCTGCGCGGGGTGGGCTACGTCAGCGTCCCCACCACGGTGCTGGCGATGGTCGACGCCGCAGTGGGGGGCAAGACCGGGATCAACCTGGCCGCGGGCAAGAACCTGGTGGGCTCCTTCTACGAGCCCCGCGCCGTGCTGTGCGACCTGGCGCTCCTCGACACCCTCCCGCCGCGTGACGTCCGGGCCGGGCTGGCCGAGGTGGTCAAGTGCGGATTCATCGCCGACGCGCAGATCCTGCGCCTCGTCGAGGAGGATCTGGACGACAGCGCCGACACCACAGGGGCGCGCTTCGCGGAGCTGGTGGAGCGGGCGGTCGCCGTCAAGGCGGCGGTGGTCGCCGTCGACTTCCGCGAGGCCACCTCCACCGGGTCCCGCGTGGGGCGCGAGGCACTCAACTACGGGCACACCCTGGGGCACGCCATCGAGGCGCACGCCGGGTACACCTGGCGCCACGGCGACGCGATCAGCGTGGGCATGGCCTGGATCGCCCGGGTCTCCCGCGACGCGCTCGGGCTGCCCGCCTCCTCCGTCGCGCTGCACGACGAGCTGCTCGGCGGTCTGAGCCTGCCGCTCCGCTACCGGCCGGATGCCTTCCCGGAGCTGCGGACGTTGATGAGCCTCGACAAGAAGGCCAGAGGGTCACGGCTGCGCCTGGTCGGTCTCTCGGCCCTGGGCAGTCCGCAGATCATCGAGGGCCCCTCGGACGAGCTGCTCGCGGCCGCCTACCGCGAGCTCGGCTGATCGGCCTGGGCTGACCGCCATGGCCGACGTCCTCGCCGCGCTGCTCGCGGCCCTCACGCTCGACAAGGCCGCCATGTCGGCGGTGGGCACCTGGGACGCCGTCGGAGTCGCCGCGCTCGCCTCGCTGTCGACGTTGCTCGGGCACGGCGCCGTGCTCGCGCTCAACCGGATCAGGGGCCTGCGCCTCCTGTCCACGCTGCTGCTCAACGCCGTGGTGCTGTCCTTCCTCAGGATCCTGCAGGCCGCCATCACCTGGACGGTCGCCGGCATCGTGCTGGGGCGTCCCGTCGCCCTGCTCGAGTTGGTGACCATCGCGCTCCTGTCGCTGGCACCCCAGGTGTTCGGCGTGGTCACGGCCATGCCGCACGCCGGGCTGTTCGTCGGCCGGATGCTGGAGGCGTGGCAGTACCTGGTGCTGGTCGTCGGAGTCAGCGCCGCGTTCGGCGTCACGCCCGCCACCGCGCTCGGCATCACGCTCGCCGGGTGGGTGGTCATGCAGATGGTCTCCAGACTCCTGCGGGTGCCGGCCACCTGGCTGGGCTCGAAGCTCTGGACGCTGGCCACCGGGCGGCCGACCATGGTGACCGCACGCGACATCCTGGCCGGCACGCCGCTCATGCCGGTCGAGGCGCAGGCGGTGAGGAGGCCGTGATCACGTGGGCGCTGGGCATCCTGCTCATCACGGTGGTGGTCCTGGCCGTGCTGTCCCCGCTGGAGTCGGCCCGATGGTGGGCGGACCGCGGCGAGGTGGAGATCAGGCGCACGTTCGACGAACTGCCCACCCGCGAGGTGGCGGACGCCGACGACGCGGAGACCTACCTGGTCTACCTCTCGGGCGTGGGTGACGTGGGCGGCAACCGGCTGCTCGACAGGGAGACCGCCTGGCTGGAGACCCTCAGGGAGGCCCTCCCGCGCACCCGGGTGATCTCCGACGTGTTCCCCTACGCCGTCGACAACCGCGGCCTGCTGCAGCGCGCGACGGAGCGGCTCTGGGCCTGGCTCGACCAGGGCCGCCGCAACCGGCGGCTGAAGGGCCTCCACATGCTCATCAACGCGCGCAACGTGCTGCACGTGCTCGTCTCGGCGGATCCGCGCTACGGCCCGGCCCACAACATCGGCCTCGCGCAGGAGATCTGGCGCTCGCTCCAGCGGCACGGATACCGGCCGGGCAGCAGACGCCGGGTCATCCTCGTGGGGTACTCCGGCGGGGGCCAGATGTCGATGGGGGCCGCCTGGTTCCTCTCGGCCGCGGGCGTGCCGATCTCGGTGATCTCCATCGGCGGGGTCTTCGGCGACGACCCCGGCCTGGACCGGGTCGATCACCTCTGGCACCTCACCGGCACCGCGGACCGGGTGCACCTGATCGGCCCCGTCGCGTTTCCGGGCCGGTGGCCCACCGCCCCGCTGTCGTCGTGGGGGAGGGCCGTGCGCGAGGGTCGCGTGACCCGGCTCACGATCGGCCCCATGAACCACGACGGGGCGCAGGCGTACTTCGGGCGCAGGGCCGTGGCCGAGGACGGCCGGACATACGCCGAGGTCACACGTGACGCCGTCGCCGGGATCGTGGAGGGCATCGCCCGCGGGTAGGTGATCCCCGGCCGCGTCGGGTAGACTGCCGCGTTGGCCGGACAGCGCCGCTGAGACACCGCGAACGAGGAGACCCTGCATGGCGTCAACCAATGATCTGAAGAACGGAATGGTGCTCGACCTCGACGGTCAGCTCTGGCAGGTGTTGTGGTTCCAGCACCACAAGCCGGGCAAGGGCAACACCGTGGTCCGCTCGAAGCTCAAGCACGTGCTCACCGGCAAGATCATCGACCGCACGTTCAACTCCGACACCAAGGTCGACACCGCCACCGTCGACCGCCGCGAGATGCAGTACCTGTACCTCGACGGCGACGACTACGTCTTCATGGACAACACGTCCTTCGAGCAGTTCCACGTCTCGGCCGAGACCGTCGGGGACGCCAAGGACTACATGCTGGAGAACCAGACCGCCATCGTCGCCACGCACGAGGGTAACCCACTGTTCATCGAGCTCCCCGCCGCCGTCGAGCTCGAGGTGACCTACACCGAGCCCGGCCTGCAGGGTGACCGGTCCACCGGCGGCACCAAGCCCGCCACGCTGGAGACCGGCAAGCAGATCCAGGTGCCGCTGTTCATCACCACCGGCGAGCGCATCAAGGTCGACACCCGCGACGGGTCCTACCAGGGCCGCGTCTCCTCGTAGATGGAACCCAAGCCCCACTACTCGACCCAGACGAAGGCCCGCAAGGCCGCCCTGGACATCCTCTACCAGGCGGAACTGCGGGGGGACTCGCTGGCTGAGACGTTCGCCGAGCAGCGCTCACTCGCCGGCGGCGTGGTGCGTGAGCTCACCACCCGCATCGTGCTGGGCGTGGCCGAGCACCAGCTGGAGATCGACCAACGCATCGCGGAGTCGACGTCCAGCACGTGGCCACTGGAGCGGATGCCCGCCGTGGACCGTAATCTGGCCCGGATCGCCGTGTACGAACTCGACTACTCGGATGTGCCGGCCCCGGCCGTCATCTCGGAGGCCGTCAGGCTCGCCGGAGATCTCTCGACAGACGATTCCCCGACCTTCCTCAACGGACTGCTGTCCAAGGCCCTGGCGGCCAAGCCGACCACGAACTGACGATCAAGCGAGGTGCGCATGAGTTCCCTTCCTGCGATTCTGGTATTGGAGGATGGGCGCGTATTTCGTGGCCGGTCCTTCGGTGCCTCCGGTGAGACGTTCGGCGAGCTGGTGTTCTCCACCGGCATGTCGGGCTACCAGGAGACCCTGACCGACCCCAGCTACCGCGGACAGGTGGTGCTCGCGACCGCGCCGCACATCGGCAACACCGGATGGAACGACGAGGACGACGAGTCGGGCCGAATCTGGGTGTCCGGCTACATCGTGCGTGACCCAGCCCCCAGGCCGTCCAACTGGCGCTCACGGCGCAGCCTGGACTCCGAACTCGCGGCTCAAGGCGTGGTGGGCATCAGCAGCATCGACACCCGGGCACTCACCCGCCACATCCGCGACCGCGGCGCCATGCGGGTGGGTATCTCCACCCAGACCCTCAACCCCGAGGCGCTCCTGGCCAAGGTGATCCAGCAGCCGCAGATGGCAGGCCAGGACCTCACCGCGGACGTCACCACGGCGGAGACCTACATGGTCCCGGCCGTGGGGGAGAAGCGGTTCACGGTGGTGGCGGTGGACCTCGGCATCAAGTCGATGACCCCCGTCCAACTCGCGGCGCGCGGTCTCGAGGTGCACGTCGTCCCGGCGCACGCCACCTACGAGCAGATCAGCGCCTTCAACCCCGACGGCGTCTTCTTCAGCAACGGCCCTGGAGATCCTGCCACGGCCGACGGCCCGGTAGCGGTGCTCCGGCAGGTGCTCGACGCCGGCACCCCGTACTTCGGCATCTGCTTCGGCAACCAACTGTTCGGCCGGGCGCTCGGCCTGGGCACCTACAAGCTGAAGTTCGGCCACCGCGGTATCAACCAGCCCGTCATCGACCGCACCACCGGCAAGGTGGAGGTCACCGCGCACAACCACGGCTTCGCCGTCGACGCCCCCCTCGACGGCTCCGTCGAGACCCCCTTCGGGGCGGTGACGGTCAGCCACGTCTGCCTCAACGACGACGTGGTGGAGGGCCTGGAGCTGCGCCGGGACGGCCGCCTGACCGGGTTCTCCGTGCAGTACCACCCCGAGGCCGCCGCCGGTCCGCACGACGCCAACTACCTGTTCGACCGCTTCGTCGACGTCATGAACGCAAAGGACGCCTGATGCCCCGTCGCACCGACATCTCCTCGATCCTTGTGATCGGCTCCGGCCCCATCGTCATCGGCCAGGCCTGCGAGTTCGACTACTCGGGTACCCAGGCCTGCCGGGTGCTGCGCGAGGAGGGCTTCCGGGTCATACTGGTCAACTCCAACCCCGCCACGATCATGACGGATCCGGACTTCGCCGACGCCACCTACGTGGAGCCGATCACGCCCGAGTTCGTCGAGCGGGTCATCGCCAAGGAGCGCCCGGACGCCGTCCTCGCCACCCTCGGCGGCCAGACGGCCCTCAACACCGCCATCGCGCTGCACGACAACGGCGTGCTGGAGCGGTACGGCGTCGAGCTGATCGGCGCCTCCGTCGAGGCCATCCAGCGCGGCGAGGACCGCGAGCAGTTCAAGGACATCGTGGTGTCCATGACCGACATCGCGGGCGGCGCACCTGAGGTGGCCAGGTCGCAGATCTGCCACACCCTCGACGAGGTGCTCGCCGCCGCGGAGGCCCTCGGCTACCCCGTCGTCGTGCGCCCCAGCTTCACGATGGGTGGCGTCGGGTCCGGCTTCGCCCACGACGAGTCGGAGCTGCGCCAGATCGCCGGCGCCGGGCTGTCCGCGTCGCCTGTCACCGAGGTCCTCATCGAGGAGTCCATCCTCGGATGGAAGGAGTACGAACTGGAGGTCATGCGCGACAAGGCCGACAACGTCGTGATCATCTGCTCCATCGAGAACTTCGACCCCATGGGCGTGCACACCGGGGACTCGATCACCGTGGCGCCAGCCATGACGCTCACGGACCGCGAGTACCAGCGCATGCGCGATGTCAGCATCGGCATCATCCGGGCGGTGGGCGTCGACACCGGCGGCTGCAACATCCAGTTCGCGGTCAATCCCGACGACGGCCGGCTGATCGTCATCGAGATGAACCCCCGCGTGTCGCGCTCCTCGGCGCTCGCGTCGAAGGCCACGGGCTTCCCGATCGCGAAGATCGCGGCCAAGGTGGCGGTGGGCTACACCCTCGACGAGATCCCCAACGACATCACGCAGGAGACCCCGGCCAGCTTCGAACCCAGCCTGGACTACGTCATCGTCAAGGTGCCGCGGTTCGCGTTCGAGAAGTTCCCGGCGGCGGATCCCATCCTCACCACCCACATGAAGTCCGTGGGGGAGGCGATGGGCATCGGCCGCAACTTCACCGAGGCCCTCGGGAAGGCGCTGCGGTCGCTGGAGGATCCGCGGGCGCCGTTCGACTTCGCGGCGCCGCTCCAGGACGTCGACGACCTCCTCGCGCGCGCCTCGAAGCCCCACGACGGCCGCATCCAGCTCGTCATGCAGGCGCTCCGCGCCGGCGCGACGGTGGAGCAGGCGTTCCAGGCCACGAAGATCGACCCGTGGTTCCTCGACCAGATGTCGCTCCTCCTCGAGGTCGCCCGCGAGGTGGAGGACGCACCGGACCTGACCCCCGAGCTGCTGCGCCACGCCAAGCGGCACGGGCTGTCCGATGCGCAGATCGCCTCCCTGCGCAACCTCAGCACCGATGTGGTGCGTGGCGTGCGGTGGGCGCTCGGCATCCGTCCCGTCTACAAGTCGGTCGACACCTGCGCCGCCGAGTTCGCCGCCGCCACCCCGTACATGTACTCGTCCTACGACGAGGAGACCGAGGTGCCGCCGCGCACCAAGGAGGCCGTCCTCATCCTCGGCTCCGGCCCGAACCGGATCGGCCAGGGGATCGAGTTCGACTACTCGTGCGTGCACGCCACCATGGCGCTCCGCGAGGCCGGGTACGAGACCGTGATGGTCAACTGCAACCCCGAGACGGTCTCCACGGACTACGACACCTCGGACCGGCTCTACTTCGAGCCGCTCACGGCCGAGGACGTGCTGGAGATCTACCACGCCGAGCTCAAGGCCGGCCCGGTGGCCGGGGTGATCTGTCAGCTCGGCGGGCAGACGCCGCTGAAGCTGGCCCAGGCCCTCAAGGACGCCGGCGTGCCCATCGTCGGCACCTCCCCTGAGGCGATCAACCTCGCGGAGGAGCGCGGCGCGTTCGGGCGGGTGCTGGCCCGCGCCGGGCTACCGGCGCCCAAGCACGGCATGGCCACCACCGCCGACGAGGCCACGGCCATCGCCGGCGAGATCGGCTACCCCGTGCTGGTGCGGCCCAGCTACGTGCTGGGCGGGCGCGGCATGCAGATCGTCTATTCCGACGACGCGCTGGAGGCCTACATCGCGCAGGCGACGGAGGTGGACGAGGATCGGCCGGTGCTGGTGGACCGCTTCCTGGACGACGCCGTCGAGATCGACGTCGACGCGCTCTACGACGGCACGGACCTGTACGTGGGCGGGATCATGGAACACATCGAGGAAGCCGGCATCCACTCCGGCGACTCGGCGTGCGCCCTTCCGCCGATCACGCTGGGCGACGCCCTGATCGACCAGATCCGCCACTACACCCGCGCCATCGCGGACGGCGTCGGGGTCCGTGGCCTGCTGAACATCCAGTTCGCGCTGCACGCCGACACCCTCTACGTTCTGGAAGCCAACCCCAGGGCCTCCCGCACGGTGCCGTTCGTGTCGAAGGCCACCAACACGGCGCTGGCCAAGGCCGCGGCGCTGATCATGCTCGGACGCAGCATCGCCGACCTCCGTGCCGGCGGCATGCTCCGGGCCGACGGTGACGGCTCGGTCCCCCTGCCGGGTGCGCCGATCGCGGTGAAGGAGGCGGTGATGCCGTTCAACCGTTTCCGGACGGCTACGGGCGCCTTCGTCGACACGCTGCTGGGCCCCGAGATGCGCTCGACGGGCGAGGTGATGGGTCTGTCGGACAACTTCGGCACGGCGTACGCCAAGTCGCAGGACGCGGGCGGCGGCCCCCTGCCGACCTCGGGCAAGCTCTTCGTCTCCATCGCTGACCGCGACAAGCGTCACGCCATCTGGCCCATCAAGCGCCTCGTGGACCTCGGGTTCCAGGTGCTGGCCACCAAGGGCACCGCGTCGGTGCTGCGCCGCAACGGCGTGGCCGCGGAGGAGGTACTGAAGCTCTCGGAGATGACCGCCGACCAGACGCAGCCGAGCATCGTCGACCTCATCATCTCGGGCGGCATCGACCTGATCTTCAACACCCCCGAGGGCTCCTCGTCGGGCGCCAGCACGCGCGAGGACGGTTACCTCATCCGGACCGCGGCCGTGCTGGCCGACGTCCCCGTCGTCACCACGGTGCCCGGCCTCGCGGCCGCCACGCAGGGGATCGAGGCGCTGCAGCGCGGCGAGGTGGAGGTGCGCTCGCTGCAGGAGTGGGCCGCGCGGTGACCTCCCCGGTCACCCGGGGGCTGCGGCTCGGCTACCACGGGCTGCGGGCCGGCCTGTTCCGCTACGCCGGTGGAGACCCCGAGCGCGTGCACGAGGACATGATCCGGGCGCTGTCCCACGCCCCCGTCAGGGGGCGCCCGCCCGTGGTGGACCCGGTGACGGTAGGTGGCGTCCGGTTCCCGAACCGCGTGGGGGTCGCGGCGGGGCTGGACAAGGACGGGTTGGCAGCCCAGGCCTGGCCGTGGTTCGGGTTCGGGTTCGCGGAGCTCGGCACCGTCACCGCGCTCGCCCAACCCGGCAACCCGAAGCCGCGCGTGTTCCGCGCCGTGGCCTCACACGGGATCGTCAACCGGATGGGCTTCAACAACCACGGCGCCGAGGCCATGGCCGGGACACTGCGCGCGAAGGGCGTGGCCCGCGGCAACGGTGCGTTGGGGATCCCGCTGGGCATCTCCATCGGTAAGTCGAAGGTGGTGGAGCTGGACCGGGCGGTGGAGGACTACCTGACCTCGTTGCGCCTGCTCGCGCCGCTCGCGGACTACGTGGCGGTCAACGTGTCGAGCCCCAACACCCCCGGCCTGCGCAGCCTCCAGGCCGCCACCGAACTCGCGGCGCTGCTCCGGGCGCTCACCGACGAGGCGGCAAGGCTCGACCCCGGGCGCCCCGTGCCGGTGTGGGTGAAGCTGGCCCCGGATCTGCGGGGCCAGGACCTGGCCGAGACGATCGCTGTGGTCAACGCCTCGGGTATCACGGGCGTCATCGCGACCAACACCACCCTCGCCCGGACCGGACTCGCACCCGCCGATGCGCACCTGGCCCGGGAGGCGGGCGGCCTCAGCGGCGCCCCCCTGACGGCGGCCGCCCTGGCCTTCGTCGAGAACCTCGCGCGCTCCACCCAACTCCCCGTTATGGGCGTGGGCGGCATCATGAGCCCCCGCGACGGCGCCCGCATGTTCGACGCGGGGGCCACGCTGGTGCAGCTGTACACAGGCTTCATCTACGAGGGTGCGGCGCTGGTGCGCGGCCTCCACGATCTGCGAAGGAACCCACGATGAACTACGCGTCCCGCCTGGCGGCGCTGACGGCGGAACGCGGCCGCCTGTGTGTGGGCATCGACCCGATGCCCAGCGTCCTCGACGCCTGGGGCCTTTCCCAGGACCTGTCAGGACTGGAGCGCTGCGCGCGGGGCATCGTCGAGGCGCTGGGGGAGAGGGTGGCGGTGTTCAAGCCCCAGTCGGCCTTCTTCGAGGCGTTCGGTTCCCGCGGCGTGGCCGTGCTGGAGAGCGTTCTGGCCGACATCCGCTCCGCAGGAGCCTTGAGCATCCTGGACGTCAAGCGCGGGGACATCGGCTCCTCGATGGCCGGCTACGCCGCCGCCTTCCTCGGCGATGCGGCTCCCACCAGGGCTGATGCCATCACGCTCAGCCCATACCTCGGGGTCGGGGCCCTGCGGCCGGCGATCGACGCCGCTGTCGCCGGCGGACACGGCCTCTACGTGCTCGCCCGGACGTCCAACCCGGAGGGCGCACCCATCCAGCTCGCGCAGAGCGGGGACGCCAGCGTTGCCCAGCATGTGGTCGACACCGTCGCCGCCCTCAACGAGACCGCCGACCACGCCGTCGGGCTGGTGGTCGGGGGAACCCATGCGGACCTCGGCTGCCGGCTCGACTCCTTCAATGCCTCCATCCTGGTGCCCGGGATCGGCGCGCAGGGCGGCACCATCGAAGGGCTGCGGGGCACGTTCGGGGCGGCCCTGCGCCACGTGCTGCCCACGGCCAGCCGCGAAGTGATCGGTGCGGGCCGGTCGGCCTTGTCAGGAAGGTTCGATTCCCTCCTGGCATCGACCGCCGCCCTCGGCTGATTCGTCGCCCATTTCGATCCGCGCAGGGGGCTGGCGCGGTACATTTCACGCAGGGCCCCACTTGGGGTTGTCTAGGACATATTTCGCGAAGGGGACTTCCGATGGCGATTCCTCAATTGAGCAGTGCTCAGCTCGAAGCCGCCCGCGAGGCGGCCACCCAGGCACGGCGTGCGAGGGCCGAACTCAAGGAGCAGGTGAAGAGCGGTGCGGTGTCGTTCACCGATGCGCTGAACAAGGCCGTCGGTGATGACACGCTGTCGCGCATCAAGGTGGTCGACCTCCTCCGCGCGATGCCGCGCGTCGGCATCACCCGGGCCTCGGAGATCATGGAGAACCTGCAGATCGCCCCCAACCGGCGCATCCGCGGCCTCGGCCGGCACCAGGTTGACCGCCTCAACGAGTTGTTCAAGTAGCGCCCGGGTCCCCTAAGCTCGGCCGGGTGAGCGCCTCTGTAGATGTCTGGGTGATCTCCGGCCCGAGCGCGGTCGGCAAAGGTACCGTGTGCGCCCGGCTGCGCGAGCTGCACCCCGAGCTCTTCTATTCGGTGTCGCTGACCACGAGGCCTCCGCGTGTCGGCGAGGTCGACGGCGTCAGCTACCACTTCGTCGACGTCGACGAGTTCCGGCGGATGATCGAGCAGGGGGAGCTGCTGGAGTGGGCCGTGGTGCACGGCACCCACTACTACGGCACCCCACGCACGCCCGTCGTCGAGGCCGTGGCAGCCGGCCGGCCGGTCGTGCTGGAGATCGATCTTCAGGGAGCCCGGCAGGTCAAGCGGAACCTCCCGTCCGCCCGGATCGTCTTCCTGGCCCCTCCCACCTGGGACGAGCTGGTGGCGCGCCTCCGCGGCCGGGGGACAGAGGACGAGGCGGCCCAGGAACGACGGCTGAGCACCGCCCGCCTGGAGCTCGAGGCGCAGGCCGAGGCGGATTTCGTCGTCGAGAATCGCCGGATCGAGGAAACGGTCGATGCTTTGGTAAGCTTGATGGGCCTGTGATCAGGCAGGACTCTCGAGAAGGATCATCTTGAACACTCAGCCAGAAGGCATCACGTACCCGCCGATCGACTCCCTGCTGGAGAACATCGACTCCAAGTACCGCCTGGTGCTGTTCGCCGCCAAGCGCGCGCGGCAGATCAACGCCTACTACTCGCAGCTCGGGGAAGGCCTTCTGGAGAACGTCGGCCCCATGGTGGCCGCCGCCCCTGAGGAGAAGCCGCTCTCCATCGCGCTGCGCGAGATGAACGAGGGCATGCTTCAGTACACCCAGATCGACCCCGAGCAGGAGGCCGCCGAGCGCACCGCCGAGGCGGACCCGGCGTTCTCGTTCGTTGACCCGTTCGCCGAAACGCCGCAGGACCCCAACCAGGCCTCCTGAACGGGCGCCCGACAGGGCTGAAGAGGGGGCGGCTTGTTGCCGCCGATGTCAACCCCACGATGCGGCTTGTCGCCGCGCTAGGAGTGCTCGCATGAGCCGTCTGTTCACCTCCGAATCCGTCACCGAGGGTCACCCCGACAAGATCGCGGACTCCATCTCGGACGCCGTGCTCGACGCGCTGCTCGAGCAGGATCCGGCCGCGAGGGTCGCCGTCGAGACCCTCGTCACCACCGGTCTGGTGGTCATGGCCGGCGAGGTGTCGACCACCGGCTACGTCGATGTCGCAGGGCTCGCCCGGCAGCGGATCCTCGACATCGGCTATGACTCGTCGCGCAAGGGGTTCGACGGTGCCTCCTGTGGTGTCTCTGTCGCCATCGGCGCGCAGTCGCCTGACATCGCCCAGGGCGTCGACGACGCGTATGAGCACCGTACGGGCGGTGAGGACGACGCGCTGAGCCATCAGGGCGCAGGCGATCAGGGTCTGATGTTCGGGTTCGCATGCACCGAGACGCCCACCCTCATGCCGCTGCCGATCGACCTCGCGCACCGCCTTGCGGAGCGCCTCACCGAGGTCCGCAAGACCGGAGCCCTGGACTACCTGCGGCCCGACGGCAAGACGCAGGTCACCGTCGAGTACGGCGACGACGGCCGGCCCGTCGGCATCGACACCGTGGTGGTGTCGTCGCAGCACAGCGCCGACGTCGGCCTGGACCGCATCCAGCCGGAGATCCAGCGCGAGGTGATCGAGCCGGTGCTCGAGCGCTACGGGTTCCACGCGCCACGCCGCGTTCTGGTCAACCCCACCGGCAAGTTCGTCATCGGCGGCCCCATGGGTGACGCCGGGCTGACGGGCCGCAAGATCATCGTCGACACGTACGGGGGCATGGCCCGCCACGGTGGCGGAGCGTTCTCCGGCAAGGACCCGTCCAAGGTGGACCGGTCTGCGGCGTACGCGATGCGGTGGGTGGCCAAGAACGTCGTGGCCGCAGGGCTCGCGGACCGGTGCGAGGTCCAGGTGGCCTACGCCATCGGCACGGCCCACCCCGTCGGCTTCTACCTGGACACCTTCGGCACGGCCGCCGTCCCGGAGGATCGGATCCGCGACGCAGTCCTGGCCACCTTCGACCTGCGCCCCGGCGCGATCGTGCGGGACCTCGAGCTCCTCCGCCCCATCTACAGCGACTTCACGGTCTACGGCCACTTCGGCCGTGAGCTTCCCAACGCCACGTGGGAGCGCACGGACCGGGCCGAGGCGTTGGCCGCCGCCGTCAAGGGCTGACCCGTGTCCCCGCGGGTGGCGCGGGTCGCCGTCGACGTGCCGCTGGCCCATCTGGACCGGTTGTTCGACTACGAGGTGCCCGAGTCGCTGGCGGAGGCCGCGGTGCCCGGGGCCCGCGTCAAGGTCCCGTTCGCGGGGACCATGCGGGACGGGTGGCTCATCGAACTGGCCGCCGCGTCCGAGGTCGCGTCCCTGGCCCGCATCGCCAAGGTCGTGTCGTCTGAGCCCATCGTGACCCCGGCCGTCCACGCCCTTATCCGGGCGGTCGCGGACCACTACGCGGGGACGTGGTCGGACGTCGCCAGGCTCGCCATCCCGCCGCGCCACGCGGCCACAGAGAAGGCGCCGCAGAGGGAGTGGCCCCAGCCCCGGCCGCCCGCCGCCGCCGCCGTGCTGCCCGCGTACCCCGAGGGCCGGGCCCTGCTCGACGCCCTGGCAGGTGGCCAGGCGCCCCGGGTCCTCTGGCAGGCCGCGGCGGTCTTCGGCGGGCCGGGGGACCTCATCGGGGGGGTGATCGAGGCAGTCGACGCCACGGTGCGTTCGGGCCGCTCGTCCGTCGTCGTCGTCCCCACCATGCGTGAACTCGCAGTGACGGCCGCCCGCCTCAAGGGCGCGTTCGGCCATGGCGCGGTGGGCGTGCTCGCCGCCGAGGCCGGCCGGTCCTCGCGCTACCGCGCCTACCTGGCCGCGTCGCGGGGCGAGGCGCGCATCATCGTGGGCACGCGCAGCGCCGTCTACGCGCCGCTGCAGGACCTCGGGCTCGTGGTCGTCGTCGACGACGGGCACGACGCCCATGCCGAGCTGCGTGCACCTCACCCCCACACGAGGGCCGTCGCGGTCATCCGTGCGGCGCGGCAGGGGGCAGCGCTGATCCTGGCCGGCCACGGCCGCAGCACCGAGGCGCAGGCCCTCGTCGAGCGCGGCTGGCTGAGGGACCTGTCCCTGACCCCGACGCAGGCGCGGCTGGTCTCCACTCCGGTGCGCGCCGTCGGAGAGGTGGACCGCGAGCGTGACCCGAGCGCCGCCCAGCTGCGCATCCCGTCGGTGGCGTTCAGATTCCTGCGTGACCACCTCCCCCAGGGACCCGTGCTGGTCCAGGTCCCCATGAGCGGGTTCTCGGGGGCATTGAGCTGCGCACGCTGCCTCAACCGGGCCGTGTGCCCCAAGTGCGGGGGGCCGATGAGAGAGCGTCAGCGCGGCGTGCCGGAGTGTGCCCTGTGCGGGCACACCCCCGTGCGCTGGTCCTGCCCCCACTGCCACACCGGCGGGCTGCGCACCCCGTTGCCCGGCGCGGCACGCACGGCCGAGGAACTGGCCAAGGCATTTCCCGGAGTGCTGGCCCTCAACAGCTCCGCGGACCGGATCCGCGACGGGGCCCCCGACGAGCCCGCCATCGTGGTGTCGACCCCCGGCGCGGAGCCCATCGCACCCATGGGGTACGCGGGCGTGCTGATCCTGGACGCGGAGGTCTCGCTCGGTCGCGCGGATCTCCGGGCCGCAGAGGAGTCGGTCAGGCGGTGGGCCACAGCGGCCGCGCTGGCGCGCGGTCCGCGCGAGGGCGGCTCGGTGCTCATCGTGGGACCCTCTCCCCACCCGGCCGTCCAGGCGCTGGTCCGCGCAGACCTGGCCGGCTTCGCGTCACGCGAACTCGCGGATCGCGCCGACGCCGGCCTGAGCCCGGCCGTCAAGCTCGCCCGCATCGTCGGCGAACCGGACGGCGTGCGTGACTTCCTCGACAATGACGACTGGGAGGGTGTCGAGGTGCTCGGCCCCACCGAGGTGGGACCGGACAGGTGGGCAGCGCTGCTGCGGGTACCCGTCGAGCGCGCCAAGGACCTCACCTCCCGCGTCAAGAGCGCCGCAGCCATCCGCTCGGCCCGCAAGGAGCGCGGCTCGCTCAGCATTCACGTCGACCCCGAGGCATTGGAGGACAGATGAGGCTCGTGTTCGCGGGGACCCCGCAGGTGGCGGTCCCCTCACTGGAGGCGTTGGTGGCATCGGACCATGAGGTGGTGGCCGTGGTGACCCGGCCCGACGCCCCTGCGGGCCGTGGGCGGAGGCTGACCCCGTCGCCCGTGGCCTCCCGGGCGGAGGAGCTGGGGATCGAGGTGCTCAAGCCGGATCACCCCCGGGATCCCGGATTCCAGGACCGGCTGCGGGAGATCGACCCGGACGTCTGCGCGGTGGTGGCATACGGGGCGCTGCTGCCCCAGTCGGCCCTCGACATTCCCGCCCACGGCTGGGTCAACCTGCACTTCTCCCTCCTGCCGCGGTGGCGCGGTGCGGCGCCCGTGCAACGGGCCATCATGGCCGGTGACCGGGAGATCGGCACGGCGTGCTTCAAGATCGTCCGGGCCCTCGACGCCGGGGACGTGTACCTCATGGAGTCCATCCCGATGCCGGACGCGACGGCGGGGGAGGTCCTGGACCTCCTGGCCGAGTCCGGAGCCCGCCAGTTGGTGACCGCCATGGACCTGGTGCAGGCGGGGCTCGCGCCCACGCCGCAGCTCACCGACGGGGTGACGATCGCCCCCAAGATCACCGTCGACGAGGCGCGCCTCGATTGGTCGCGGCCCGCGCACGAGCTGCGACGCCTCATCCTCGGATGCTCCCCCGATCCGGGGGCCTGGTGTGAGCTCGGGGGAGATCGATTCAAGATCTACCGGGCGGCCCTCGCCGCCGATGCGCCTGCCCTCGGGCAGGGCGAGATCGCGGCCACCCGGCGGCAGGTGTTCGTGGGCACCGGAACAGTCGCGCTGGAGCTGCTCGAGGTGCAGGCCCCCGGGAAGCGGCGTATGCCGGCCGCGGACTGGGCCCGTGGCGGCGTGGCGGGGACGGTGCTCGCGTGACCCCCCGTCGGCTCGCCTTCGACGTGCTGCGTCAGGTGACGGGCGAGGGCGCCTACGCCAACCTCGCCCTGGCCAAGCGCCTCGCGACCGCGGGCCTCAACTCCCGCGACTCCGGGCTGGTGACGGAGCTCGTCGCCGGAACGTGCCGCCTCATGGGCACCTACGACAGGATCATCGAGGCGGCCGCTGGTCGGCAGCTGTCGTCGCTCCAGCCGGCCGTGGTGGACATCCTGCGCCTGGGGGCGCATCAGCTGCTGACCATGGGCGTCAAACGGCATGCCGCGGTGGGCGCCACCGTGGACCTTGCCCGCGACACCGTCGGCCAGCGGGTCACCGGCGTCGTCAACGCCATTCTGCGCAAGGTCGCGGCCCGGACCATGGACGAGTGGACCCACCAGCTGGCCGCCGGCGAGGACACGATCGGCGCACTTGCGGTGAGGGGGCACCACCCCCGCTGGATCGTCGAGGCCTACGCCGATCTTCTCCCAGTCGAGGAGCTCGCGGACGCTCTGGCGGCCAACAACGTCAACCCGCGGCCGACCCTGGTGGTGCGTCCCGGGCTCGCGGCCCGCGAGGAGCTGGTGGATGCGCAGCCGACGGCATTCTCCCCGTTCGGGGCCGTGGCCGCCGGTGCGCCCGCGGATCAGCCGGCGGTCCGTGAGGGGCGGGCGGGCGTGCAGGATGAGGGCTCCCAGCTCGTGGCATGGGCCCTGGCGCGCACGGAGGCACCGGACGGCCCGTGGCTGGACATGTGCGCCGGCCCGGGCGGCAAGGCGGCGCTCCTGGCCGGCCTGGCCCGTGAGGCCGGCACCTGGCTCCTCGCCGGCGAATCGCAGGAACACCGGGCCCGTCTGGTGAGACAGTCGCTGGCCGCCTACCCGGACGGTCACGCCACCATCGCGGCGGACGGGACCTCACCCGCGTGGGGGCGCTCCTTCGCCCGCGTGATGGTGGACGTCCCCTGCACGGGATTGGGGGCGCTCCGGCGCCGCCCGGAGTCGCGGTGGAGGCGGGATCCCGCGGACGTGGCGGCGCTGGGGCAGCTCCAGCGCTCACTCCTGCGGCACGCGCTGGACTCGGTCGTGCCCGGCGGTGTGGTGGCCTATGTGACGTGTTCGCCGCACCGCGCCGAGACGGTCGAGGTGGTCGACGACGTGCTGCGGGAACGGCCCCATGTGAAGCGCCTCAGGGCGGCGGACGCGCTGCCGGTTGTGCCCGACTGCGCGCTCGGCGATGACGTGCAGCTGTGGCCCCACCGGCACGGCACCGACGCGATGTACCTCGCGCTCCTGCGCGGCTGACCGGCGGATAGGCTGTCGGGCATGCGCATCACGCCCAGCATCCTCAACACCGATTTCGCGAACCTGGCCGCCGAGATCGGCCGGATCCCCGGCGCGGACATGATCCACGTCGACGTCATGGACAACCACTTCGTGCCCAACCTCACCCTCGGCCTGCCTGTGGTGGAGTCGTTGCGCAAGGTGACCGGCCAGATGCTGGACATCCACCTCATGATCGAGGATCCGGACCGCTGGGCCCCCGCGTATGCGGAGGCGGGGGCCGAGTCGGTCACCTTCCACATCGAGGCAGCTGGAGCGCCCGTCCGTTTGGCCCGTGAGCTGCGCAGGCTCGGCGCCCGCGCGTCGATGGCGCTCAAGCCCGCGACCCCCATCGAGGGCTACGCCGACATCCTCGGCGAGGTGGACATGGTGCTTCTGATGACGGTGGAGCCGGGATTCGGTGGGCAGAAGTTCCTGGATCTGGTGCTGCCCAAGATCCGTCGGACCCGCAAGCTCATCGGGGATCGGCCGATCTGGCTGCAGGTCGACGGTGGCGTCAGCGCCGACACGATCGGGAGATGCGCGGAGGCCGGAGCGGACACCTTCGTCGCCGGTTCCGCGGTCTACAGCGCGCCCGACCCTGACGCCATGGTGCGCGAGCTGCGCGAGGCTGCCCTGGCAGCCTGCGGTCACTGACCGCCTGAGGCGGATCCGCCGTCGTCATCCTCGATCTGACGGCGGAGGAACTTCTCCAACTCGGCCGCGATCGTGTCGCCCGTGGCCTCCTGGACCTCCTCCTGGTCCCGTGCCTCCTCGAGCTGCTCGATGTACTCGGCAATGTCCGGGTCCTGCTGGCTCAGCTGATCCACGGCGGTGGACCACCGCTCGGCCTCCTCAGGGATGTCCTTGTGGTCAACGGAGATCTTGAGCACCCCCTCCAGCTCGGTGAGCAGCGCGTCCTGCGCCTTCGGGTTGGGTGGAGTGGAGACGTAGTGCGGCACCGACACCCACAGTGAGGCCGATGGGATGCGTTCGTGGATCATGAGCTGGCCCGCCACCCCGATCATTCCGGTGGGTCCGGTGTAGTCGCTGCTCTCCATCTTGAACCGCCTGCCCACCTCCGGATCCGAGGTGTAGAGCCCCACCGGGAGCGGACGCGAGTGGGGGGTGTCGCTCAGCATGGCCCCGAGGAACAGCACGATCTCGGGTTCGATCTGCTTGATCCTGCCGATCAGTTCGGTGGCGAAGCTCCGCCACAGCAGGTTGGGCTCAGGGCCCAGCATCACCACCAGGTCTCTCTCCGGGTGGTGCACGATGCGGATGCGCACCGCCGGCCATTCCACCCAGGGGCCGTCCGCCGCCCGGTGCAGCAGCGGGCGCGTGTGCTGGAAGTCGTAGTAACGCTCGTCGTCGATGATGCCGGCGTCGGAGCCCGGGTACGCCTCGATGAGGTGCCGCATCAGGTCACTGGCCGCGTTGCCCGCGTCGTTCCAACCGGAGAAGGCGATGACGACGGCGGGGTCGCGGAGCCCTTCCAACGGCGTGAACTGCATTGTTCCACCCTACCGTGGTGCCGGTAGCCTGTGCTGGTGTCGATAACCCTGTCTGAGCTGCTCAACCGTCGCGTCCTCGTCGCCGATGGGGCGATGGGGACGATGCTCCAGTCCTTCGGCGAACTGTCCGTGGACGGCGACTTCCTCGGCCTTGAGGGCTGCAACGAGATCCTCAATGTGACCCGGCCGGATGTCGTCGCGGCGGTGCACCGCGCCTACTTCGAGGCCGGTGCAGACGCGGTGGAGACCAACTCGTTCGGCACCAACCTGGCCGCGCTGGCCGAGTACGACATCGTCGACAGGCTGGAGGAGCTCGCGGAGGCCTCAGCCCGCATCGCCCGCGGCGTCGCGGATGAGTTCAGCACCGAGGAGCGGCCCCGGTTCATCCTGGGGTCCATGGGCCCCGGTACCAAGCTGCCCACGCTCGGCCACATCTCGTTCGCCGAGATCCGAGACGCCTACCAACGCCAGGTCGAGGCGATGATCCGCGGAGGCATCGACGCCGTCCAGATCGAGACCTGCCAGGACCTGCTCCAGGCGAAGGCCGCCGTCATCGCCGCGAAGCGCGCCCGCGACCGGATGGGCGTCGAGTTGCCCATCCTGGTCAACGTCACGGTGGAGACGACAGGCACGATGCTCCTCGGCTCGGAGATCGGCGCCGCGCTCACCACGCTCGAGGCGCTGGGAGTCGACTGCATCGGCCTCAACTGCGCGACCGGCCCCGCAGAGATGAGTGAGCACCTGCGGCACCTGTCGCGGCGCGCCGGCGTGGCCATCGGCGCCATGCCCAACGCCGGCCTGCCGGAACTCACCGCCGACGGCGCCCGCTACCCCCTGGGCCCCGAGGGCCTCGCCGACGCACTTGGCGGCTACGTGGAGGAGTACGGCCTGGCCGTCATCGGTGGTTGCTGTGGCACCACCCCGGAGCACATCCGGCTGCTGGCTGACCGCTACGCGGGGCGCGAAGTGATGCAGCGCAGTCCCGAGTCGGAGCGGTCCGCGTCGTCGCTGTACATCGAGGTGCCCTTCGCACAGGACGCCAGCCACCTCAACATCGGGGAACGCACCAACGCCAACGGCTCCAAGGCCTTCCGCGAGGCGATGCTCGCCGAGAACTGGGACGAGTGCGTAGACATCGCCAAGGCCCAGGCCCGCGACGGCGCGCACGTGCTGGACCTGTGCGTGGACTACGTGGGCCGGGACGGCGCCGCTGACATGGCGGTGTTGGCGTCCCGCCTGTCCACCTCGGTGACGCTGCCGGTCGTGCTGGACTCCACCGAACCACCCGTGCTCCAGGCCGGCCTGGAGCGGCTGGCGGGCAGGAGCATCATCAACTCGGTCAACTACGAGGACGGCGACGGCCCTGACTCGCGCTTCGGGCGCATCATGCCGATGGTGCGTGAGCACGGCGCGGCCGTGGTGGCCCTCACCATCGACGAGGAGGGCCAGGCCCGGACCGCCGAGTGGAAGGTGCGGGTGGCGTCGCGGCTGATCGACGACCTCGTCGGGAACTGGGGCATGAACGTCGGCGACATCCTGGTGGACTGCCTGACCTTCCCCATCGCCACCGGCCAGGAGGAGACGCGCCGAGACGGCATCGAGACCATCGAGGCCATCCGTGAACTCAAGGTCCGCTATCCCGGGGTGCGCACCACGCTCGGGGTCTCGAACGTGTCCTTCGGCCTCAACCCAGCCGCGCGGATGGTGCTGAACTCGGTGTTCCTGCACGAGTGCGTGGCCGCCGGCCTGGACTCGGCCATCGTCCACAGCGCCAAGATCATCCCGATGGACCGCATCCCGGAGGAGCAGCGCCGGGTGGCGCTGGACCTGGTCTACGACCGCCGCGACGGCGACTACGACCCGCTGACGACCTACCTGGAGCTGTTCGAGGGCGTCACCGCGGCCTCAGTCCGCGCCTCGCGCGCGGCCGAGCTGGCCGCACTGCCGTTGGCCGAACGGTTGCAGCGCCGCATCATTGACGGCGAGGGCAAGGGCCTGGCCGCGGACCTTGACGAGGCTCTGCAGGGCAAGCCGGCGCTCGACATCATCAATGAGGACCTCCTCGCCGGCATGAAGGTGGTCGGAGAGCTGTTCGGCTCCGGGCAGATGCAGTTGCCCTTCGTGCTGCAGTCCGCCGAGGTGATGAAGCAGGCGGTGGCCCACCTCGAGCCCCACATGGAGAAGACGGAGAGCGACGCGGGCAAGGGCACGCTGGTGCTGGCCACCGTCCGCGGCGACGTGCACGACATCGGCAAGAACCTCGTCGACATCATCGTCAGCAACAACGGCTACACCGTCATCAACATCGGCATCAAGCAACCCATCCAGGCCATCATCGACGCCGCCGAACAGCACGGGGCCGACGCCATCGGAATGTCCGGGCTACTCGTGAAGTCCACCCTCGTGATGAAGGACAACCTCGCCGAGCTGAACCGGCTCGGACTGGCCGAGAAGTACCCCGTGCTGCTGGGCGGGGCGGCGCTCACCCGCACCTTCGTCGAGCACGATCTCGGCGACATGTTCGAGGGGGAGGTGCGCTACGCCAAGGACGCGTTCGAGGGGCTCGCACTGATGGATGCGGTCATGGCCGTCAAGCAGGGGCTTCCCGGTGCCGCGCTCCCCGAGCCCCGCAAGCGTCGCTACGCCAAGACCTCCCTGGTCGAGGTCGTGGAACCGGAGCTCGGCGTCCGCTCGGACGTGGCGCGCGGGATCGATGTGCCCGCGCCCCCCTTCTGGGGCAGCCGCGTGGTGAAGGGAATACCCCTGGCGGACGTGGCCGCGTGGCTGGACCATCGGGCCACGTTCCTCGGGCAGTGGGGCCTGAAGCCGCTGCGCGGAGGCGCCACCTACGAGGAGCTCGTGGAGAGCGAGGCCATGCCGCGGCTGCGGATGTGGATGGATCGGATCAAGACCGACAACCTGGCGAACTTCGGCGTGGTCTACGGCTACTTCCCGGTGCACTCGGCCGGCGAGACCCTCATCGTCGGCTCGCCCGAGGACCCGTCGCGCGAGGTGGCCCGGTTCACGTTCCCGCGTCAGCGCCGCGACAAGCGGCTGTGCCTCGCCGACTTCTTCCGCGACGAGGAGGAGGCCGCGGCCCAGGGCCCGGATGTGCTCGCGATGCAGCTGGTCACCATGGGCAAGGAGGTGGCCAAGGCCACCCAGCGCATCTTCGAGGCCAACTCCTACCGCGACTACCTGGAGCTGCACGGGCTGTCGGTGCAACTGACCGAGGCGCTCGCCGAGCTGTGGCACAGCCGGATCCGCGAGGAGCTCGGATTCGGGACCAGCCCGGACATCACCGCCGCCATCCGGGACCAGGCCTACCGGGGATCGCGGTACTCGTTCGGCTATCCCGCGTGCCCGGACCTCGAGGACCGGGCCAAGCTGGTGGAGCTGTTGGACCCGTCGAGGATCGGCGTGGAACTGAGCGAGGAGCTGCAGCTGCACCCGGAGCAGTCCACGGACGCCATCGTCGTGCACCACCCTGAGGCGAAGTACTTCAATGCGGGCTGAGCCCAGTGCGGTCCTGTGGGACTTCGACGGGACGCTGGTGGACACCGAGCCGCTCTGGGCCGCCACCGAGCGCGAGATGCTCGCCGACTACGGCGTGCGCTGGGGCGAGGAGAAGATGATCGCCTGTCACGGTCAGCACGCGCTGATCACGGCCCAGATGATGGCCCACGACATGGGCATCCCCGAGCGTGCGGCGTGGGTGTGGCGGGAGCTGCACGAACGCATCGCCGATCAGATCCGCGCCACTGATCTTCCATGGCTGCCGGGCGCGCGGGAGCTGATGGCGGAACTCGCCGACGCCGACGTGCCGTGCGCCATCGTGACCGCCAGTGACCGGATCATTCTCGACGCCGCCCGTGAGCGGCTTCCCGCCAACCTGGACGTCATCGTCACGGTCGACGAGGTGGCGCAGGCCAAGCCGCACCCCGAGGGCTATCTCACCGCCGCCTCCCGCCTGGGAGTGGACGCGCGCGACGCCGTTGCGCTGGAGGATTCGGTGCCGGGGACCACCGCGGCGCTCGCGGCAGGGGCCGTGGTGTACGCGGTGCCGTCCATGGTGGAGTTGGCGCCGCATCCGCGGATGCATGTCTCCGCCACGGGGCTGACCACCTCCACCTGGGCCGAGCTGGCCCAGGTGTGGCGCGAGCTGAAGGAACAAGCATGAACCTCTCCGGCGTAAAGACCGGCCCGCTCCAGCCCGGTGACCGCGTCACGCTCACCGACAGCAAGGGGCGTCGCAAGTCCATCGTGCTGCGGGAGG
Source organism: Tessaracoccus yangjingae (assembly GCF_055326235.1). Taxonomy (NCBI): domain Bacteria; kingdom Bacillati; phylum Actinomycetota; class Actinomycetes; order Propionibacteriales; family Propionibacteriaceae; genus Tessaracoccus; species Tessaracoccus yangjingae. Next base: position 14,657 of record NZ_JBUZNN010000003.1, on the reverse strand, counting down.
GCGCCACGTGGCACACGACGAAGGGCGCGGTCAGCCACGACGACCTGATCGGGGGCCCCGAGGGCGTGACCGTGACCTCCGTCGGGGGCATGCAGTACCTGGCGTTCCGCCCACTGATGAGCGAGTTCATGGTCTCCATGCCTCGCGATGCCGCCGTCATCTACCCCAAGGACGCGGCCCAGATCCTGATGTGGACCGACATCTACCCGGGAGCGCGGGTGCTGGAGGCCGGCGTCGGCTCCGGAGCTCTCTCGCTGGCGCTGCTGCGGGCCATCGGTCCCGACGGCAGCCTGCACTCCTACGAGCGCCGGCAGCAGTTCGCCGACGTCGCCCGCGGCAACGTGGAGACCTTTCTCGGCGGGCCCCACCCGGCCTGGACGCTCACCGTCGGGGATCTCGTGGAGGCGATCACCGACGATCCGATCGACCGCGCCATCCTTGACATGCTGGCACCCTGGGAGTGCATCGACGCGGTGGGGGAGCGGCTCGTCGCCGGCGGGGTGCTCACCTGCTATGTGGCCACTGCCACGCAGCTGGGCAAGGTCGCGGACACGTTCAGGGCGCACGGCGGTTTCACGGAGCCGCACGCCACCGAGACCACCGTGCGGGACTGGCACGCCGAGGGCCTGGCCATCCGGCCGGGTCACGGCACCTCCGGACACACCGGGTTCCTCATCACCTCCCGGCGCCTGGCCCCCGGTGTTGCGGCCCCGATGCGGAAGCGTCGTCCCGCCCCCGGCGCGTACGGGCCCGACTACCAGGGCCCGCGTCCCGCGAACATCCCTGCCGAGCTGGGCGGACGGGAGGCGGGCAGTGCCGGCGAGTGAGTCCCTGGCAGACGGCGGTCGAGGTGGGGTCCGCCGTGGTCTGGCTGCGCCCGAGATGACCGGCCTCCGGGCCGGGCGCGGCGCATGACCCGGCGGGTGCTGATCCTGGGCGCGGGGCTGGTGGGCTCCTCCCTAGGGCTCGCGCTCACCCGGGCCGGCTACGACGTGATGCTGTGGGACATCGTGCCCTCGCACTCGCTGGTGGCCGCCGGCCTCGGAGCCGGACGCATCAGCGATGAGGCCACCGACGACCCCGATGTCGTGGTGGTGGCCACACCCCCGGGAGTCATCCCCGATCTGGTGGCGGAGGTGCTGGGCAAGTTTCCCGGCGCCGTGATCACCGACGTCGGGTCCGTCAAGGCGCCCATCCTGGCTGCCGTCTCCGCGCTGGCCCCGGAACACCGTCGATACGTGGGCTCCCACCCGATGGCCGGCTCCCAGTTCACCGGCCCGCTGACCGCCTCGGGCGATCTGTTCAAGGACCGCACCTGGGTGGTGACCCCGGTGAGCGGCAACACCGCCGAGGACGTGGCCACCGTCGAGCAGCTCGCCCGCGATGTCGGCGCCCGCGTGGTGACGATGCCGCCCGAGGAGCACGACGAGGCCGTGGCCCAGGTGAGTCACCTGCCGCACCTCATGAGCATCCTCACCGCGTCGCATCTCCGCGAGGTGCCCACCGCCAACCTCAGGCTGGCCGGTCAGGGCATCCGCGACGTCACCCGCATCGCGGGGTCGGACCCAGGGCTGTGGCGGCAGATCCTCACCGCCAACGCCGACGCGGTGCGGCACGAGCTCAGCGAGGTTGCCGAGGATCTCAGCCACCTCATCGGGGTGCTGGACCGGCCCGAGGAGCTTGAGCGGTTCCTGGCGATGGGGCAGGCCGGGGCGCATTCCCTGGTGGGCAAGCACGGCCACGACCCGCTGGACACCGTGCAGGTCACGGTCGAGATCCCGGACGAGCCGCGCGCGCTGGGGCGGCTCTTCACCGACATCGGCGAGGCCGGGTTCAACGTCGAGGACTTCGAACTCACCCACGACCCGGTCCGCGAGGTGGGCTACCTGTCCATTGCGGTGGAGCGGGACGTGGCCGAGCAGTTGCGGGCCAACATCGTGGCCCGCGGATGGACCGGCTGGGCCGGGAGGGGGAGCGACTGATGACGCTGCTGATCGCGATCGACGGGCCGAGCGGGTCTGGCAAGTCCACCACCGCGAAGCTCCTCGCGGGCCGACTCGGCCTCGGTTACCTGGACACCGGCGCCATGTACCGGGCCGCGACCACCGAGTTCCTGCGGCGGTACCCCGACGGTGCACCGGCTGAGGATGTCGCGGCAATGGTGGCCGAGTGCGACCTGGTGGTGCAGACCTCGCCCGATGCCCCGTGCTTCCTGATCAACGGCACGGACGTGACCGACGAGATCCGCGAGCCGAGGATCTCTGCGGCCGTCTCGCAGATCGCCACCAACATCGAGGTCCGCCGGCTCCTGACGGAGATGATGCGCAGGATCATCGACGAGCACGGCCGCCGGATAGTGGTGGAGGGCCGCGACATCACCACGGTCGTGGCCCCGGACGCCGATGTGCGCGTGCTGCTGGTGGCAGACCCGGAGGCGCGTGTGGCCCGCCGGGCCGCCGAGGTGGCGGGTCAGGCCAGTGCTGCGGAGGTGACCGATCAGGTCCTGCGCCGTGACCGCGACGACTCGACTGTGTCGAACTTCACCGACGCCGCCGAGGGGGTCGTGGTGATCGACTCGACGTGGCTCAGCCCTGACGAGGTGGTTGCGCGAATCGTCGCGCTTGTCGCTCGCCAGTAGGATGGGGAGTCCGCACAAACCCGAGGAGCCACAGTGAGCGAGCTTCGCAAGCCGATCGTCGCCGTCGTCGGACGGCCCAATGTCGGCAAGTCGACGCTGGTCAACCGCATTCTGGGCCGCCGGGAGGCGGTGGTGCAGGACCAGCCGGGTGTCACCCGGGACAGGGTCTCCTACGACGCGAACTGGAACGGGCGCGAGTTCGTCCTCGTCGACACCGGCGGCTGGATGTCGGACGCCAAGGGGATGTCCGCTCAGATCGCCGAGCAGGCCGAGCTCGCCATCTCCATGGCGGACGCGGTGCTGTTCGTCGTGGATGCGACCGTCGGCACCCTCGATGAGGACGAGGCTGTCGTGCGGGTTCTCCGGCGCTCGCAGAAGCCGGTGGTGTTGGCCGCCAACAAGGTGGACGACCAGCGCCACGAGGTGATGGCGGCCTCGATGTGGAATCTCGGGCTGGGGGAGCCTTATCCGGTCTCGGCCATGCACGGCCGCGGCTCCGGAGACCTGTTGGATGCGCTGCTGGATGCCCTCCCGGAGGCGCCCCGCGAGAAGGACGTCGAGGAGGCCGGCCCCCGTCGCGTGGCCATCGTCGGTAAACCCAACGTCGGCAAGTCGTCGCTGCTCAACAAGCTGGCCGACCAGCAGCGGGTCGTGGTCTCCGACGTCTCCGGTACCACCGTGGACCCCGTCGACGAGATCGTCGAGGTGGGCGGCCAGGTGTACCGGCTGATCGACACGGCCGGCATCCGGCGCCGCGTCAAGGAGGCCAGCGGGCACGAGTACTACGCGTCGCTGCGGACCCAGGCCGCGATCGAGCGGGCCGAGGTGTGCATCATGGTGATCGACGCGTCCGAGCCGCTGACGGATCAGGACCTGCGGATCCTCAACTCCATCGAGGAGTCGGGACGCGCCATGGTGATCGCCTTCAACAAGTGGGACCTGACCGACGAGGAGCGCCGCAAGTACCTCGAGCGCGAGATCGAGCGGGACCTGACCGGGTGGCGCTGGGCGCCCACCGTCAACATCTCGGCGCTGACGGGCCGCAACGTCGACAAGCTGAGCAAGGCCATCGAGGCGGCCGCGGCGGGCTGGGAGACCCGGATCTCCACCGGCAAGCTCAACGCCTTCCTGGGCCGCCTCGCAGCCGCGCATCCGCACCCCGTCCGCGGAGGCAAGCAGCCCCGGATCCTGTTCGGCACCCAGGCGCACACCTGCCCGCCCACGTTCGCGCTGTTCACCAGCGGCCTCATGGACGAGACCTACAAGCGCTTCATCGAGCGACGGCTGCGCGAGGACTTCGGTTTCATCGGCTCGCCGGTGCACGTCGAGATCCGTGCTCGCGAGAAGCGTAAGGATCGCGCCTGACCTTCCCCCCGGCGCGGGGGTGTGGTTGGGTGGAGGTCCGATGAACCAGAGGCCCCACCGGGGCTGACGATAAGGAGACCCAACCATGGCATCAGTCAACACCGCGCAGGCACACTGGGAAGGCAGCCTCTTCGAGGGCTCCGGCCGGGTCGAGCTCGTGACCTCCGGCGTGGCATCGTTCGACGTCGCCTGGGCGGCGCGCGCCGAGTCCGGACCGGGAACCACCAACCCCGAGGAGCTCATCGCCGCGGCCCACGCCACCTGCTTCTCCATGGCGCTGTCGAACATGCTGGCCAAGAACGGCACGCCCCCGGCGTCCCTGGACACCCGGGCAGACGTGACGTTCGTGCCCGGCACCGGCATCACCACCAGCCACCTCACCGTCGTGGGTCGCGTGCCCGGTCTCGACGCCGAGCAGTTCACCGCGGTCGCCCAGACGGCCAAGGCCGAGTGCCCGGTGTCCAAGGCCCTGGCCGGGGTGGAGATCACCCTCGACGCCAGCTTCGAGGAGTGACCCGGTAGCCGTTGGAGCGCGAGCGGGCGGGCGTCCTTCGGGGCGTCCGCCCGACCCCTTCTTGAGTCCCGGACGGCCGATGTGCCAAGTCCGGGCAAAGTCGCTAAGCTATCCGAGTTGCCAGAAATGGCGACGGCGGGCTGTAGCGCAGCTTGGTAGCGCACTTGACTGGGGGTCAAGGGGTCGCAGGTTCAAATCCTGTCAGCCCGACGAGGTCTTTGACCTTGTCAGGACCGCATTCAGAAGCCACGACATGGCTCGCGTGCCAGATACGTGCCAGATCCGATCCTGGTGTGACCCCTGAAGTGGCCGTGAGTGGCCATAGCTGTACGCCACTTTCCCCAGGGGGCGCGTGGCCAGTCGGCATCCGTCGGGGCAAAGTCGACCGCACATGCCGATGGTCGTCATCACGCACATGCCCATGTGCGACTGTTCGCGGACATGCTGATAGTCGTGACAAGGCGCTCTTTGTGTTCCCCTCAAGGTAGCGTCGACCGCCAGCCCCAAAAACTTGACCTCTATCCTCTGGTGCGTAGCCGCATGGGTGCCTCTGAGTGGGATCGCGATTCAGACCATGCTGGGCATGGGGGAAAGAAAATGGGATCCGCCGGCCTAGCACATGAAGAGCGATTGGTCTCGCTGCTGACAGGACCAAGTGGGTCGTCCCTGCGGCCGGCGGCTACCTCACGGGACAGGCCTCCGCAGTATCTCCAAATATCAAGCCACTAGGTCCACTGGCTGCCGTCGCCGAGACGTACTGGGCAACTCCTTTCCACATCGGGGCCACCTCACTAGCCCTGTTGACGCCTGTCACACGGTGGCCCTTCAGGCTGTGGCTACGCCAACGCGAATCCCGCACTGTGGATCATGATTTGTTAGTTGATATGTCGAGCTAGGTGGATGCGAGTCTTTCGGGCCATGAAATGGAGGAAATCGCTTGGGGCACGATGGGATGGTCAGCTTCGACTACGTGAGAACGAGTGCTCCGCACCTACAGACCAGTCGTGCGCTGGCTCGTTGAACCCAGTCGGCGCAAGCCTCACAGTGGACCGCGCTATAAAGGGCCAGCACGTCACTTGCTAGACGGCTAACATCACTCCACGGTACTTCATCCGCCCAAGCATTGAAGTGTGCGCCAAGCAAATTTCGGAGGTCTAGCCGCAAATCGATGGTAGCTACGATATCGCCGACGGTCGTCTTGCGAAGCAACTTGGCAACGCTTGGCCATAGGTCACCCAGGGTGTACTTGTCGTCAGGACGACGCGTCACGCTGGCACCGATTCGCCAGCTGAGCTCTTGGGAGATCTCCTCTAGCAATAGCCCTGCTGCAGACGCCGTCATACGTTCGTCCGTCTGATGGAGCCCCACCCGCAGTGTGTCCGCCCGAGTACGTGCCGCACTGGTGACCTCAAGCCCGTCACTGAACGACCAACCCGCGATTCGCTGTTCCAGGATCGTCCGTCCACGACGGACGAATAGGCCTCTCAACTGCTCCAGCCAAGCGCGATCATGACCCGTAACGATCAGTTGCCATCCTGAGAAACGATCGAGCACGAGATCCATCACACCCAGACGGATGCTGGCATCCACACTCTGGAAGACGTCGTCAAGAACAAGGACCTTCGCTTGACCGAACTCGGACGCCTTCCGCGTTACCGTCAAGAAGAACAGGAGAGCGATTAGGTCCTTGTACCCCTCACTGAACACTTGCTGAGGTAGTGCGGAGGAGCCATTTTCGAACTCGACAACTACGTCGAGGCTGACCGGGCCAGACTTCGCCACCAGGACGCGAAGTGCAGCTATATGCGTAGCGTGGGTGACTCGCTTGAAGTTGGCTGTCAGTTCTTCACTAACTGTCTGAAGAATCGGCGCAAGGCGCTCGAGTTGTGACCGATAGGCAATTGGGTTCAAGGTCTGAACGCCGCGATCTAGCAGTTTCTTAATCGCTGACAGGCGCTGCTGTGTTGCCCGGAGCTCTCCGATCAGCCCCCGCACCTCCTGCGGCAGAGTCTCAATGCGGTTTGGGTGCTGTGAAGCTGGAACCGCATCCAGAAGTCTCTCAACGAATGATTCGAGCTGGGCCGCGTTGGTCAGATCGTCCGTGGTCTCTGGGTATAGGCCTCGGAGCTGGCTAGCCGCGTCGTCACGGACCACACGAAGGATGAAGCGCTCCTCTTCCAGCGACTTGAGCTCCTCGTCGGGGCGCACACCAAGCACGCCGGATGGGTCGGGGAAGTAGTCAAAGAAGACGGTGCCACGAGACAGCCCATCCGTGTCAAGGAAGCGGAGAATATCCGCACGTCGGATCACAACGGGCGCGATGCGAAACCCAGGCCGAACGTCAAGGGAGGAGGGCTCATCTCGGCCCGCCTGATTGGTTGTTAGTGAACGCTCGATCCTGGACCCGTCGCTCAGCTCAACGATCGAAATGGCGCTCGGAACGTTCAGATTCCGCACGGACGGACGAAGCGCTCCGTTGAAGTCGGCTGACCTATCGACGCGGCGTTGCAAGGCAAATTCAATCCCATCCACCAGGGTCGATTTACCGACCCCATTGTCCCCCCATAATAGGACGTCCACGGGCTTGTCGTGCTTCGTCAAATCAAACTCGACGGTGCCTGGAGAGCCACGGAATCCGGTAACTGAAACTCGACGCAAGCGAAGGTTGCTATCACCCATGTCATATTTGGGTGCAGTTCGCGTAGACCGATCTTCTCGGTCTGCGAGCCGAGAAAGGCGCGCTGCAACGTTAAGATCGGGCGGTTCGGAAGTGGCGTCTGCGATACGCTGGACAGTTGGGACCCGGCGTGCGATCGCCTCCTCGGCAAGGCGAGCCGCAAGGTCGTTCCATCCGGTGGGCGTAAGACCCGTGAGCCTGTGTAATTCCTGCTGCGCTGGCGGCTTCCGCGAGTTGCCAATGAATTTCGAGACCCAATCGGGTACCGACTCGAGGCCGACCGCTAGGTCACGCGCCATTGCGCGACCAGTTTCGTTGAGTGATGAAGCCCTGCTGCCCGCCGTGTCCTGCAATAGCGAGATCAAGGCCAAAAGAACGCGAACGTGTGCCTTTGACGAGGTGTCCGTGCGAGCGAGGCCAGCCTCACGAGTCAGAATCTCCAAACCTACCCGCCGCGCGAAGTCGCTCTTGCCCTGCTTCCGGGAGCCACTCCGCAGGCTATAGAGGCTGCCCAATTCCATGTCGCTCAGGCCGCGTGAACTATCACGCGAACCACGCGCACCATAGATCCACCGAGCCACCTTCTCGACCGAACTATAGACATCGACATCCGCATCCGCTGTCACACGACCCAGCCTAGCCATCCCCGAGGGTCGCTTTGAACCGGTCCCAGCGTGGCCGGTGACGTGTTCGCCGAACTCAACCCAGCCTCACGGGTCACCGAACTCAGCAGGCACGGCGAGAGCTCGGTCATGCCGCTGGGCGGCGTGCCAAGGTGGGACCGGTCTACTGGGGTTGGACGATGTCCGGTAGGGGGCGCGGCGGTGGACGCCGCGGTCCCCGTGCCCGCCTCAGCTGCGGCCGCCGCCGCGATCTTCTTCGCGACCTCATCCAGCGACAAGGTGTCCCCGGTAGTCAATCCGGAACGCGCACCGAGCAGCGGGCTCACGTCCCGCAACGCGTCGAAGTCCGTACCGTGAGCCACCGGGATCACACGGTCAGTGGCAAGTAGCGCGGCCAGCTCCTTGCTCGCGATTCCCGTCGCAGCCTCTAGGGTCTTGAGCATTGCGGGGGTCACCAGCACGATCCCGGCCCGGGAATTCCGCAGACCCTTGTCGATCTCTGTTAGCAGCGACTTACCGAGCCCGACGTCGTACTCACTGAACCAGACGGTTGCGCCGTATGAGACGAGCAGGTCACACAGCTCTCTAGCGGCCCCCTGTCGATCATCCCAGGCGTGGCACAGGAAGATGTCGCGCCGGTCCGGATGGGCGCGCGCCACGACCTCGGCCTGACGGGCCAGCGGCTCAAACGTTCGCTCTTCGGTGGCCGTGTATGTCGCCGTGCCGCCGCTGCGGGTGCGCCGCGACGTCGTCCGATCGCCTCCGCCAGACGAAATGCCGTCGCCATTGCCGTAGCGGAAAGGCGGCGGAGGATTGTAGGACGGGGTCCTGTAGTACGAACGGCCACCTCGGCAGGCGGGGCAGTTTGCTACGCCGCTCGCCGTGCGGTGACCGTCAACGGGTGCTGTGCACTGAGCCATGTCCTCATGCTAAGAGAGCCCTGCGACACTTCGGGGGAAAGGAGGCGCCCACGACAGGTCTGCGCTGGCCCCGTCCAGCGCAGACCGTGTTCCGGCGATAATACGTCGGCACTACTGCCGCCAATCGCGAACATCCTCACATGCCGCGAGGCGCGGCTGAAGTCTCGGCGAGTTGCACGGACTTGCGGATGTACTCCCGTAGGGGCGACCACACACGATCCGGTCTGCCACTCGGCCTGCAGAGGTAATGCCCGTAGTCATGGAGCGAGCTGGCGCTGCTCCACCCGTGAAGCAAGGGCGTGGGCCGATCAGTTCCGGGCCTTTTTCATGGTCTCGCGGAGTTCACCGAGCCATGTGGCGCCGTCCTGGCGCATCACTGCGACCGTTGCGCCGTCACGTGGCTCGCCGATCAGCACCACCCGTTCATTGGTCTCTGGCGCCGGGCCGTGCACGGCTTCGCACAGCGCAGTCCAACGTCGCGGGTCGGCCATCGCCCGGCGCACGTCGGCTACATCCTCATCATCAAGGTCGTCGAGGTTGATCAGTTCGCCGTCATCGTCGTGGGCGAACTGGATGATCCCCGCGTCTACCCGGTCTACGACGCCATCCAGAGCTACGATGCGCAGTCGCTCTCGGTCGTCATCGACGGCCCCGACGAAATGGTCACCGTCCACCTCGGTGAGCAGCGCCTCCCGGGCGGGGCCGCCTTCGGCCATCAGTCGCAACCGCGCGGCGTGTCGGTGCTGTGCTCTCGGCCAGGCGCTGAGCCCCAGAAGCAGCACGAAGGCGATGAGGCCCAGCAGCATCGACTCAGGCGTCCCCCAGATCACCTCGATGATGAACAGGACCGCGACGACCACCGCCGTCGCGGCGAGCGCGACCCGGCCGGCCTCGGCACCGATGTTGGCGTAGGAACGCTCGAACGGTCGCTCGCCCCCGGGGCGGGCCCGTCTGGCCGTCGACTGGGCGCGGCGAGGGATGAGGAGCCAGGCGAGCGCCAGCGCGGAGGCGATCGCCCACGCCCGCCACCCCCACGGCCACGAGGCCCCACCGTAGGGGAGGAGCCATCCCAGCAACGACGCACAGGCGAGGGTCCAGCGTGGTAGAGCCCAGATGGAGGTCAGAATCAGCACCGCCGCGAGCCACAGGCGTCCAGCCCAGGGTGCAACGGGAGCTACGTCGCCCGCAGCCACCTCCGCAACCAACAGGACCGCCAGTGCGACCACCCACGCAAGACGGATGGCTACCGTGTGGAGCCGGGTGGCCCGCAGGTCGGCCGCGAGGAGTGGCGTCATGCCCGCAGTATCTCGCTCCTGCGGCGAAAGCGCTGAGTAGCCCCACTCCTCGCCGCGCAGCATTTGCCTATCTGCGCCCATCGGCGAGCCGTGATGATCCTCGCCGGGTGACCACGACCTCGCGGACGGGCAATGAACTGGAAGCGGTCACAGGCCCAGGCACCAGCGCAACGGTGACGCCTCCGCGCAGCGGTTCCGAACGCGCGGATCTGCCGCGGCCAGGTCGATCGGTGTCCATCAGCGCCCCCTTCTGCCGAAACCCTTCACCCAGTGAGTGACCCCTTCTTCTCCACATGAGTGTCAATGAGGAACCCGGCAACAGCGAAACCCGAGTTGACAGCGAGCTTCGCGTGCCGGGGGGCCGGTCGAACCGCCCGCTTACTCTTGCCGTGGGCATCGCTCAAGGCGTTGCGCATGGCCGCAAGCCCACCAACGACAGTGGTGACGCCGGTGAGGATCTGCTTGATGATTTGCTCGCTGTGCTGATCCGGAGCGATGTCCATCGATGTGGCCGCCGCCTTGTAGAGCCTCGCCAAGTCCCAGCCGTCCTCGTAGTTGGCTCCCCGCTCATCGCAGATGTGCTTGCAGACGCTCTCGAGCATGGTGCGTGTTGCAGTGATGGCACCTTCTGGATCAGCGGTCACCTTGGCCAAGGCGGCTTCCCACGCTCTGGTTACGGCTGTCCAGTCCGTCAACTGGGCCAGCGCGGTTCTCGCAGCCGCCGCACCCGGTGCAGAATCCGCTAGCAGCATCGCGCGAAGCGAGGCCCGGTCCTCCTGGGACGGAAGGTCGTACTTGCTGGGACCGTCGTAGTCGCAGAGAGCCAGGAGAAGGCTTCGCTGATCGGCCGGGGGCAGTGCTTTGAGGCCATCCTGGAAGACCTGCCACCGCGATGCTCCACCACCGCCCCAACCTTGGTAGGGGCCGAGGGCGTCTGTGTGCTCGGAGAAGAGGTCATGAAGTTCGGGGCCGCTGAAGCCGGTATCTCGCGCGAACATGTCCGTTGCCTTCTTGACGATGCGGAAGGGCAAGCCATCGGCGGCAGAAGCAGGCATAACTGGATGGTGTCACGCGTCGCCGACGGGCACAATCAAAGCCTCCGGGCTTGACGAAATGATCGCGCGCGAACATCCGGACATGCCGCGCTCCGAGCTTGTGAACTGCAGGCTTGTTAGCCTCGGCACCGATGAGTACGCGCCGTCCCGCGGTGCTCCGCCGTGTCCTGCCCAGCGACGACGAGGCGATCTTCGATGCCTTCAAGGCGGAGCACATGTCGCGTCAAGGCGACGTCCGCGATCCTGCCTCTGCCGCCACCTACGCCCGGCGTCTCTCCGAGAACCCCTTCGCCTTTGCCTTGGATGCCGACGGCTCGCTTGTGGGTGTCGTAGCGCTCAATGCCGACCACGAGAACCGGCTGGGTTGGTTCTGGTACTGGAACGCACCATTCGCACCGCCATCGCGGCTGACCAAGCGGGCCGCGACGGTGGCCAACTGGGCGCTGCGAGACGGAGGTATCGAGCGCCTCGAACTGGGGCATCGCGCCAACAACCCCGCCTCCGCAGCCGTGGCACACGCCGCGGGGTTCGTGCAGGAGGGCATCGAGCGGGAGAAGTTCCTCGTCGGTGGTGAGCGCGTAGATGTGCTGACGTATGGAGCCTGCGCAGCGCCCCGTGGCCAAGCACCCCGATGCGTCGCCTGACGGCCGACTAGACCCCACCCGAAACGCATCCGGACATGCCGCGGTCAGGGTCGCCTTCGGACGCCGCTCCCGAGGGCGACCGCGTCCTCAACCGCCGCTCTTGGCGGTGTGGACGGTCATTCTGAGCAGGCTCTACGTTGCTGCGACCGTCTGGGGTGTGAGTCGGCTGGCTGGTAGTTCGCTGATGCGTAGGTCGGGGTGGTCGAGCCAGGCGACTCGGGCGTGCCATTCCTCGCGCAGTACCCATTCGATGATGAGGCCGGGGTGTTGGTTGTCGACGAGGCAGAACGGTGTTGTGGGTTTCCATAGTCGCTCGCCGAGGTTCCCGAAGCCTGATCGTGTGCGGCTGGACGTACCGGGAAGCCTGCCAGTCGGGTCAGACAGTTGCGAGCCGATTCGGCCCAGGTTGTCCGATGACTCGCGACAGCAGCGCAGTCAGGCCGGTACACACACCCACCAACTCCTGGGCGCTTGGGAGTCTGCTGACCCGTCGTCGAGAGGGATCGCCGGGTGATGCCTAGGTGGCTCCTTCCGTCGACGCTGGGCCGAAGGCCGTCGTCCGCGCAGCAGGCCTTATCGACGTGATCAGGCGGTCGTGAAGATGCGGAAGACAACGTCGGACCCGGACCGACGTCGCAGAAGCGAGCACGCCGCCAAGTCCCGGGGAGAGCTGAGGCGGCGACGGAGGGACGCACTCACCCGGGTTCGGTGACCCACGCCCGCGCACCACACCTGTGAAGATGCGGTACCCGTTGCTTGCTCGAAACGTGCAGTCATGAAGCGCACTCGTGACTCTGTGCCTGCTCTGTCCGTGGCTGGTTGACACGGCCAACATCCTGATGCTAGGCTCCTGCTAATCGTTTATTTGCCGCTGGCAACTTCATGTGCTTCGACATAAACGTTTAGATATCGCGAGGAGGCGGTGGGACCAGTGAAGAAGCCAACACTCAACGATGTGGTCAGGGAGTCGGGTCTGTCCATCTTTACCGTCTCGCGCGCTTTGAATGGCGCGGAGGGTGTGTCGACGGAGAGCCGGGAGAGGGTCCTAGAGGCGGCGAAGAGCATTGGGTATGTGCCGAACAAGGCGGCTCGGGCTTTGCGGACGCAGTCTCCGGGTCCGGTGATCGTGATGACGGCTTCGACGGCCAACTATTACTACATCGACATGATTGACGGAATTCAGGCGGGGTTGCGTGAGGCGAAGATCGCGATGAGGTTCGCGGACTTGGCCCCGTCGGGTGAGTTTGACGCCGCGCTTGAGGACGCTGCGGTTGAAGAGGCTATGCAGTCCCGGGCGACGGGGCTGATCTCAACGCTGACCCTGAGCCCTGAGAACTACGTGAAGCTGACCCAGTGGGGCATCCCTGCGGTGTTCGTTGACTCTCAGGCGCCTGTCTCGCCGTTGGGTGCCGCCTCGGTGACTACCGACAACGCTGATGCCACCGCCCAGGTAGGTGAGCACCTAGCATTTCACGGCGTGAAGGACTGGGTGCTGTTGATCTACCCCCACCTATGGTCGACCCGCGCTGCCCGCGAGGCAGGTCTCCGAACGGCCGCAGAACGCCATGGCGCGACGCTGACGGTGCTCGAGAGCCACAACGATCCGACATCGGCTCGAGAGGTGCTCGATAATTACCTTTCCCAGCACAGCAATCGGACTCCGTTCGCTCTAGTAGCCGGTAACAACCCGTTGCTTCAAGGTGCATTCACGGCCTTGCGGGACCGTAGCCTGCGGGTACCGGAGGACGTCGTCCTGATTGCGTTCGACGAGTTCGCGTGGGCGCCCCTCCTCGATCCTCCCCTCACGGTCGTCGATGAAGACTCCCGGTCCATCGGCGAACTTGCGGCCCAGACGCTCACCACGATCATCAAGCGAAGCGCAGCCAAGAGCAGCGGCTCCAACGGTCCCGTCTACAACACTGGAGACGTGCGGGAGGTGAAAGCCAGTCTCCTGATCCGCAAATCCTGCGGCTGCTGACCGGGATCCATCCACCCCATCCCAGCCGTCCCCCCTCAATCCTTCCACGCCTGTGCGCGCCCCAAAGTAGGGGCGAGGTACATCTCTTTTCCCTCTCTTCAAAGTAAGGAACCCCCATGAAGAACACCAAGAAGGCCTTCGCCGGCTCCCTGCTGGCCCTGTCTGTGCTGGCCCTGGGTGCCTGCACTTCCGGTGACGTTCAAACCAGCGCGCCAGGCTCAGGTGGCGCAGCTGTGCCCGAGAAGATCGAGTCCATCGCACTGATGGTCCAAGACATGTCCAACCCCTTCTTCTCCGCCATGACCACCGGTGCTGAGGATGCGGCCGAGGAGCTCGGGGCCACGATCAATGTTCAGGACGCGCAACTGGATCTGGCGAACCAGAACACCCAGATTGATGCGTTCATCCAGCAGGGCGTCGATCTGATCGTCATCTCCGCCGTCGATGAGGATGGCATCGCTCCCGCGATCGAACGGGCTCGGGCGGCCGGGACCATCGTGATCGCCGTCGACACCCCTGCTGTGGGCGCTGACGCGGTGGTCATGACCGACGCCGTCGAGGCTGGCGAGGTTGCCTGCCGCTACCTGTTTGAGCAGATGGGCGGCGAGGGGAACATCCTCATCGTCGACGGCACCCCGATTCAGACGATCATCGATCGGATCACCGGTTGTGAGAACGTGATGGAGGAGTTCCCGGGTATCGAGGTCGTCGGTCACCAGGCGTCGAAGAACGACCGCGCCACAGGCCTGACGGTGACCACGGACATGCTCACCGCCACCCCCGACGTTCAGGGCATCTTCGGCATGAACGATCCCTCCGCTCTCGGCGCCGTACTGGCAGTGGAACAGGCGGGACGCGCTGATGACATCATCGTCGTCGGAATCGACGGCAGCCCCGAAGCAGTCGAGGAACTCAACCGCGACGGCTCTCCCTTCGTCGCCTCCGCCA
>NZ_JBUZNN010000029.1:0-4548 GCF_055326235.1 Tessaracoccus yangjingae | reverse complement strand
CACATTGGCAGGTTTGGTGCCGTAGTCGACACCGAACCTGCCGATTGGCCCCTTCGCCGATCCGAGGCGTGGCCTCTGGCTGGCTGAGTGCCGCCGTGCGGTGTGGTCAGTCGAGCGGTTCCGTGGCGGTGTTGGTCGCTGCGGTGGAGATGTCGGTGTCGGCGTCGAGGGTGTCCGCGGTGGCGGGACGCCAGTGCGGGGGTCCACGCTCAGGGGGCGGAACAGAGGGTGCCGCTGCGGGCTCGTTTCCGCGCGCTCGGCTTCGGCACCTGGGGGTGGCGGGTGGCGATGTCCGCGGGGGAGTGGCGGTAGTGGCGGTGGCCTAGGGCCCGGTTGAACGTGGGCGGTGGCACTGGGGGACCGTCTCCGCGGTGGAGGCTCGGGTTGCAGCCCGCGTCTGAGGCGGGGTGACCCTCGAGCTTGACGAGAAGTGTCCTCAACGAACTGGATGACACGGCCGGGTCACGGACCGCCTGAACGCCCGAAACTGCCGCGGGCCTGACCTAGTCGAGTCGAAACCGCATGAGCCAGCGAGGGTGGTTGGCGGCCGTCGCGACGGTTTTGGTGATGCGCTCGAAGCCCTCGGATTCGAAGAGCGTGGTGGTGCCTACGTAGGCCGCCGTCGAGTTCATCCGTCCGTCGCTGGTGTCGGCGGGGTAGGCCTGGATGATCGGCGCGCCGGCCTTCCGCACGTAGTCGACCGCTGCCTGGAGCAGGAGCCGTGCGAGCCCGCGGCCTTGGTGCTTCCTCCGGATGCGGAAGCAGACGACCGTCCAGGCCGGAGCCAGGTCGACCTGAGTCAATCGCTGGGAATTCTTCACGGCCGGCAGAAGCTCCAGAGGGCCGAAGCCAAGCCAACCGGCCACCTCGCCGTCCACGTACGCGATCAGGCCTGGGGGCACGTCGCCAACCAGCAGTTCCTTGAACTTCGCCTCGCGACCGTCAGGGGTGTCCTTCGGCCCGAATCGGGGAAGCACGCACCAGCAGCCTGGGCTCACGGCCGCGCATGCGTCTGTGAAGCGGTCCTCGGTCGCGGGCCAGATGCTAACGTCCTCACGCGCGAGTGGGCTCCGCATGGACACGACCATACGCGAGATCGGGCATGGCCCGCTTGGGCTCACTGACGCATTCGCTCGACCCCGGGCGCGCGACCGTCGGTCGGTCAGACACGGGTCGTCCCTCGGGCTGCCGACAGGCTCGAACCCAGGGAGTTGGCTGAAGCCTCGCAACATCCGACTCTGCCGCTCCTGATGTGATCCGGATGGTGAAGATCGACCGCTTTAGGCTTGACGGTGGTACTACCTGCGGTACCATATCGCTGTGGCGACCGTGGACAAGCTCGTGGCAGCGATGCGGAAGAGTCCACAGAACGTGCGCTTCGACGACCTCCACAAGGTCTGCGAGCACTACTTCGGTCCGCCCCGCAGAACCGGCGGATCACACGCGGTGTTCAAGGCCCCTTGGCCCGGTGATCCGCGGGTGAATATCCAGAACAGCAATGGCCAGGCCAAGTCGTACCAGGTGCGGCAGGTGCTGGCCGCGATCGACAAGAAGGAGGCGAAGTGATGTCCCACACCGAAACGGCCGACGTGTCCCGTTATACCTACCGAGTGACGTGGTCGGTCGAAGACGACGAGTTCGTCGCCACCTGCGCCGAGTTCCCCTCGCTGTCGTGGCTCGCCGACTCCCAGCCAGCGGCCTTGGAGGGGCTGGTTGACCTGGTCGCAGACACCGTGGCCGACTTGGCGGCGGAGAGTGAGGCCGTCCCCGAACCGCTGTCGGAGCGGAGCTACTCGGGCAAGTTCAACCTCCGTGTCGGGGAAAGCCTGCACCGCCGCCTCGCGATCCAAGCTGCCGAAGAGCACCTCAGCCTCAACCAGTACGTCGTGCAACGCCTCTCAGAGGCCTCCTGAGCCACCTCTGGAACATCCGCAATTGCCGCATTGGGTGCTGCCGGTGGCGATGACGCTGCCTCCATGATCCTCCGCCTCTTGGCCCCTTGATCAGGGTCAGCTCCTCCAGCAACCTGCATGTTCACTTGGGGGCCTGACCCCCAAGGCCTCTAGGGTTCTGTCATGGAGTCGCGGTCGAAGTCGATGGTTGCCGAGCAAGCCAAGAGGGTGGTTTCTCCGCGCATTTTGGGCGTGGTGGCCGCGTCTTGTGGCGTTGCGGCGATCGCCACATGGGCGGCCAGGACTCTGCTTCAGGGTGGACCCGGCTGGGCTCTGACGGACGCCGTCCTGCACGCCGTCTTCTGGATCTTGCTCGCGGGTGCGGCGGTGTTCAGCGCCGGCGCCCGGGGGTTCTGGCCAGGACCCGTGGCCAGAACGCGTCGTCGTGGCCTTGTTCTGGGTGGGCTGTTGGGGTTCTTCGCTGTGATCGGGACCGCCGTCCCGTCCTGGTTCGTCTTCACCACGGCCCCCACCCTGTCGCAGCCGTTGCAGTTCCTGTCGTTGGTCTGGGGCGGGACTCTCGATTTCGTTGCTCTGGTGGGCTCTTTTCTGATCGCTGTGTCAGTCATCGGGCTACTGACCCGCGGCGGTTCAGCTCCAAGGGATCACTGACTCCTGGGTCACCAGCTCACGCTACGACGCCGCCCGCTTGACCCTCCCCGAAGGCTTCCTGGCGCCGCCATCCAGCTGCGCGCCGAGCGCGATAACGGCGGCCGCCATGCCAGTGCAGAGTTGCTCAGGCGAACGCACTGATGTCTGCCGCGATGGGTGGTGCTCGCGTGTTCAAGGTGTTCGTCGGCGTGCCCACCATCGCCAAGATGCGAGTAGGACCGCCGCTGCAGCGAGCAGCCACCAGAGTTCGTCCATCCCAGGTGGATCGGCCCAGGGGCCGAGGTAGAACATCGTGACCATGACGGCCGCGGTGACGATCGCCGCGGCGGAGAGTCCGGTGAGCAGTTCGAGGATGAATCGCACCACTCCTGGCCTCCTTCGCCTGCGCGCCGTGCGCAGTCAGGGTACCTGCGCGGCAGCCTTCGTTCAGCGCCGACTGTTGTGGCATCGGGTTCCTCGTCACCGTGTGTCTTGCTGATGCCATGTGTGTCGTTGTTGTGGGTTCACCTCGCTGCTGCTGAGGTCCACGGGTGCTGGTGCGCTTTGGTGTGTGCGGGAGGCGCCGTGGTCGTCTCCCATGTCGTTCTTCCCGGGGGCCGGTACCCCTGTTCTGGGGGGTGTGCTGCCGGGTCCATTTGGAGCGTCGCGGAAGTATTTTGGTGTGCACAGTCATATCGGGTGGGTGAGGAACGTATACGGGATGTGAATGCTCCAGGGGACGAGGTTTTCCGGCGGTTGTATGACGGCACCTCGCGTCGTGTCTATGCCTATCTGCGGCGGCATGCCGATCCGGATGTGGCCGAGTCGGTGTTGGCTGAGGTCTACGTCCAGGCGTGGCGCCACTTGGCCTCTCTTGACGCCGATCCGATGGGTTGGCTGATTGTCACGGCGAAGCGAGCGCTCGTGGACCAGCATCGTGCGCGGCAGCGCCGCGACCGGCTCGCCGACGCACTGTTTGCGGGTTCTCGTGACAGACGCCACGAGTCGATGGCCAGCCTGGTGGTGAACCGGCAGCTCCTCCTCGATGCTCTGCGTCGCCTCAGCGACGAGGAGCGCGAAGCCCTCCTCCTGGTCGGCTGGGACGGTTTGGACCACACCAGTGCCGCCGCGGTGGCGGGATGTTCAACGCCGGCATTCACGAAGAGGCTCTCACGGGCCCGCCACCGGCTCACCGACCTGATGGAACCATCCACAGCCGCGGCACCCGTGCTGCGACCTGTCCGGGGAAAGGTATGACTGACATGCGCGACATTGAGTCCATTCGGCCCACCGATGAGGCCATCGATGCCGAGTTCGATGCCCAGCGCCGGGAATCGGTGTTCCACGAGGTGCAGGCACGTGCCAGTGTGGTGCCGATCCGCCGCAGCCGCCGCTGGCCGGCGGCGGTCGCTGCCGCGGTAGCGGGCCTGGCTGTGCTGGGGCTTGCGTTCCAGGCGCTGGTGACCCTCAATGGCCACTCCGTTGCCGACCCGCCAGTGGCTGGGGTGACTGGCAGTAGTTCACCGACGCTGGCCACACCCCGCAACCTGCCGTCACCTCGATACGTTTCGGCCGTAGCGATGCTGGGGCCGGTGGCCGTCGCGGCCGCCGCTGCGCCCGTGGGAGAGCCCGACGCGTTCCTGCACGTGGTCAGGGTGGAGGAGCAACACAGCGTCGCTGGCCAGGGCTCATCTCAGCAGCCGATGCCAGTCGACTCGGGCGTCACCTACTTCGATGACTACATCGACCGTGACGGCTGGCTGTGGAGCCGGCGCACCGGTGACCAGCAGTTCTGGTTGCTCACCGGACAAGACCAATCAACGATCACATCCCTGCCCACGGCCCCGGACGCCCTGGATGCCGCACTCAGATCAGGCACCGGCAACAACAGCGCAGATGAGCGGGTGTTCAAGGGGATCCACGAGATCCTGCTCACCGAGACCGCGCCCCCGGAGCTGCGTGCAGCCGCGATCACCGTCCTGCAGCGCATCGCGGAACACCCCCA
>NZ_JBUZNN010000028.1:0-4775 GCF_055326235.1 Tessaracoccus yangjingae | reverse complement strand
TGGCGGAGGCGACGAAGGGAGAGCCGTCGCGGTTGAGTTCCTCGACTGCTTCGGGGCTGCCGTCGATTCCGACGACGATGATGTCATCAGCGCGTCCCGCCTGTTCCACTGCCAGTACGGCGCCGAGGGCAGAGGGATCGTTCATGCCGAAGATGCCCTGTACGTCGGGGGTGGCGGTGAGCATGTCCGTGGTCACCGTCAGGCCTGTGGCGCGGTCGTTCTTCGACGCCTGGTGGCCGACGACCTCGATGCCGGGGAACTCCTCCATCACGTTCTCGCAACCGGTGATCCGATCGATGATCGTCTGGATCGGGGTGCCGTCGACGATGAGGATGTTCCCCTCGCCGCCCATCTGCTCAAACAGGTAGCGGCAGGCAACCTCGCCAGCTTCGACGGCGTCGGTCATGACCACCGCGTCGGCGCCCACAGCAGGGGTGTCGACGGCGATCACGATGGTCCCGGCCGCCCGAGCCCGTTCGATCGCGGGAGCGATGCCATCCTCATCGACGGCGGAGATGACGATCAGATCGACGCCCTGCTGGATGAACGCATCGATCTGGGTGTTCTGGTTCGCCAGATCCAGTTGCGCGTCCTGGACGTTGATCGTGGCCCCGAGCTCCTCGGCCGCATCCTCAGCTCCGGTGGTCATGGCTGAGAAGAAGGGGTTGGACATGTCCTGGACCATCAGCGCGATGGACTCAATCTTGTCAGGAACCACAGCGGCGCCAGAGCCTGAGGCGCTGGTCTGCACGTCACCGGAGGTGCAGGCGCCCAAAGCGAGCATAGACAGGGCCAGGAGGGAGCCAGCGAAGGCCTTCTTGGTGTTCTTCATGGGAGGTTTCCTTACTCAGAAAATGGGTACAGAGAGTGTGTCGCCCCAACTCTGGGGCGAACGCAACGCGGGAGGGGGGGTGAAGGGGACGGCGCGGGAAGGGCGATTGAGCCCGGTCAGCAGCCGCATGACTTCCGGATCAGGAGACTGGCTTTCACCTCCTGTACGTCTCCAGCGGTGTAGACGGGACCGAAGGAGCCGCTGCCCTGTGCCGCGCTCCGTTTGATGATCGCGGTGAGCTTTCGGGCCGCGAGTTCGCCGATGGACCGGGAGTCCTCATCGACGACAGTCAGGGGAGGATCGAGGAGCGGCGCCCACGCGAACTCGTCGAACGCGATCAGCACCACGTCTTCCGGTATCCGTAGGCGACGGTCACGCAACGCCGTGAACGCCCCCTGAAGCATTGGGTTATTACCAGCCACGAGGGCGAAGGGCTTCCGGCTGCCGCGCTGGGACAGGTAGCCGTCGAGGACTGCTCGGGCCGAGGTCGGATCATTGTGACTTTCGAGCACCGTCAGCGCCGCACCATGACGTGCGGCGGCGGCTCGAAGACCCGCCTCGCGGGAAGCGCGCGTGGACCACAGATGGGGATAGATCAGCAACACCCAATCCTTCACACCGTGAAACGCGAGGTGTTCACCCACCTGAGCGGTCGCATCAGCGTTATCAGTGGTCACCGAGGCGGCACCCAACGGCGAGACTGGCGCCTGAGAGTCAACGAACACCGCAGGGATGCCCCACTGGGTCAGCTTCACGTAGTTCTCAGGGCTCAGGGTCAGCGTTGAGATCAGCCCCGTCGCCCGGGACTGCATAGCCTCTTCAACCGCAGCGTCCTCAAGCGCGGCGTCAAACTCACCCGACGGGGCCAGGTCCGCGAACCTCATCGCGATCTTCGCCTCACGCAACCCGGCCTGAATTCCGTCGATCATGTCGATGTAGTAGTAGTTGGCCGTCGAAGCCGTCATCACGATCACCGGACCCGGAGACTGCGTCCGCAAAGCCCGAGCCGCCTTGTTCGGCACATACCCGATGCTCTTCGCCGCTTCAAGTACCCTCAGCCGGCTCTCCGTCGACACACCCTCCGCACCGTTCAGCGCACGCGACACCGTGAAGATGGACAGCCCCGACTCCCGGACCACGTCGTTGAGTGTTGGTTTCTTCACCGGTGTCACCGCTTCCTTGCGACATATAAACGTTTATATCTTCCCATGCGCTCTTCGCTAGCTCAGATAAACGATTAGCTTGACCCTAGCAGCCCACCTTCGGCGTGTCAACGCTCAACTTCCTCGCCCCGCTTCCCGGGTCTGGGCCGGGGACTGCCGGCCAACTGTGGGGAGTCTCGCGGGGGGTGGAGCACCGGGCTGAGATTCGCTCTTAGCGCGCGCCAGGGGCCTCAGTGAGGCAGACGCGTGCGGATGCTTCGGCTGCAGACTGGCTGCGCCCCGGGTCGGAGCAACACCGCGGGCGATCTGCCTGACATGGCCGCCAGCGATTGTGCGGTAGATGGTGAGTGTCCAGATCCATCGACTGGCAGCTCCGGGGGGGTTGGGCCAGAAGATGAAGTTCATTGCGTTCGGAGACCGGAATCACTACCCCCCACGCAGAGCTCTTGCCCGCGCGGGCATGGACCCAATCGTAGGGAGGCGTTGGCACGTCGCCGAAGATGGCGACGTGTCGACGGGTCATCTCCGTCCCTCGAGGGCTAACGGGGTCCGCGTGGCGGCGTCCGCCGTGCGGCCGACGTGCTCGGCGATGGGTTGCCGTCGGTGCATACATGGTTTGGGGTGTCAACGCCGGACGAAAACTGACCCCCTGTTGCCGATCGAAAATTGACCCCTCTCATGGTTGTTGTTGGTTCTACTTGGTTGGTTGGCGACGGTGGCCGCGGGTGCGGTAGGAGTCGCCGTCGAGCCCGATGACGTGGGCGTGGTGGACGAGGCGGTCGATGGTCGCGGCGGCGACGACGTCGTCGCCGAGGGTTTCGCCCCAGCGGCTGAAGGGCAGGTTTGAGGTCACGATGACGGTGCCGGTCTCGTAGCGTGAGGCGATCAGTTGGAAGAACAGGGCCGCGGCGGTGGTGTCGAAGGGCAGGTAGCCGACCTCGTCGATGATCAAGGCGCGGTAGCGTTTCAGCCGGCGCAGCTCGCGTTCGAGGGCGCCGGAGGCGTGGGCGGCGGCGAGCCGGTTGATCCAGCCGGTGGCAGAGTCGAACAGCACGGGATGGGCTGCTTCGGCGGCCTTGATGCCCAACGCGATCGCCAGGTGCGTCTTCCCGGTGCCGGGTGGGCCGAGGAGGACCACGTTCTCGCGTTTCGGGATGAACGTGCAGGTGGCCAGGTGCGCGATCAGGTCACGGGACGCGGCGGGGATGTGGTCGAAGACGAAGTCCTCGACGGTCTTGACGGCTGGAAGGTGAGCGGCCGAGATCCGCAGCCGGGTGCCGTTGGCGGTGCGGGAGGCGACCTGGCGGCCGAGGACGGCGGCGAGGTACTCCTCGTGGGACCAGCCCTCGGCGCGGGCCCGGTCACCGAGGTCGGTGAACGTCTCAGCGATCACCGGGGTCTTCAGCTCCCGGGCCAGGAACCCGATCTCGCCGGTCAGGTCCCTCGCGGTGAGGCTCATCAGGCCACCGCCCCGGACGCGCTCGCCGGGTCGATGCCGGGCAGGTCGAACAGGTCGTCGTAGACGCTCAACGGCCGGAGTCCGACGTCTTCGCCCACGCCGCGGGCATCGACGCGGACAGCCTTCTGGTGCGCCGCCCGCAGCGTCTTCGCGGTCGCGACGTGGGCAGGGTCGGTGAGGGTGCGCCGCTGGTCCCAACACCGCGCATGAGAGGCCACGGGTTGGCCGGCGCAGGTGACGGTGACGGTGTCCATGTCACAGCCGACGTCGACGAACCGGCCGATCACGGCGGGGTCGACCGAGTAGTCGTTACCCGCGACCCGCACGTAGTAGTCACGGCCCAGCCGGACCCGGCTACTCGACCCGACCAGCGGCGCCACCGGCGGCAGGCTGCTCATCGCCGCCACCTCCGACGCCAGCATGTCTGCTGGTCTAGCGCCGGTGCGGCGCAGCAGCCGCTGATTCGCCCGCGGTAACCAGTCCGCGAGTTGGGTGTTGAAGTCGGCCGGGGAGACGAACTCGCGGCCCGGCATGAACGACGTCTGCAGGAACCCGTTGGCCCGCTCCACCACCCCCTTCGCCTCCGGGTCACGGGGATTGGTCTGATAGATCCTGGTCCCCAACGTTCCGGCGAAGCCCCTCGCGGGCACCGTGAGGCGTCGGTGCTGCCCGATCCCTGCCTCGTTGTCCCACACCAGCATCCGCGGGACCGCCCCGAAGCTCCCCGCCAATAGCTGCCACATGCCCGCCAGCAGGTCCCCGGTCTGACGGGTCGGCAGCAACAGGGCGGCGATGAACCCCGACCAGGCGGCCACCATCGTCAACACCGGCGGCGCCGCGAGCACCCCGTCAGCCACCGGCACGACCCTCGGCGGGAACCACAGATCGCACTGCACGATCTCCCCGGCCCGATACTGGGTCCGATCCGCCGGGTCCGCCGGCAGATACAACGGCCGCAACTCAGCCACCCTCGCCCGCAGCACCGACGACGAATGCTCCCAGCTGATCCGCTCCGCGATCACCGTCGCCGGCATCCGCGGCGTCGCCGCCAACAACGCCCGGATCTGCGGCTCGACGGCATCGACCAACGACCCCGGCGACTCCCGCTCATACCTGGGCGGAACGTCCGAGGCCAACGCCGACCTCACCGTGTTCCTTGCCACCCCCAACTGGCGCGCGATCGCCTTGATCGCCAACCCCTCCGACCTATGAAGCCGTCGGATCTCGGCCCAATCCTCCACACTGATCACTCCCTCACTCTGACGGAGAGGGGTCAAAATTCACTCGGCGCCACGGGGTCAGTATTCACTCGGCATCGACA
>NZ_JBUZNN010000027.1:0-4784 GCF_055326235.1 Tessaracoccus yangjingae | reverse complement strand
CTGCGCTGCCTCAAACGCGCCATCGCCCGCGAGGCCTGGCACCTCCTCGTCCACCCCGCACCCGCACCACGCATCGACGACCTCCGTCCCCTCCGACACCTGCGAGGGCTCACCCTCACCCAGGCCGCCGAACACCTCGGAACCGTCCCCGCACGCATCAGCGAACTCGAACGCGGCACCCGCCTCAACATCCAACTCGCGAACGCCTACCGCGACTACCTCAACGCCGCTTGACATCCATAGGAGCATCTTCCACGCCTTGATCTTCCCCTGCGCGTACTCGTTTGCCACGAACAGAAGGAACGCCGACACCGCCTCGTCACTCACCCCGACGTGCCCGTGCCCGGCGCAGAACCCCTCGAACTCACCCCAGGCCGCCCGATACTGCCAGCGCGTCGACGCCGCATGCCCGAACTCGTCGATCACCAACTCCGCCCGGGTGACCACCTCACCGGATAGAACTGCTCATCTCCTGCTCACCTCCATGTGAGAACCGACAAAGATGAGCCCACACAACCACGCCCCGTTATCCCGAGGAGACAGCCACCATCCCGAAGCCGACACCGCCCCACGCTCCAGACTCGGGATAACCGAACCCTCGGGATAATCGCGGGGACGTTTCACGCGGGCCGGGATGATCGCGGTGCCGTAATGCTCCGCCAACTGGGCGTAGGCCGGGTTCAACGCCGGCTCGTACCGGTCCGCCCGCGACACGCCCGTGCGGAGGTTGTCAGGCACCAGCAGCCGACCCACGCCCCCGAACTGCTCGAACGCATGCACGTGGCCCTCGATCCACGACGACAGTGTCATGTCGGTGAATGCCTCCACATAGGTGTAGGCGCTGAACGACAACGCCGCCACGAACACCCACGCCTGGGTCGGGGTCCCGCTCAGCGGGTCCGCGAACCACATCGGGTCCCCGGCCCAGTCGACCTCGACCGACTCCCCGGGGCTGCGCTGGATCCGCATCGACGCCCCCGTCGACTTCATCCAGCGGCGGTACTGTTCGTTGAAGAACGAATACTGGTACGGCACCTCGCCCGTCGAGCGGCACTTCGCCACGTACTCGTTCCACAACACCAGCAATGTCACCGATGGCCGACCCAGCTCCCGGTGCACATACTCGAAATCTGGTGCAGCCCGCCCAGAGTCCGGCCTCACCGGCTCCGGCAGCAACGGGTGGTGGACCTCTTAATCCCCGAGGTCCGCCACCTGCCCGAACCCGACACCAGCCGAGTCCGCCGCGGCGAACGCCCCCGCCACCGTGTTACGTGAACACCCCAACGCGTCAGCGATCCCGCGCTGGCTCACCCCCTCAGCACGAAGCTGAAGAATCCTCTTGCAGTCAACCATTTGAAGGCGACCCCTCTCGTCACGACCGTGCCCCAACGGCACGGACCCGACGAACGTCCCACACGCGAAACCGCGGCCGACCCCGGCGTCACCATGGCTCAGCCGTCACCGGAACACCGGCTCACCCCACAACGGAACACCGGCTCCCGCCCAGCGCAATATGCACCAGATCGGACAGCAACGTGTGGACGGTTTTCGAGGTCATCGACGGGCCTCCGTCGGAGTGCAGCACCTCTGGGGTGCCGTGAACACGAAACCGTTGAGCATCATCTCCTTGGCGAGCAGGCCGTCCTCGCAGGCGTGCACGATGGCGCCGACGATGTAGCGGATGAGGCCTCAATGTGACTTGACGGTCCCAACTTAGGACCGGTATGGTTGGCGTGAGGTCACGGCGGGAGGCCACGACCGACTACCTAAGGGGAACACTTCATGAGTCAGCAGTTTGTGTCATGTCCGCAGTGTGCGAGCGAAGACATCACCACGTACAGCTATCAGGTGATATGCCGTGGATGTGGGTGGTCGGTCCAGTTCACGGATCCGCAGCACGTTGAGGGGCTCGGATGGGAGAACGTCAAGTCCGAAGGCCCGATCATCGAAGCTCTCGAAGCACTCCCGAGCGACTTCGGTGCGTCGCTCACGACTACCCGCAGCGCTCTGCCTGCAAGCCATCCGGTGCACTGTGCGGCGGGCGATTCTTTGACGGCAGCCGAGTTCAAGAACAAGCGCGAGGAACTCGGCCTGAGCGCGGAGTGGCTTGCTGATCGACTGGGTGTGGCGCTGAAAACAGTTCAGCGCTGGGAGAACGGACATCGATCCATTCCCACGGGGGTCGTAGCCGAGATGGACATCATCTCTACCGCGATGGGGGAACTCGCAGCGAGGCCCTGTGCCGAGCACCTGCTCGCCACACCCGATGCTGTGATGATGATTCCACGCATCGGGACCCACCATGGCTTTCCCGCATCGTGGTACCGCGCCCTCGTCGATTCTGTTCGCCACATCCTCAGCAATGAATACGGTGACGCAGGCCTCTCAGCCGCAGCCTTCAGAGTCGTCTACCTCGACGAAGCTGAGGAGCAGAAGTGAGCGCCACCGGGGTCGATGGCTTCGCCGCGCTGATTCCCGAGGAATTGTTGGACGTTCCGGGACACGCGTTCTATACCGGGGAAGCTGGCTTCACTGGCCAGCGGCCCCTCTACCTCCTAGGTCTCAACCCCGGTGGTGACCCAGGAGGTGACGGAGCGGAGACAGTGCGCCAGCAGTTCCAGCAACTCAAAGCCGGCCCACCCGTCTACTCGGCCTACGTCACGCACACATGGAAGCCGGCCGCCCGTATCGACCACAATGTTCGCCACTTGCTTCGCAAGGTGTCCCTCAAGCCAACTGAGGTCCCGGCCAGCTGTGTGGTGCTCTCGCGAACGCGTAGCGAGTCAGACCTTGCCAAGGATTTTGAACGATTGGCCGCCCTCTGCTGGCCGTTCCACGAAGCGGTGATTCGTACTCTCGGTGTGAAGGTCGTCGTCTGCTTTGGGAAGCGTGCCGGTGAGTTCGTCCGCCGGCAGTATGGCGCTCACCAGGAGATTGATGAATTCGTCGAGCGGAACAACCGTGGCTGGAAGAGTGCGACATACCTTGCTCCAGGAGGTCTGAAGGTCGTCAGCGTGACCCATCCGTCGCGTGCTGACTGGCGCAACCCGGCAGCCGACGTGTCGCCCCTCGTGGCGCGGGCACTCGAGGACGGCCAACGGCCAGTTAGCCTCGTGCTTTCATGACGGTGGGTGGACTGTAGTGGCCTGAGATAGCGAAAGTGCCCCTGACTTGGGATGATGTGACTTGTCTAGAGAAACATCGACCAACAAGAAGGAGCACCTTCGAGGTGAAGAGTACCGGCTCGTATCCCAGGGTTCATGTCGATACCGCGAAGGTGACCGCGGTCGGGCAGGCTGGCGGGATCCTGCTGACCGAAACCATCCGCGCGGCCGGCCTGGACCGGGCCCTGTCGGAGGCGCTGTCTCGGTGGCGGAAACCGTTGGCGGTCCACGACCCAGGCAAGATCGTCTGTGATCTGGCGGTGTCGCTGGTGCTCGGCGGTGAAGCGTTGAGTGACCTCGCTACCCTGCGTGCTGAACCAGGGGTCTACGGCCCGGTGGCGTCGGATCCGACTGTGTCGCGGCTCATCGCGGCCCTCGCTGCGGATGCGGACAAGGCCATCAAGGCGATCGCGGGAGCTAGGCAGCAGGCCCGCGCCACGGTCTGGGCCCTGGCCGGTGAGCATGCCCCCGACCACGAGTCGACTGCCGAGGATCCGGTGATCATCGACTTGGACGCGTCGTTGATCACCGCCCATTCGGAGAAGCAGCGCGCGGCTGCGACGTTCAAGCGAGGCTTCGGGTTCCACCCGTTGCTGGCGTTCGCCGACCACGGACCTGAGGGCACCGGCGAAGCCCTGGAGGTCCACCTACGCCCCGGGAACGCCGGTTCGAACACCGCCGCCGATCACATCACCGTCACCAAACAAGCTCTCGCGCAGCTCCCCGACCGGAACCCGCGGCCCGGACGCCGCGTGCTGATCCGCGCGGACGGGGCCGGCGGCACGAAGGAGTTCACCAAGTGGCTGACCGGGCGCAGGGTGGCGTACTCGGTCGGGTTCACCCTCCCCATGGACACCCCCGACCTCTACCACTTGGTCCCTGAGTGGGTTTGGGTGCCGGCCCTCAACAGCGATGGCGAGGCTCGCGAGGGGGCCGATCTTGCTGACTTCACCGGACTGCTGGATCTCGACGGTTGGCCTGCCGGGATGCGGGTGATCGTCCGCAGAGAACGGCCCCACCCCGGCGCTCAGCTGCGGTTCGACGACGTCGACGGCTACCGGCTCACCGCCTTCGCCACCAACACCACCCTCGGCACCCTCCAGCAGCTGGAGCTCAGGCATCGTCGACGCGCCCGCTGCGAAGACCGGATCCGGATCGCGAAAGACACAGGCCTGGCCAACCTCCCGTTGCACGGGTTCGACCAGAATCGGATCTGGTGCCAGATCGTCGCCCTGGCCTCCGAGTTGCAGGCCTGGAGCGCGATGCTGGCGCTGGCCGGTCATGAAGCCCGCCGCTGGGAACCGAAACGGCTCCGCTACCGGCTCTACACCATCCCCGCGACCCTCGCCAGAAGAGCCCGCCGCACCGTCGTCCACTTCAGCGACCGATCCCGCTGGGCCGAGCTGATCATCGACAGCATCAGCCGACTCCGAAACCTCCCGGCACCAGCCACCTGACCCTGTCCTCCACATGACCCTCTGAATCTGGCAGCTCCCGGCCTGGAAACCCGCACCGCAGACGTCACGCGGGGTCTTGTCACACCCACCTGCAAGAATCAGAACAACCCCGACGCCACCGGCGCCGACCAGCCCCACACACGCCCGTCATGAAATATCGAGG
>NZ_JBUZNN010000026.1:0-5330 GCF_055326235.1 Tessaracoccus yangjingae | reverse complement strand
CTAGGAGTCGAACCCACCCGGTTCGGGGCCCTTGACCGCAAGAGAATGCACCGCGACGCGCAGGCCAAGCTATCCCTGATCGGCCTGAACATCGACCCCAGTCGTGCACTCGGCTCCCTGAGTATCGGGATGCAGCAGATGGTCGAGATCGCCCGCGCATCAAGCGAAGATGCCCGCATCCTCGTCCTCGACGAACCCACCGCCGCACTCTCCCGCGCTGAAACCGAAGAGCTCTACCGAATCATCGAGGATGCACGGGCCAGGGGAGTGGGGCTGATCTACATCTCGCACCGCATGGAGGAGGTCTGGAAGCTAGCCGACCGGGTCACCGTGTTCCGCGACGGCAGATACGTCGGCACCCGCGAGCGCACCGACATTCAACCGGCCGACGTCGTACGCATGATGGTGGGCCGCGACATCCAGGATCTCTACACCCACCACCCACGTCAACTCGGCGAACCCCTCCTCCAGGTGAAGGATCTCCACGGCAACGGCGTCGGCCCAGTCAGCTTCACAGTCCGAGCAGGTGAGGTGGTGTGCCTCGCAGGCCTGATCGGCTCAGGGCGCACAGAGATGGCGCGCCTGATCTTCGGAGCGGAGAAAGCTCAAGGAGGCCAAATCACCCTCCGCGGGAAGCCCTACTACGCCGGCGCTCCACTCGCCGCGATCCGCAACGGGGTCACGATGGTCCCCGAGAACCGGAAGACCGAGGCACTGTTCCTCGACCACACCGTCGAGGACAACATCGCCTTGTCATCCCTCGACCGCTTCTCCACATCTGGGGTCCTCCAACGCGGGAAGATCCGCCGCTCCGTCCTCGAGATGATGGACTTCCTCCGCCTCCGCCAGAGCGCGATCGGCCTTCCGTCCCGCAGCCTCTCCGGGGGAAACCAGCAGAAAGCGATCCTCGCCAGGACGCTGCTGACCGAATCAGATCTCCTGATCCTCGACGAACCAACCCGCGGCGTCGACATCGGCGCCAAACGCGAAATCTATGAGCTGATCGACCAACTGGTCGGACAAGGCAAAGCCATCCTCATGGTTTCATCCGACCTTCCCGAAGCGCTCGGCACATCCGACCGGATCCTAGTCATGAGACACGGGCGCATCGTTGCGGAGCTGCCCTCTGCATCCGCCACCGAAGAACAAGTAATGAGCCACGCCACCGGAACAGCCGAGTAGGAACCACCATGACCCCCCCAACCCAAACCGCCGAAGCGGGAAAGTTCCGACTCATCCCGCGCAACATCGACTTCGCCACCTGGTGGGACCGTGTAGGCATCCTCGCAGTCCTCGCCATACTCACCGCCTTCATGGCCTTCGCAGCCCCCAACTTCGCCACCGTTGACAACCTCCTCAACATCGCCCGCGCCATCTCCATCAACGCGATCATCGCCGCCGGGATGACGTTCGTGATCCTTACCGCAGGAATCGACCTCTCTGTGGGCTCCATCGTCGCAGTCTCCGGCGTCACCTCAGTCCTCGCCGCCGTCGCGGGAATGCCCGCCGTAGTCGCGGTCCTCGTCGGAATCCTCGCCGGCGCCTTCGCGGGCCTCATCAACGGCGCTCTGTCGGCCTACCTGTCCCTCGCTCCCTTCATCGTCACCCTCGGGCTGATGACCTTCCTCCGCGGGCTGGCATACACCATGACCGAGGGCCAGCCGATCGTCGACAGCGCTCTGCCTTTCCGGGACCTTGGCAACGGCTACATCGCCGGCATACCCGTCCCCGTCGTCGTCATGCTCGTGGTCTACCTCATCTCTTGGTTCGTCCTCGAGCGCACCAAGTTCGGTCGCCACATCTACGCCGTCGGCGGGAACCCTGAGGCCGCCAGGCTCGCCGGTGTCCGGGTCAAGTGGATCCTGACCTCGGTCTACGTCATCGCCGGAGCACTTGCCGGCCTCGCTGGCGTCATCTTCGCAGCCCGCGTCGTCTCCGCCCAGCCAACCGC
Source organism: Tessaracoccus yangjingae (assembly GCF_055326235.1). Lineage (NCBI taxonomy): Bacteria > Bacillati > Actinomycetota > Actinomycetes > Propionibacteriales > Propionibacteriaceae > Tessaracoccus > Tessaracoccus yangjingae. The sequence continues at coordinate 3,379 of NZ_JBUZNN010000026.1, read as the reverse complement.
AGGAACTGGCTACGAACTCGATGCCATCGCAGCCGTCGTCCTGGGAGGCACCAGCCTCGCCGGCGGCAAGGGACGCATCGTCGGCACCCTCGTTGGCTCCGTCATCCTCGGAGTCCTCACCACCGGACTCATCCTCATGAACGTCCAGTTCTTCACCCAGCTCCTCATCAAGGGCCTAGTGATCATCCTCGCCGTGGCCATCGACTCTCTGAAGCAGCGTTCCACCGCGACCGCGAAGCCCGTCGCCAATGACGCAACCGAACTCACCGCAGGAGGCACGGCCGCATGAGCCGCACCATCGTCGTCACCAACACCCACGGCCCTCGACTCAACGAACCCATCGAGTTCACCATCGACGAGACACTCGACGGAAAGCTGTGGAGTGCACGCACCGACACCGGCGCCGAACTGGTCTGCCAACGGCTCGACCAGCAAGACGACCCCACACGCACCAAGTTCATCACCGTCGCCTCACTCGACACCCAACTGACCTTCACCCTCGAAGGACCACTCGGTGACGATGCTCAAGTCCGCGGGATCACGACCCTCGAACCACGTGAACCCGACGCCTTCACCCGACTCGACACCGGCTACTTCGACCTGGAGATGTGCACCGGCACAGCACAAGGGGAAGGCTCCTCCAAGTGGGGCATCCGACACTTCTCCTCTACCAGCGAAGGCGTCGACCTCCTTCCCTCGGGCAACAACGCCATCGGCGGCTTCTACGGCCCCTTCTTCACACCAGAGAACGGACTCATCAACCCCCCCGAACACACCACCGTCGCGATCGAAGTCCTCGAATGGGGCCCGATCCTGGTAACGCTGCGGATGAGCGGAGTGATCCCCGATGGCCTGCTCGACGAACTGAAGGGGAAGCAGTTCTCCATCGAGTGGCGCTTCACCTACGGCACCCCATGGTTCAGCCGCCGCTACCTCGTCGACCCCTTCGAGACCGTCATCAACGGAAGATCTGTCGTCAACAAGATCACCGTCGGAGACGAGTTCGAAGGCGGTCAAGGGGAGTTGGTCTTCGACCGCTTCGACACACCAGGCGGCACGCGATACCGCGACGGCGACCCCTACGCAGGCCAGCTCGCGGAGATGGTCGCCCGGACACTCGACGCCCCAGTGGACCGCAACCCGAAGTTCCATGCCTTCCGAGACGCACTCAGCGGCGACATCGAGTCAGCTCACTGGGATCTGTACTGGCGACTCTTCTGCGCCTGGGAACAAGCGATCCCTGACAGTGAGATCCGCGAACGCCTCGGACACGTCCGCACAGCCTCGCACCGGCTCGCGGATCTCCCCGATCGTCCCTGGAAGATCAGTAGCGGCCCCGTCGACATCCAGCACCTCGGCCACGAGACCATCTTCCCCGGAGCTGCGCAGAAGACCGTGGAGTACCACTCCGAACTGGGTCGAGCCATGGTGTGGTGGACATCCCAACCCTCCGGCCAGTTCCAGATCGTCCAGCGCCGCCAATCAGGCTGGGTCAACTGGGGAACAAACGGCGAGAACGAATGCCCTGAACTTCCAGTGGGAGTTCTCATCAAGACCGCCTACGGTCAATACGCCTCCACCTGGGAGAACGTGGCTGACCAACTCGAAACGCCTCCACAGGTGACGGTCGGCTAGTCTGTCTGCCACCCCCGGGCGAATACCGACCCTTCTGCCGAGGCGCCGCGGGGTCAGTATTCAGGCGGCCTCGACAAGCCAGTGGTAGAGCTGTCAATGCGATGAGCCAGCGCCGTGAGTGCCGGGCAACGGGATTCGAAGGCCGACAACCGGGGTATTGCAGTAAGGCCCCATAGCGTGGTGTAACCCTGGGTGGCCGTGCCGGAAGACGTCGGCGCGGTCACCGTGGGATTCTTCGAGTTCACGTCTCACAGTTCTCTCGAAAGGACATCAACCACGATGACCGCTCCTCATATTGTCGACCCCGCCCACGTGTTGGGCAACCTGCTGACCCAGGCATCGCCGGACATGATGCGCACCCTGCTGCAGACCCTGATCAACGCCCTCCTCTCGGCTGACGCGGATCAGGTCTGCGGCGCCGAGTGGGGCCAGCCGTCGGCCGACCGGCTCGCGCAACGCAACGGCTACCGCCACCGGCCCCTCGACACGCGCGTCGGCACCATCGACGTCGCGGTCCCGAAACTACGCTCGGGGACCTACTTCCCCGACTGGCTGCTGGAGCGCCGCAAACGTGCCGAGACGGCCCTGATCACGGTGGTCGCGGACTGCTACCTGGCCGGGTGTCCACCCGCCGAATGGACAAGCTCGTCAAAACGGCTCATCACAATGCAGGGTGTAGTAGTTGGGGTCTGAATCCGCCGGTCTCGAGGAGGCTGCGGGCGATGTAGTGGGTGAGGTTTCGGAAGCCCAGGGCGGAACCGCGGAGGTGTTCGAGGCGGCCGTTCAGTGCCTCGGTAGGGCCGTTCGACGTGCCGGGTCGGTCGAAGTAGGCCAGCACGTCGGTAGCCCGTTTCTTCAGGGTGCGCCCGAGCGTGATGACCTCACGCAGGACGCCGGGGACTCCACTGCTGATGCTCGCGATGAGGGCCTCCATCTTGGCCCGGCCCTTGGCTCGGTCGGGGTCGCGGTAGGCGGCGACCAGCTGCTGGTAGACGCCGTAGGTGGCCTCCAGTTGCACGTGGTCGTCGCCGGTGAACAAGGCGTCGAGGCGGGCTTGTTGTCGGCCCGACATGCTGCCGATCGCGAAGACCAGCGACGGGCCAGTCGAACAGATCCGGGTCCTGATGGCCGTGCGCCGCAGCGCAATGAAATCCCGCGTGGCAGCGCATCGACAGATCACATCCCTGCTGGCCATCGCCCCCGACGCCGTCCGGACCCGCTTCGCCACCCTCGACGGCGATGCCTTGATCGACACCCTCGCCGCCACCCGTCCCGGACCCGCCGTCGACACCGTCAGTGCGGCCACCGGGCAAGCGCTACGCCGACTGGCACGGCGCCATCAGAACCTCACCGCGGAGATCACCGAGATCGACGCCGAGCTACGCGTCCTGACCACCCAGTCCGCGCCCACAATGCTCGCCACCAAAGGGTTCGGCATCGTCACCACCGCAACCTTGCTGATCACCGCGGGAGACAACCCCGACCGGCTCCGCACAGAAGCATCCTTCGCCGCACTCTGCGGAGCCGCCCCGATCCCCGCCAGCTCCGGGAAAACGACCCGGCACCGCCTCAACCGCGGCGGCGACCGGCAAGCCAACTGGGCCCTACACCAGATCGCGCTCGTCCGGCTGTCCACCGATCCACGAACGAAGGCCTACGCCGCCAAGCTCACCGCCGCGGGCAAGAGCAAGAAGGACGTGCTGCGCTGCCTCAAACGCGCCATCGCCCGCGAGGCCTGGCACCT
>NZ_JBUZNN010000025.1:0-7685 GCF_055326235.1 Tessaracoccus yangjingae | reverse complement strand
CCTCGTGCTTTCATGACGGTGGGTGGACTGTAGTGGCCTGAGATAGCGAAAGTGCCCCTGACTTGGGATGATGTGACTTGTCTAGAGAAACATCGACCAACAAGAAGGAGCACCTTCGAGGTGAAGAGTACCGGCTCGTATCCCAGGGTTCATGTCGATACCGCGAAGGTGACCGCGGTCGGGCAGGCTGGCGGGATCCTGCTGACCGAAACCATCCGCGCGGCCGGCCTGGACCGGGCCCTGTCGGAGGCGCTGTCTCGGTGGCGGAAACCGTTGGCGGTCCACGACCCAGGCAAGATCGTCTGTGATCTGGCGGTGTCGCTGGTGCTCGGCGGTGAAGCGTTGAGTGACCTCGCTACCCTGCGTGCTGAACCAGGGGTCTACGGCCCGGTGGCGTCGGATCCGACTGTGTCGCGGCTCATCGCGGCCCTCGCTGCGGATGCGGACAAGGCCATCAAGGCGATCGCGGGAGCTAGGCAGCAGGCCCGCGCCACGGTCTGGGCCCTGGCCGGTGAGCATGCCCCCGACCACGAGTCGACTGCCGAGGATCCGGTGATCATCGACTTGGACGCGTCGTTGATCACCGCCCATTCGGAGAAGCAGCGCGCGGCTGCGACGTTCAAGCGAGGCTTCGGGTTCCACCCGTTGCTGGCGTTCGCCGACCACGGACCTGAGGGCACCGGCGAAGCCCTGGAGGTCCACCTACGCCCCGGGAACGCCGGTTCGAACACCGCCGCCGATCACATCACCGTCACCAAACAAGCTCTCGCGCAGCTCCCCGACCGGAACCCGCGGCCCGGACGCCGCGTGCTGATCCGCGCGGACGGGGCCGGCGGCACGAAGGAGTTCACCAAGTGGCTGACCGGGCGCAGGGTGGCGTACTCGGTCGGGTTCACCCTCCCCATGGACACCCCCGACCTCTACCACTTGGTCCCTGAGTGGGTTTGGGTGCCGGCCCTCAACAGCGATGGCGAGGCTCGCGAGGGGGCCGATCTTGCTGACTTCACCGGACTGCTGGATCTCGACGGTTGGCCTGCCGGGATGCGGGTGATCGTCCGCAGAGAACGGCCCCACCCCGGCGCTCAGCTGCGGTTCGACGACGTCGACGGCTACCGGCTCACCGCCTTCGCCACCAACACCACCCTCGGCACCCTCCAGCAGCTGGAGCTCAGGCATCGTCGACGCGCCCGCTGCGAAGACCGGATCCGGATCGCGAAAGACACAGGCCTGGCCAACCTCCCGTTGCACGGGTTCGACCAGAATCGGATCTGGTGCCAGATCGTCGCCCTGGCCTCCGAGTTGCAGGCCTGGAGCGCGATGCTGGCGCTGGCCGGTCATGAAGCCCGCCGCTGGGAACCGAAACGGCTCCGCTACCGGCTCTACACCATCCCCGCGACCCTCGCCAGAAGAGCCCGCCGCACCGTCGTCCACTTCAGCGACCGATCCCGCTGGGCCGAGCTGATCATCGACAGCATCAGCCGACTCCGAAACCTCCCGGCACCAGCCACCTGACCCTGTCCTCCACATGACCCTCTGAATCTGGCAGCTCCCGGCCTGGAAACCCGCACCGCAGACGTCACGCGGGGTCTTGTCACACCCACCTGCAAGAATCAGAACAACCCCGACGCCACCGGCGCCGACCAGCCCCACACACGCCCGTCATGAAATATCGAGGCTAGCGACGCACGTCGCAAGCGTCAGGCAACCGTGTCCGCGACACCCCTAAAGAGACTGTGCCACCTCACAGGTAGGGCTCCAGTAGGGGGAAGACCCCCCAAACACCGACGTAGGCGACGCCCGTCCAACCGGTGAGAATATAGAGATTGCCGTAATGTGACCCCACGCTCAAGCACGAAGAGCCTGCAATAGCCGGTCGCTTGCGCGCCATCGCAGTGGCGTGAGATCCCAAGCTCCTCCGCCTGGCGGCGTTAGCTTCAACGCTCCACATGGCCAACCGCAGAACCGCCTAATCTCTGGGAGACCCAACCCAGTCGGGTCACGAACCCGCTTCCTTGACCGGCACATCCAAAGTTGCAGCCATCCGTTCAGCCAAAGCAACTGCGTTGCGCCGCAGAAGCACTTCCGTGTGAAAGAGCCTGCCCACGGAAGAAGGATACTTCTCGTCCAACTCCAACTCCACGACGTACCTGAAGAGGTGATGCTCGCTACTGGTCACAGTCACGGCACCGATGTGGTCCCGGGGAATCACTCGGCTCGCCCCGAAAGGAAACATCAAGACACGCGTCGCACTGACCCAAGCCACGTTATGTCGCGCTTCCCATGTCGCCAGGAAGATTCCTCCCAACAGAGTAACGATGCCCAGGATCGCATCGATTGTCCCTCCACCTTCGACGATCATCGCAAGACCCACGAACATAAATGCAAAGCCACAAATCGCCAAGCCAATGTCTTGCATACTGAACACGATGAGCCTATTCCTCCAACGTAGCACAGGAGAACCTTACCTCGATCATTCATGGCGGAGTGTGCGAAGCTTACTGTAGAGAGGCCGGAGTGCCTTCTGACCAACTTCGATCTTTCATGAGGAGCCCGTCGTGCAGCAGCCCCGGTTGCGGCGGCCAGTTGCGCATCAGGGAGACAAATGCCGAACATCACTCCGCCTCGAAGATAGTAACCTCGACGCCTGACTCTAGCTCAGAATGGAGGTACACAGTGAACTCCTCATCGCCCAACAGACATGCGGCCTCTTCGCCCTCCGCGCGACATCTATCAGAAAGCCGGGACATGAGTTCTTCCCAGGAGATCTGCAACTCAAGAGTGGCGCTGAGGCTAGCACCGGAATCACAATCCGGCGTACTCAGGTATCCCACTTGCCCAGGGGATATCTGCAACAGCTCCACGATCGCGGCGTTCATCCGCGAACGACCCGCGGGAGAACATGTTGGGTCTTGAATACATCCCGTGAGCAAACCTCCCCCGAAAACGACTACCAGCCAGACTACGAGGCTCTTCCGCATGCCTTGACGCACGTGAACTTCCCTTCATTAAATAGTCGTTCCGCCGTCTTCCTGAGGCTCAGTATGCACGAATACACTCCGGAAATGGCGACCCTGCGGTTCCCATACTTGTTCCTCATCGAGGTGAGCGTGAAGGCATTGTTTGCCGGCTCTTCACAGAAGTGAGTGGATTCGGGGTCTGAACCCGCCGGCGTCGAGTAGGCATCTGGCGATGTAGCCATCCCTTTTCTTCATCACGCCATGGCAGCTGCGTGAGAAGACCCGGCCGGAAGCCAGAGCCTATCAGTGCTCCAAAGTAGACATAGGAACCGACTTGGCCGGCGACATCGATCGGCACGCCCCGAGCGGATAGCCCGATGAGCGACCCCAGCGCACAGAATCCCCACGTTGCAATGGGAATCGCAGAATCATCGACTTCCCTATCGATCCAAGAGAACAGGACGACGAGCGAGAACAGAACAGCAAAGCCGACCCACGGGGCGTGAGTCAGTACGTAGTCGAGTACCTCCACTGATTCACCGTCGCTTCGTTCGGACCAGGTATGAACGGTTTCGGCGTAGCTCGAAAAAACTGCACGCACGCTCCGCACCAACGGACCCAAGGTAGTACACCCCTGGCGTCGGCCAACCACCTGGCCCAGTTGCTCCGGGCGGCTAGCCAAGAGTGGTCCGGGAGGAATCTGACTTGGCTCACACTCGGTGTGACGCGACAAGACCTCCTGCTGAGGACCAGCTACCGGCGTTCGTAGATGTCGCGGCGGTGGCCCACGGCAACCACAAGGACGAGCAGCACGTTGTCGTGGATCTCGTAGACGATCCGGTAGTCACCGGTCCGGACACGCCACTCGCCGTCGCCGCCAACCAGCTTCTTGGCCCCGCTCGGGCGCGGTTCGCTCGCCAGTAACTCGATCGCCGCCTGGACCCGCCGCTGGGCGACCCGGGATCGAACGCGCTGGCTGCGGCAGATCAGTGTGTTCGGTGGAGCAGGTGCACCTCGGCGTGGTGGCCGCCGCTGTCGAGCTTCGCATCGCAGGTGTACAGCGGTGCATCCAGCGCCTCGGCCAGAGCGAGGTACGCGGCGTCGTAGCTCGTGTACTGGTGACGCAACTGCCAGATCCGATCAGCCAATGGCGAGACCTCGTAGCGATTGACGGCGAACGCGAAGTGGTCACGACGAACCTCCTCCGCGACAGCGGGATCGAGTTTGCCGCCCAGAAGCAAGCCCCGCAGCACGGACAACACCTCGACATCGAGCAGGTGCGGCGCGTGCACCTCGCCGGTGAGAGCATCCAGCAGCTCGTCGGAGACCTCACTGCCGATCAACGCCTCGACCATCGCCGAGGCGTCCAGCACGATCACCGACGGCCTGCCCGCACGGCTGCGACGATGTCGTCGGAGCTAGGCCCGCTGGAACGGTCCCGCGCCCTGAGCCGAGCAACGATCTGCTGGTTGGTGGGCCGTGTGGCGATCTTGGCCAACTCGGCGGCGACGTAGGCCGACAACGACATGCTTTGCGCCGCCGCCCGTTCCTTCAAGGTAGCGGCGACATCGTCGGAGACGTCACGGATGTACAGGGTCGTCATGACACAATGCTAGCATTCTGCAAGCAGGGCGATCGACCCGGCCCACCGACTCTCCGCTGCAGTTCCGGTTGAACCCTGCCGCAGCATGTCCGGATGTCGGCACTTCTGCCATCGGGTATCGCTGGCGGTGGGTCAGATGCCACGCAACCGCTCGGCCAGCGGGGCGAGTCCGTGTGGAACGAGGTCAAGAATCAGGTCCGGATTCACCCGGAAGGGCTCGTGATCCTGGCAGCGCTGAATGGCTTGGAGAATGTCGGCGAACCGCTTCTCATCAGATCGGGTCACAACGGCACCGCGTCGGCTAGAGCGCTGGGCGACACGTCATCCCGCAGCAGTGACGCGGCCACAACGTCAACCCTCACCCCAAGGACCTGGCTCAACTCTTCGGCGACCCCAGCCACGCGCAGCAGGTCGGTCCCCCGCCCGGCAGCAAGTCGACCAAGAGATCGATGTCACTATCCCCAGTGGCATCGCCACGGGCCACAGAGCCGAACAGCCTCGGGTTGGCCGCGCGATAGCGACGAAGGATGCCGTCCAGCGCATCGCGATGCGCGACGACCGCTGCACGCAGCGACGCGCTCTCGGCCGTCACCATGCTCACGAACCGAGGCTACCCCGCGACCAACGCGCTCCGTACTGCCGAATCGCCCCGACAGCGGCAGATCCCGATGTTCGGGGCGTCGTCCGACGTGAGCCTGCCTATGGTTTGGATCGTCGGCGTGAACCGGCACCCGTGGGAGAGTTGTGCTCGACACAAAGCACAAGCACCGCTGACCCGGGGGGGCACCGTTGAGACTGCAGCTGCCGCACGTCCGGCCGTCTGGGGGTTCCTGTCGTGATCGGTTCGATGGTGACCCTCCGGCGCTGAGCGCCTTCGCGCCGTCTGGTCGATGGCTGGTGAAGCCGGTGGCCTTGGTGGGTGCGCTGAGTGTGCTGGTGCTGACCGCCTGCACAGTGGACGAGCCCCGGGGTCCGAGGGTGAGGGTCACGTCCTCGGCCTCAGGCGCAGCGAGCTCACCGCAGTCGGCCACCCCGCCCGAGACAAGCCCCGAGGACACCGCCATCGTTGTTGTCCCGATGGAGCCCGCGGAGTCATCCGCCGTGACCGCTGAGCCCGGTCGGTCCGAACCTGTTCCCGACGAGGCGCTGGTTGCTCAGATGATGTGCGAGCCGATCAGCCGCGCGACGCGTCTGAGCCATGAATCACGCTGGGGGCCTGTTGACTGGGATGAGGCCGTGCAGATCGCGGTGGGTGAAGGCCTGACCGCGGGGATCAACTGGTGGGTCGTCGTGGCAACCCCCGACGGCGTCACGGGCCGCGCCCGGCTCACCAACGCCGACAGCCTCGACAACCCTGCGGACGCGGAATGGCTGATCGCATCGGGCTGGCAGGCCTCCTACACCGGCGAAAGCACGGCCTCCAACGAATTCTTCTACTGGCAGTACTTCCCCTACGTGAAGTGGGACGCTGCTGGCCACGAGCGTCTCCACGCCGCCGTCGCGAAGGGCTTCGAGTGTCTCGACCTCGAATACCCGGAGCCCGACCCGTCGAACGGCTGACCACCGAGCAGAGCGACCATCCGCGTCCACATTCAGCGACTACCAAGAGGAGCTATCCGCAGGACCATGCCAGTCCTTCGAGCTCGGACGCTGACGTCACGACCCTCGCACACCGCAGCATGAGGGTGCGAGCGGAACGAGGCTTCCTGACGCCTGAGTAGCTTCTTCGAGCGACGGAGAGAGCGCCGGGTGCGGGCACGCAGGCTGCGCGAGTTGGGCGACTGTCCCGAGTGTCGGCATCCGTGGCTTGAGCACTTCGGCACCGGCAATGACATGGCTGGCATGTCTGGCGAGTGCGCCTACGAGTTTGAGCACGAGCAGCGGGAGTCTCCAGGGCCCGGGAGCCGCCTTCCCTGCCCACCTGTGGGTTGATTCACCCGTCGCGGCAGTTGAGGGCGGTCGTGCTCGGGGACACCGAAGCCCGAGGCTACGAACACGGCGTTGACAACATCAGGTAGAGCTACCGTGGTAGGAAGTCCGGTAGTACGCTGGTCGCATGAGTCAGATGAAGTTGAGCGTGAGCCTCTCCGAGAGCGATGTCGCAGCCTTGGACAAGTACGCCCACGCTGCTGGCCTGAAGTCCCGCTCCGCGGCCATCCAGCAGGCGATCAGGCTACTTGGCGACGCAGAACTCCAGACCGCCTACGAAGCAGCCTGGCAGGAGTGGGAGGACTCGGGTAACGCCGACGCTTGGGACTCCGCCGCTGCCGATGGGCTGGCTGATGCTCCGCGGTGAGATCCGGCTGGTCGATCTGGAACCTGCCCGCGCAGGAGAGGCGGACAAGCGTCGGCCGGCAGTCATCGTGAGCAACGACAACGCAAACGCCATCGCAGCCAGGCTGGGGCGAGGCGTCGTCACCGTGGTACCCGTCACCAGCAGCATCGCGAGGGTCTTCCCTTTCCAGGTCCTCCTCTCCGCTCATGAAACAGGCATCCATGTGGATTCGAAAGCCCAAGCTGAACAAGTTCGTTCGGTTTCGGTGGCACGACTCGGTCCCGTCCTTGGCCGCATTCCCACCCACCTGATGTCCCAACTCGACGACGCCCTGCGCCTGCACCTCCAACTCTGACCACACGCCCGCAGCGGCATTTAGGGCGGTCGTGCTGGGGTGACCACCAAGCCGACAGGCTCCCCTCGCACACCGCGACAGATCAGTGTGTTCGGTGGAGCAGGTGCACCTTGGCGTGGTGGCCGCCGCTGTCGAGCTTCGCATCGCAGGTGTACAGCGGTGCATCCAGCGCCTCGGCCAGAGCGAGGTACGCGGCGTCGTAGCTCGTGTACTGGTGACGCAACTGCCAGATCCGATCAGCCAATGGCGAGACCTCGTAGCGATTGACGGCGAACGCGAAGTGGTCACGACGAACCTCCTCCGCGACAGCGGGATCGAGTTTGCCGCCCAGAAGCAAGCCCCGCAGCACGGACAACACCTCGACATCGAGCAGGTGCGGCGCGTGCACCTCGCCGGTGAGAGCATCCAGCAGCTCGTCGGAGACCTCACTGCCGATCAACGCCTCGACCATCGCCGAGGCGTCCAGCACGATCACCGACGGCCTGCCCGCACGGC
>NZ_JBUZNN010000024.1:0-8594 GCF_055326235.1 Tessaracoccus yangjingae | reverse complement strand
TGTCGATGCCGAGTGAATACTGACCCCGTGGCGCCGAGTGAATTTTGACCCCTCTCCGTCAGAGTGAGGGAGTGATCAGTGTGGAGGATTGGGCCGAGATCCGACGGCTTCATAGGTCGGAGGGGTTGGCGATCAAGGCGATCGCGCGCCAGTTGGGGGTGGCAAGGAACACGGTGAGGTCGGCGTTGGCCTCGGACGTTCCGCCCAGGTATGAGCGGGAGTCGCCGGGGTCGTTGGTCGATGCCGTCGAGCCGCAGATCCGGGCGTTGTTGGCGGCGACGCCGCGGATGCCGGCGACGGTGATCGCGGAGCGGATCAGCTGGGAGCATTCGTCGTCGGTGCTGCGGGCGAGGGTGGCTGAGTTGCGGCCGTTGTATCTGCCGGCGGACCCGGCGGATCGGACCCAGTATCGGGCCGGGGAGATCGTGCAGTGCGATCTGTGGTTCCCGCCGAGGGTCGTGCCGGTGGCTGACGGGGTGCTCGCGGCGCCGCCGGTGTTGACGATGGTGGCCGCCTGGTCGGGGTTCATCGCCGCCCTGTTGCTGCCGACCCGTCAGACCGGGGACCTGCTGGCGGGCATGTGGCAGCTATTGGCGGGGAGCTTCGGGGCGGTCCCGCGGATGCTGGTGTGGGACAACGAGGCAGGGATCGGGCAGCACCGACGCCTCACGGTGCCCGCGAGGGGCTTCGCCGGAACGTTGGGGACCAGGATCTATCAGACCAATCCCCGTGACCCGGAGGCGAAGGGGGTGGTGGAGCGGGCCAACGGGTTCCTGCAGACGTCGTTCATGCCGGGCCGCGAGTTCGTCTCCCCGGCCGACTTCAACACCCAACTCGCGGACTGGTTACCGCGGGCGAATCAGCGGCTGCTGCGCCGCACCGGCGCTAGACCAGCAGACATGCTGGCGTCGGAGGTGGCGGCGATGAGCAGCCTGCCGCCGGTGGCGCCGCTGGTCGGGTCGAGTAGCCGGGTCCGGCTGGGCCGTGACTACTACGTGCGGGTCGCGGGTAACGACTACTCGGTCGACCCCGCCGTGATCGGCCGGTTCGTCGACGTCGGCTGTGACATGGACACCGTCACCGTCACCTGCGCCGGCCAACCCGTGGCCTCTCATGCGCGGTGTTGGGACCAGCGGCGCACCCTCACCGACCCTGCCCACGTCGCGACCGCGAAGACGCTGCGGGCGGCGCACCAGAAGGCTGTCCGCGTCGATGCCCGCGGCGTGGGCGAAGACGTCGGACTCCGGCCGTTGAGCGTCTACGACGACCTGTTCGACCTGCCCGGCATCGACCCGGCGAGCGCGTCCGGGGCGGTGGCCTGATGAGCCTCACCGCGAGGGACCTGACCGGCGAGATCGGGTTCCTGGCCCGGGAGCTGAAGACCCCGGTGATCGCTGAGACGTTCACCGACCTCGGTGACCGGGCCCGCGCCGAGGGCTGGTCCCACGAGGAGTACCTCGCCGCCGTCCTCGGCCGCCAGGTCGCCTCCCGCACCGCCAACGGCACCCGGCTGCGGATCTCGGCCGCTCACCTTCCAGCCGTCAAGACCGTCGAGGACTTCGTCTTCGACCACATCCCCGCCGCGTCCCGTGACCTGATCGCGCACCTGGCCACCTGCACGTTCATCCCGAAACGCGAGAACGTGGTCCTCCTCGGCCCACCCGGCACCGGGAAGACGCACCTGGCGATCGCGTTGGGCATCAAGGCCGCCGAAGCAGCCCATCCCGTGCTGTTCGACTCTGCCACCGGCTGGATCAACCGGCTCGCCGCCGCCCACGCCTCCGGCGCCCTCGAACGCGAGCTGCGCCGGCTGAAACGCTACCGCGCCTTGATCATCGACGAGGTCGGCTACCTGCCCTTCGACACCACCGCCGCGGCCCTGTTCTTCCAACTGATCGCCTCACGCTACGAGACCGGCACCGTCATCGTGACCTCAAACCTGCCCTTCAGCCGCTGGGGCGAAACCCTCGGCGACGACGTCGTCGCCGCCGCGACCATCGACCGCCTCGTCCACCACGCCCACGTCATCGGGCTCGACGGCGACTCCTACCGCACCCGCGGCCACCGTCGCCAACCAACCAAGTAGAACCAACAACAACCATGAGAGGGGTCAATTTTCGATCGGCAACAGGGGGTCAGTTTTCGTCCGGCGTTGACAACTGCCTGCCCACGCGCCCAACACATGCAGTTCCTCGTCGGTGAAAGCCCTCTTCTCGCCCCAGGTCAGGTGGATCTCTGTGGAGAACCAAGCACCCCGGCACTTGTAACAGCGGTGACGATGAATTGGAGCTGCCTCAGACCTCCGCGCATCGCTTTCAAGGAGATCGAAGCACGTCTCGAAAGCCCTCACTAGGGGGTACCGCACATGGCGCCCCACACCAGATTCGTCAAACGGAATAACGTTGAGCTCTCGAGGTAACGAGTCGAAGACACGCATCGTCGACTTGGCGATCCACACCGTTTCGACGCCATCCCGGCGGTACCGCTCGGTGCGTTCTTGAAACAGGAGAGCGCTCTGGGGAGACCACTGCACCTCGAACGCGATCCTACGTCCGAGCTTCTCCGCCAGCACATCGGCTTGCCAGTGCCCGTCGGGGTGCCGGGCTTCGATGGTGGCCACCCAGCCCCGTGACTGAGCTGCGGCTCGCAGAGCCCTCTTGGCGTGGATGTGGTGGATCGTTTCCGGTTCGGAGCTGCCACCCTCGCCGGGTCTGTGAGAGAAGTGATTTCGTCTCAGTGGCCCTCCGCGTGGAATCGCCCGAAGTCCGTCTCTGAATTTCAGACACTCGCGATCAGCCCGGTAGCGGTCTCTGACAGAAGCGAAATCTTCTTCTGTCAGTTCCCAGGCCAGGAGTTCAACCCCATCCAGCAGCGCGCTCTGCATAGAGATGATGATGCCCGAATCCACTGACAAGTCCTGTCGCGCTACAGCCGTCTCTGGTCCGTGACGTCATGGCGCTCACATCCGCCTGCTGAGGCGATCGCTTTACTGGGGCAGAGCGGGTGTCTCCAAGCCGTCACACGGCTCTGGTCCGTGATTCGCTCGTGGACGTTCTGGTGGCTTGCTGGAGCCATTCGAAGGCGGCCAGTCGGACGTGCGCATCGGAGGTGGCCAGGGCGGCGCGCGCGAGTTCGAGGGCGTCGGGCTCATCGAGTTCGACCAGACCCCAGGCCCCGGCGGCTCGCATGTCGGGGTCGGGTGACTGGGACAGGATCCGCAACAGCTCCTTGTCTTCCTGGTCACCTAACATGAGCAGGGTGGTGGCTGCGATTGCGCGGTACTCGGGCTCGTCGCTGTGCGCGAGGGCCTCTTCGGCCAGGCGGATGGCCGAGCGAGGATCTTGCTGTTCGTCCGCCTCGGCGAGGTATGCGGCCGCGCGACTGGCCCAGGGTTGCACTTGCGAATCATGGACGGCTTCAAGCAGCTCCCAGTAGCGGGGGTCATCGGTCTCTACCCGTTTCAACAGCTCCCACCGGACAGCGGCCTGGTGAGTGGGGCTGGGGGCGTCGATGTGAGGCTGGAGCATGACGACCGCGTCCCGGTCGCTCATGGCTGGTTGGAGCGCGAGGACTTCCAGCGCGACGGCTGCTGTCGCGTCTGCGGCGAGCTGGGCGTGGAGAGTGGCTAGTCGTTGTGCCCGCTCGCGCTGCTGATCGGGATTCCAGACCGGAGTGGGCACAGCACCGAGGATTCTGTTGTTCTTGCTCAGGTTGTGGGGAGCGCACAGGACTTGGAGATTGTCCACGGTGGCGCCGCCCCCTCGGCTGTAGGGCCGGATGTGGTCGATGTGGAGTGCCACTTCGGGTCGTCCACGGTGGCAGACCACACAGCGATATTGGTCACGTTTCAGGACGTGTTGACGTACATGGGCGGGGATGTGTCGTGGGAGGAGGCTGACGACTGGCTGGTCGTTGTCGACTTGGAACGGGGGTGAGAACACGGTCGCGGGACGACCCGGATTGGGCAGGGAGAGTTGGTCCGCGAACTGGGAAGGGATCGCATCAACGGGGACGTAGCCTGATCGGAAGCCGTGGTTCCCGACCTTGAAGTCCGTGGGGAACTCGATGTCCAGGGCAGCGACGACATCGAACGACCAGGCCAAGATGAAGCCGGAGCGGGGGGCGTTGAAGACGTATTCGAGGAGGTTCATATCCTCAGGGTCCAGACCGTAGACGCGGTTCATGATGGCGAACACTTCGTCTCGAGACTCGTATTGGGTTCGCAGCAGGCACCGGATGCGCCACTCCCACACGACGCGATTCGAACTGCGGTCCCACAGGTAGACGGTGTCGCCCTCGGCCAACGTCCCGAACGGCGGGACTCTTCGCGACCACAACTGGAAGAACACCGATCCCTCCCACACGAGCGGATCCTCGCCCACCATCGGGTCGATCGCCTTGCGCCACACGATGTAACGGTTTGCCATTGCGTTCTCTCTGATCAGCGCCAGCGCACCCGACGGGCCCACGAGCTCAACACCACCATCCTGATGGCAAACCAGGCGTAGTCGACGCATTCCACTCCCAGAACGTCGACCACCAAGCCCCTCGCTTGTGGAGATGATCCACGACTCCCCGGAAGTGAGACGCGGGGCCGGATGGAGCCTACTGGGGTAGGCGCGACGTGACCCGGCTCGAATCGGGTCCTGCGGCTGAGCCGGTCGGTGTGAGGGGGCAGGATGGCGATCATGGAAACTGCCGTCCGGACACCGATGCACATCTTCGCTCTCCCGCAGCAGTTGGTGGTGCCTCTCTTCCAGCGGCCCTACGTGTGGGATGAGCCGAACCAGTGGGCGCCACTGTGGCACGACGTGCGCCGGCTGATCGAGGCCCGCCGGCGAGAACCCTTCGGGCAGGTCACCCACTTCCTGGGCGCGATCGTGGTGCAATCCCAGGAGATGCAGCTGGGGCATCTTCCAGGCAGCAACATCATCGACGGACAGCAGCGGCTCACCACGCTGCAGCTCCTGATGGATGCCGCCGCCGGCGTACTCAAAGAGGCGGACCTCGACACGCTCGCCGGCCAACTGGAGACCTTGACCCACAACCAGGCGAACTTCCTCAAGCCGGGTGACTCGCCGTTGAAGGTGCGACACACGAACAAGGACCGTGCCGCGTTCGACGAGGTCATGGACGCTGAGCCTCCCGTCGACCACGACTCTCTGAAGCACGCCGGTTCGCTCGTCACCCGAGCTCACGCCTACTTCACCCGGGCCGTATCAGAATGGCTCGGCGATCCTGCCTCAGACGGCTTCTCTATCCGGGCTGACGGTCTCGTCTCAGCCCTTCTCGACGGACTGCAGCTGGTCGCCATCAATCTGGGGGCCAACGAGAACTCCCAGGAGATCTTCGAGACCCTCAACGCACGCGGTACCCCGCTGACAGCCGCGGACTTGATCCGCAACTTCGTCTTCCAGCGCCTGGCCGCGGAGGGAGCCGACACCAAACGCGCCTACACAGAAGACTGGCCCTTCGAGAACAGGTTCTGGGAAACCGAGATCAGCGTCGGGCGCTACCTCGTGAGCCGCAGTTCACTATTCCTGAACCAGTGGCTTATCTCTCGCATCGGTGAAGAGGTCGGCCCCCAACAGACATTCACCCGCTTCAAGACCTACATCGAGCACGACGGCAACCGCCGCATGACCTCCCTGCTTCCGATCATCAAGCAGGAGGCGGACCGCTACGAGGAGTGGACTGTGGCCGCGAATGACAGCCATCGCCAACTCTCTCCCGTCGAAATGGCCGTCTACAGAATGAAGGCCAACGAGACCGAGGTGCTCAAACCCCTACTCATCTGGCTGCACGCACCCGAACGGAACCTGCCCACGGCTGTCATCAACGGCGTGGCCCTGGCAGCGGAGAGCTGGATCATGCGTCGCACGATGCTGCGCTTGTCTGGGTCCGATCTAGCGCGCGTCGTCGCTGACCTGATCCGGATCTTCGACAAGACGCCGGCAGACGACCTCGTGGCCGGAGTGACCGGCCACCTCTCCAGGCTTGAGGCGGTCAGCACCTACTGGCCCGGCGACGAAGAGATCAGGTCGGCGCTGTTCACCGAAAGCGCCTACCGCCGCTTCCGTCGAGGACGCTTGCGCGTCCTGCTCGAGGCGATCGAGAACGACTTCCGATCCGGGACGAACCAGCCCCAGGTCCCACGCAACGGCTACCCGATCGAACACGTCCTGCCGCAGACCTGGCAGGACAACTGGCCGGTCGAGGGCGAGATCGCTGAGGCCGACCGAGCTGCCCACATCCATCGCCTCGGCAACCTCACGTTGCTGACCAAATCACTGAACTCGAAGGTCTCCAACGGGCCATGGTCGACCAAGCGTGACGGTCTAGCGAACCACGACACCCTCCTGCTCAACAGCCGCCTCCTCAAGTCCGTCGGCGAAGACCACTGGGACGAACGGCGCATCGACGCCCGCACGGACCTCATGATCAACGTCCTGCTCCACACCTGGCCCGTCCCCAATGGCCACGAGGGCAAAGTCATCGACCCACACAACAAGGTGCAGAGCGACTGGATCCAAGTGAAACACCTCGTCGAAGCAGGTCTCATCGCGCCCGGGACCATCCTCACGGCCGGCCCCGACGGAACCTTCAAAGACCGCCCCGCCACGGTCCTCGCTGATGGTTTGTTGAGCGTTGATGGCCGCACCTTCGAAACCCCCTCCGGTGCCGGCAAGCACGTGAAGGGCAAGGCGACGAACGGCTGGGCGTTCTGGAGAATGCCAGACGGCCGCAAGCTGCTCGACATCCGATCAGGGTTCACCGGTACGAAGCCGAACGAGAAGGCCACCCACTTCGATTGGTCAACTCTGCACGCCATCCTCGAAGCCCTGCCCGCGGGCCATTGGACGACCTACGGAAGCCTGGCTGAAGTCATCGGCACATCTCCCCAGCCACTCGGCGGTCACGTCGCAGGCTGCAACCAGTGCGCCAACGCGCACCGCATCCTCCAGTCGAATGGGACGGTCTCGCCAGGGTTCACTTGGACAGACCCGAACGACCTCCGCCAGCCAATGGAGATGCTCGAGTACGAAGGCCTGCCGTTCCACAACGGCAAGGCGGACAAGACAAGAGAGCTGACCGCCGATGACCTCGCCGCTTTGACGACAGGGTAAAGCGGAGGCCCAACACCTGTCACTGCTGACCTCTTGCTCCCGGACCCTGCGGCCGCCGTCGGATCGTCTCACGGTGAGACGATCGCCCCGATTGTCGAGAACCTCGTCAACACGTATCTACGGAGGTGGCGCGCTTGGGTCCGCTGTCTGCGGTTTCGCGCTCATGCCGAGAGTCGGATGTCGCCAGATGGCCGAGTCCGAGTCGTGGGCAGTCGTCTGCGCCACATTGGCAGGTTTGGTGCCGTAGTCGACACCGAACCTGCCGATTGGCCCCTTCGCCGATCCGAGGCGTGGCCTCTGGCTGGCTGAGTGCCGCCGTGCGGTGTGGTCAGTCGAGCGGTTCCGTGGCGGTGTTGGTCGCTGCGGTGGAGATGTCGGTGTCGGCGTCGAGGGTGTCCGCGGTGGCGGGACGCCAGTGCGGGGGTCCACGCTCAGGGGGCGGAACAGAGGGTGCCGCTGCGGGCTCGTTTCCGCGCGCTCGGCTTCGGCACCTGGGGGTGGCGGGTGGCGATGTCCGCGGGGGAGTGGCGGTAGTGGCGGTGGCCTAGGGCCCGGTTGAACGTGGGCGGTGGCACTGGGGGACCGTCTCCGCGGTGGAGGCTCGGGTTGCAGCCCGCGTCTGAGGCGGGGTGACCCTCGAGCTTGACGAGAAGTGTCCTCAACGAACTGGATGACACGGCCGGGTCACGGACCGCCTGAACGCCCGAAACTGCCGCGGGCCTGACCTAGTCGAGTCGAAACCGCATGAGCCAGCGAGGGTGGTTGGCGGCCGTCGCGACGGTTTTGGTGATGCGCTCGAAGCCCTCGGATTCGAAGAGCGTGGTGGTGCCTACGTAGGCCGCCGTCGAGTTCATCCGTCCGTCGCTGGTGTCGGCGGGGTAGGCCTGGATGATCGGCGCGCCGGCCTTCCGCACGTAGTCGACCGCTGCCTGGAGCAGGAGCCGTGCGAGCCCGCGGCCTTGGTGCTTCCTCCGGATGCGGAAGCAGACGACCGTCCAGGCCGGAGCCAGGTCGACCTGAGTCAATCGCTGGGAATTCTTCACGGCCGGCAGAAGCTCCAGAGGGCCGAAGCCAAGCCAACCGGCCACCTCGCCGTCCACGTACGCGATCAGGCCTGGGGGCACGTCGCCAACCAGCAGTTCCTTGAACTTCGCCTCGCGACCGTCAGGGGTGTCCTTCGGCCCGAATCGGGGAAGCACGCACCAGCAGCCTGGGCTCACGGCCGCGCATGCGTCTGTGAAGCGGTCCTCGGTCGCGGGCCAGATGCTAACGTCCTCACGCGCGAGTGGGCTCCGCATGGACACGACCATACGCGAGATCGGGCATGGCCCGCTTGGGCTCACTGACGCATTCGCTCGACCCCGGGCGCGCGACCGTCGGTCGGTCAGACACGGGTCGTCCCTCGGGCTGCCGACAGGCTCGAACCCAGGGAGTTGGCTGAAGCCTCGCAACATCCGACTCTGCCGC
>NZ_JBUZNN010000023.1:0-8985 GCF_055326235.1 Tessaracoccus yangjingae | reverse complement strand
TGGGTGAGGAACGTATACGGGATGTGAATGCTCCAGGGGACGAGGTTTTCCGGCGGTTGTATGACGGCACCTCGCGTCGTGTCTATGCCTATCTGCGGCGGCATGCCGATCCGGATGTGGCCGAGTCGGTGTTGGCTGAGGTCTACGTCCAGGCGTGGCGCCACTTGGCCTCTCTTGACGCCGATCCGATGGGTTGGCTGATTGTCACGGCGAAGCGAGCGCTCGTGGACCAGCATCGTGCGCGGCAGCGCCGCGACCGGCTCGCCGACGCACTGTTTGCGGGTTCTCGTGACAGACGCCACGAGTCGATGGCCAGCCTGGTGGTGAACCGGCAGCTCCTCCTCGATGCTCTGCGTCGCCTCAGCGACGAGGAGCGCGAAGCCCTCCTCCTGGTCGGCTGGGACGGTTTGGACCACACCAGTGCCGCCGCGGTGGCGGGATGTTCAACGCCGGCATTCACGAAGAGGCTCTCACGGGCCCGCCACCGGCTCACCGACCTGATGGAACCATCCACAGCCGCGGCACCCGTGCTGCGACCTGTCCGGGGAAAGGTATGACTGACATGCGCGACATTGAGTCCATTCGGCCCACCGATGAGGCCATCGATGCCGAGTTCGATGCCCAGCGCCGGGAATCGGTGTTCCACGAGGTGCAGGCACGTGCCAGTGTGGTGCCGATCCGCCGCAGCCGCCGCTGGCCGGCGGCGGTCGCTGCCGCGGTAGCGGGCCTGGCTGTGCTGGGGCTTGCGTTCCAGGCGCTGGTGACCCTCAATGGCCACTCCGTTGCCGACCCGCCAGTGGCTGGGGTGACTGGCAGTAGTTCACCGACGCTGGCCACACCCCGCAACCTGCCGTCACCTCGATACGTTTCGGCCGTAGCGATGCTGGGGCCGGTGGCCGTCGCGGCCGCCGCTGCGCCCGTGGGAGAGCCCGACGCGTTCCTGCACGTGGTCAGGGTGGAGGAGCAACACAGCGTCGCTGGCCAGGGCTCATCTCAGCAGCCGATGCCAGTCGACTCGGGCGTCACCTACTTCGATGACTACATCGACCGTGACGGCTGGCTGTGGAGCCGGCGCACCGGTGACCAGCAGTTCTGGTTGCTCACCGGACAAGACCAATCAACGATCACATCCCTGCCCACGGCCCCGGACGCCCTGGATGCCGCACTCAGATCAGGCACCGGCAACAACAGCGCAGATGAGCGGGTGTTCAAGGGGATCCACGAGATCCTGCTCACCGAGACCGCGCCCCCGGAGCTGCGTGCAGCCGCGATCACCGTCCTGCAGCGCATCGCGGAACACCCCCAGGCCGCCGAGACCACCAAGGACGGACAGACAGCCACCCCCACGATGACAGTGACCACCGTCGACGTCGATGGCGTCACCGGCTACCGGGCCGCCATGACCGATCCGACATCTCGTCCAGGCGTGGAACACTGGCTCGTCCTCGACGCCACCGGCCAGATCCTGGACTCGGGCATGCTGACCCCAGACGTCTCCTTCAGCAGCACGATCACCACCCGGGAATGGGTGGCAGCACTCCCATCCGAGTTCGTCGACGTCCTGGGAACCGATCACGTCGAACGCGACATCAACAGCTGAAACCTGGTGACGCCGCTGGAGACACCAGCGGGGCGATCGATGACGGTGGTAGCTCTTAGGATGCGTCCCATGGCGTTCCTGCGCATCGCGTTCTTTCCTGAGGGCACCGTTGAGCACTGGAGGGTTGTGGCAGCGGCGGTGGGTGAGGTGCCCATCCCTGACGGCCGCCGCGCTTTCGCGGCTGGCCCCACTGACGGCGGCTGGCAGGTCATGCAGCTGTGGGACTCCCGCGATGGGCTGGATCGCTTCAACCGGGACGTCTACCTCCCGGCGGTTGCCGAGTTGGGAGCTGGTGGGTTCCCTGAGCCCCCGGTCGTGACGGATGTCGAGACGGTGGACGCCTGGATCGGTCGGGTTCGACTTTTCTCACATGCAGCCGACTGATAGCCGGACTCGCCTGCAGGCGACGCGCGCTTCTGGACGTGTCACCCAGGCGCGTGCCGCAAACCAGAGCGTCGAAGGGCATACGTTGCCCCAGGCAAGGGCCGGCCGCTCCAACCTCGCCCTTGTGCGCGTGAAGGGACGGGAGGACATTCGCCCACCCCGGATCGGCGGCTCCGGTGGGCTCTGACAGACTGACGCTGCGCGCAGGCGACGACGAGGAACCCGGTGAGAGTCCGGGACGGTGCCGCCACTGTGACCCCGCTGGGGGAGTCAGGAACTCGGGCCTGCGCGGCCAACCATTCGGGCGAGCGACCCCAGGAGGCCACGGCAGATGACCGTAACCACCAATCCCCCCGTTCCAGCACGACGGCTGATCGGCGTCGGCGTCGGCCCCGGTGATCCGGAGCTGATCACCGTGAAGGCCGTGCGCGCCCTGGAGTCCGCCGACGCGATCCTGGTCCCCGCGACGGAGGAGTCCGGCGACGGGCCGGGCCGGGCCGAGCGGATTGTTCAGGCGGCGTGCCCCGCCTCCGCCACACGGATCGTCCGCGTCCCCTTCTCCATGGCCGACAAGTCGGGCGTCTCGCCGCGGCGCAAGCAGGCCTGGCTGACCTCCGCCCGCGCCGCTGTCGAGGCGTTCGCCGACGGCGCCACCACCGTCGCGTTCGCCACCGTCGGGGACCCCAGCGTCTACTCGACCTTCTCCTACCTCGCCGCTCACGTCGTTGAGCAGCTGCCCGACGTGGAGGTCGACGTCATCCCCGGCATCACGGCGATGCAGGCGCTCGCCGCCGCGAGCCGCACCCCGCTGGTGGAGGGGCAGGAGGTGCTGGCGCTGGTGCCGGTCACGGCCGGGCTGGACCGGCTCCGCGAGGTGCTCGCCGTGGCGGACTCCACCGTCGCCTACAAGGGCGGGCGCCGGCTGCCGGAGGTCG
Source organism: Tessaracoccus yangjingae (assembly GCF_055326235.1). Taxonomy (NCBI): domain Bacteria; kingdom Bacillati; phylum Actinomycetota; class Actinomycetes; order Propionibacteriales; family Propionibacteriaceae; genus Tessaracoccus; species Tessaracoccus yangjingae. The sequence continues at coordinate 6,066 of NZ_JBUZNN010000023.1, read as the reverse complement.
CGGAGCTGCTGCGGGGCGAGGACCGCGACGCGGTGATGGGCGTCGACGTCTCCCTGCCGAATCAGCGCCTCGTCCGCCTGTCAGAGCTGGCCGGCGGCGAGTCCGCCCCCTACTTCTCCACGGTCCTGGCGGCGCCCAGCCGCGCGACGACGGGGGGCCGGCTGTGAGCGGCAAGGTGGTCTTCGTCGGCGCGGGTCCCGGCGCGGCCGACCTCATCACGCTCCGCGGCGCCCGCGTCATCGCCGGGGCCGACATCATCATCTGGGCCTCGAGCCTGGTCCATCCCGGGATCGTCGCGGGCGCCAAGCCGGGCGCGGAGCTCGTCGACTCCGCCTCGGCGTCGCTGGAGGACATCGAGCCCCTCTACCGCAGGGCCCGCGACGAGGGGCTCCTCGTCGCCCGCGTCCACACCGGCGACCCGGCCATCTACGGCGCCACCGCCGAGCAGCGCGACCTTATCCGCAACCTCGGCCTCGACTTCGAGTCCGTCCCCGGCGTCTCCGCCTACTCCGCCGCCGCAGCCCGCATGGAGGTGGAGATCACGGTGCCGGAGGTGTCGCAGAGCCTGATCCTCACCCGCCTCGAGGGCGGCCGCACGCCCATGCCGCCGCGCGAGACCGTCCGCGGGTTCGCGGCCCACGGCGCCACCATGGCGCTCTACCTGTCCGCCGCCCGCAACAAGGTGCTGCAGGAGGAGCTGCTCGCCGGCGGCTACCCGCCCGAGACGCCGTGCATCGTCGGCTACCAGGTCTCCTGGCCCGACGAGCTCATGCTGCGCTGCGAGCTGAAGGACCTGTCGGAGACCATGCGCGAGCACAAGCTGTGGAAGCACACCGTCGTGCTCGTCGGGCCGGCGCTCGCCGAGGGCCCGCTCGCCACCCGCAGTCACCTCTACCACCCCGGCTTCCGGCACGAGTACCGCGCGGCCGAGCCCGAGGCGCAGGCGGATCTCCGCGCCCACGTCACCCGCGGCGTCCTGGAGGAGGAGCGATGATCCACGTCCACGGATACCTCGGCGAGGTCTCGCCGGCCACCCGCAGCCTCGCCGCGCGGGTCGCGCTCGTCGTCGGCGGGCGCCGCCACCTCGACGCGCTCGGTGTCGAGGCCGAGCGACGGGTGGTGCTCGGAGCGCTGAGCCCCGCCGTCGAGCGGCTGAAGGCCCTGCCCGACGGCGACGACGCGCTGGTCCTGGCCAGCGGCGATCCTGGCTTCCACGGCATCGTCCGCCGCCTCCGCGAGGAGGGGCTCGAGCTCGCGGTGACGCCAGCGGTGAGCTCGGTGGCGGCCGCGTTCGCAGCGGTCGCGCTGCCGTGGGACGACGCCGTCGTGGTCTCCGCGCACGGCCGACCCATCGACGACGCCGTGGCCGCTGCCCGGCGGCACCCCAAGGTCGCGGTGTTGACCGGGCCCGGCGCCGGGATCCGCGAGCTGGCCGCGGCGCTCGAGGGATGGCCGCGACGCTATGTGGTCGCGGAGCGGCTTGGGGAGCCGGATCAGCGGGTGCGCGAGCTGGACGCGGGGGAGGCCGCCGTCGCGGAGGTGGCGGAGCCGAACGTCGTGCTCATCCTGGATGACTCCACCCCCGAGGAGCGCGACGGCGACGCCCCCGTGGTCGGGCAGGTCACCAACTCCGCGGCCGCGCGGCGGCACGCGGACGCGATCGACGCCGCCCTCGGCGCCCCCACCCGGCGGTACGACGGCCCCGCCGCCGAGGGGCTGGTGCGGGCGTGGCGGGAGTGCGACCTCATCGTCTCCCACCTCGCGCTCGGCGCAACCGCCAGGATCCTGGCTCCACTGCTCGCGGACAAGAAGGCAGATCCGGGCGTGGTCGTGGTCGATGAGGCGGGCCGGTTCGCGGTCCCGCTCGTGGGCGGGCACGCGGCCGGCGCCAACGAGCTGGCCAGGCGCATCGCCGAGGCGACTGGGGGCACGCCCGTGCTCACCACCGCCACCGACGCCCTGAACATCCCCGCCCTCGACACGCTCGGGTGGGCGTACCGCGGTGACGTCGCGGGCGTGACCCGCGCCATCCTCGACGGCCGCCCCGTGCGGGTGCAGAAATCGCAGCCCTGGCCGCTGCCTCCGCTGCCAGCCAACGTGTCAGTGGACGCCGAGGACCCGGTGGCGACGATCCTCGTGACCGATTCGCTGGCTGAGGTGCCGCGCAGCGGGCTCCCCCCGCTGGCTGAGGCGCCGCGGAGCGGCCTCGAAGCCTATGAAGCTCAATCATTCAGCGGAACTCAGGCGGGGCTTGACGCCAGCGTTTCTGAGGCTTCGAGGGCGCTCCGCGCCACCTCAGCCAGCGGGGAGGGGCCGCGCGTCGCCTCAGCCAACGAGATCGTCCTCCACCCGAGGAGCCTCATCGTCGGGATGGGCTGCAACCGTGGCACCGACGTCGCCCACCTCCGCGACCTCCTCGAGCGCACCCTCGCCGACCACGGCCTCGCCCTCGACTCCGTCGCGGCCATCACCACCGTCGACCTCAAGGCCGGCGAGATCGGGCTGCTCCAACTGGTCAAGCAATTGGGCGTGAAGCTCATCGACTACCCCGCCGAGGAGCTGGCCGCTCAACCCGCGCCGACCCCCAGCGCGATGGTGGAGGGGCACGTCGGCACGCCGTCGGTGGCCGAGGCGTCCGTCCTCGCCCATGGCGCCGAGCTGATCGTGGCCAAGCAGCGCAGCACGGACGCGACGTGCGCGGTTGGGCGCATCCCGGCCCGCGGGCGGCTGAGCGTCGTGGGCCTGGGCCCGGGCGTCCGCGACCTGCTCACCCCGCGCGCCAAGGAACGCCTCCAGCAGGCGACTTTCGTCGTCGGGTACGGCCCGTACGTCAAGCAGATCCGTGACCTCATCCGCCCCGGCGTCCGTATCATGGCCTCCAAGATGGGCACGGAGGAGGCGCGAACCTCTGCCGCCATCGGAGCCGCCCGCAGCGGCGAGAACGTGGCCCTGGTCTGCGGCGGCGACCCCGCCGTCTATGCCATGGCCAGCCCCGTCCTGGAGCAGGGCACCGACGGGATCGACGTCGACATCGTGCCTGGCGTCACCGCCAGCCTCGCCGTCTCCGCGATCCTCGGCGCGCCCCTGGGCCACGACCACGCCACCATCTCGCTGTCCGACCTCCACACACCCTGGCCCAACATCGAGCGACGGCTGCAGGGCGCGGCCGTCGGCGATTTCGTGGTCGCGCTCTACAATCCCCGGTCGCGCACCCGCACGGCCCACCTGCCACGCGCGCTGGCGATCCTCGGCGCGCACCGCTCGCCCGATACCCCCGTCGCGGTGGTGCAGCAGGCGTGCCGGCCTCGGCAGAAGGTGATCATGAGCACGCTGGCCGAGTTCCAGCCCGAGTGGGTGGACATGAACTCGCTGGTGGTGGTGGGATCGTCGACGACGAGGTTCGTCACCTCGGGCGGCGGGCGGCGGCTGATCGTCACCCCCCGGGACTACCAGTGGATGCCGGACACGGCGGAGGAGGTGGACGCATGAGCGTGCCGCTGATCATCGCCGCCCACGGCACCCGCGTGGGCGAGGGTGTCGCGCAGTGCGAGGAGCTGGCCGGTCTGGTCGGGGAGCGGCTGCCGGGCGTCCCGGTCTCGGTCGGCTATGTCGAGCTGGCCCAGCCCACCATTACTGATGCGCTGGTGGCGTCGCTGGCCGACGGCGGGCGCCGCGCCGTCGTCGTGCCCCTCATGCTCGGCACCGGCGGCCACGTCCGCTCCGACATCCCGCAGTTCATCGCCGAGGCGACGGCGCGAGTGCCGGGAAGCCGCGTGGAGTACGCACGACACCTCGGCCCGGAGCCGCGGCTGATCGAGGCCGTCGAGGCGCGGCTGGCGGAGGCCGCGGGGGAGTGGGCCACTGGCGAGACGACGGTGGTGTTCGTCGGGCGCGGCGCGCTGGTGCCCGAGGCGAACGCCGATCACCTCCGGGTGGCGCGGCTGCTCTACGAGCGGGGCGGGTGGGCCGACGTCGAGTCCGCGTTCATCCAGGTGACCAGGCCGTCGCTGCCGGAGGCGCTGGACCGGGCCTACGCCCACGGTGCGCGACGCATCGTCGTCATGGGGCACTGGCTGTTCGCCGGTCGGCTCAAGGGCTGGACGCGCGAGCAGGCCGCCGAGTGGCAGGGGGCGCACCCGGATGCCGAGGTGCGGGTGGCCGACGTGATCGGGGCGTGTGCTGCGTTGGCCGACGTGGTCGCGGAGCGGTACCGGGAGACGTTGCCGGTCTCGGAAGGCGGGTCGCCCGCGTACCTGGCGGGGCTGATGCTCGGTGGACGTGACGTGCTCGTCGTCGGGGGCGGGAAGGTGGCCAGCCGGCGGGTGTCGCGGCTGGTGGAGTCGGGCGCCCGGGTGAGGGTGGTGGCGCCGTCGGTCACGCGGGCCGTGGAGGCCCTTGCCGACGCCGGTCGGCTGACCTGGCTGGCGCGGGAGTTCGACGACGCCGACCTCGACGGCACCTGGTACGTGATGGCGGCCACCGACTCGCCGGAGGTGAATGCGAAGGTCGCGGAGGGCGCGGAGCTGAGGCACACGTTCTGCGTGCGGGCCGACGACGCCCGCGGCGGTTCGGCGTGGACCCCGGCGACGGCGGAGGTGCGGGGTGTGACGGTGGGCGTGGTGGGAAACCGGGAGCCGCGGCGCACGCGTGATGTCCGCGATGCGATCGTGGCGGCACTCTCGGAGCCGCCACACTCGACTCAAGGTGAATGACCGGCTCTCGTTCCAGCGTGCTGCCCGAATGCGCCGGGCTACTTCCGCTCATGCCGAGAGTCGGATGTCGCCAGATGGCCGAGTCCGAGTCGTGGGCAGTCGTCTGCGGCACATTGGCAGGTTTGGTGCCGTAGTCGACACCGAACCTGCCGATTGGCCCCTTCGCCGATCCGAGGCGTGGCCTCTGGCTGGCTGAGTGCCGCCGTGCGGTGTGGTCAGTCGAGCGGTTCCGTGGCGGTGTTGGTCGCTGCGGTGGAGATGTCGGTGTCGGCGTCGAGGGTGTCCGCGGTGGCGGGACGCCAGTGCGGGGGTCCACGCTCAGGGGGCGGAACAGAGGGTGCCGCTGCGGGCTCGTTTCCGCGCGCTCGGCTTCGGCACCTGGGGGTGGCGGGTGGCGATGTCCGCGGGGGAGTGGCGGTAGTGGCGGTGGCCTAGGGCCCGGTTGAACGTGGGCGGTGGCACTGGGGGACCGTCTCCGCGGTGGAGGCTCGGGTTGCAGCCCGCGTCTGAGGCGGGGTGACCCTCGAGCTTGACGAGAAGTGTCCTCAACGAACTGGATGACACGGCCGGGTCACGGACCGCCTGAACGCCCGAAACTGCCGCGGGCCTGACCTAGTCGAGTCGAAACCGCATGAGCCAGCGAGGGTGGTTGGCGGCCGTCGCGACGGTTTTGGTGATGCGCTCGAAGCCCTCGGATTCGAAGAGCGTGGTGGTGCCTACGTAGGCCGCCGTCGAGTTCATCCGTCCGTCGCTGGTGTCGGCGGGGTAGGCCTGGATGATCGGCGCGCCGGCCTTCCGCACGTAGTCGACCGCTGCCTGGAGCAGGAGCCGTGCGAGCCCGCGGCCTTGGTGCTTCCTCCGGATGCGGAAGCAGACGACCGTCCAGGCCGGAGCCAGGTCGACCTGAGTCAATCGCTGGGAATTCTTCACGGCCGGCAGAAGCTCCAGAGGGCCGAAGCCAAGCCAACCGGCCACCTCGCCGTCCACGTACGCGATCAGGCCTGGGGGCACGTCGCCAACCAGCAGTTCCTTGAACTTCGCCTCGCGACCGTCAGGGGTGTCCTTCGGCCCGAATCGGGGAAGCACGCACCAGCAGCCTGGGCTCACGGCCGCGCATGCGTCTGTGAAGCGGTCCTCGGTCGCGGGCCAGATGCTAACGTCCTCACGCGCGAGTGGGCTCCGCATGGACACGACCATACGCGAGATCGGGCATGGCCCGCTTGGGCTCACTGACGCATTCGCTCGACCCCGGGCGCGCGACCGTCGGTCGGTCAGACACGGGTCGTCCCTCGGGCTGCCGACAGGCTCGAACCCAGGGAGTTGGCTGAAGCCTCGCAACATCCGACTCTGCCGC
>NZ_JBUZNN010000022.1:0-20029 GCF_055326235.1 Tessaracoccus yangjingae | reverse complement strand
CCACGCATCGACGACCTCCGTCCCCTCCGACACCTGCGAGGGCTCACCCTCACCCAGGCCGCCGAACACCTCGGAACCGTCCCCGCACGCATCAGCGAACTCGAACGCGGCACCCGCCTCAACATCCAACTCGCGAACGCCTACCGCGACTACCTCAACGCCGCTTGACATCCATAGGAGCATCAAGCTCGATGAGCGACGGCCGACGCCCGAAGTATCGTCGTCGAGCTTCTTGGGCTGCTCCTGTATCAACGCCGCAGCCTGCGTGATGACCTTCAGCGCATACTCGGGAACAGGATGGCCATTCGTATCACCAACAAGCCATGGGGGAAGGTGGCCCGGCCACAACAATGGCGACGGCGTGCCCATCGCCCAGGATGAGCACGCCGTCGTGGTCGGGGGAGAAGGATCAGCCCTTGACCGCACCCTCCGTGATGCCCGCCATGAACTGCTTGGCGCCGAGCGCGAAGATCAGCAGCAGCGGGATGACGGCGATCAGCGACGAGGCCATCAACATGCCGTAGTCGGTGCCGTGCGCGGTCTTGAGCTGGCTCAGCGCCACCTGAAGGGTCAGCTTCGCGGGGTCGTTGAGCACGATCAGCGGCCACATGAAGTCGTTCCACGCACCGATGAACGTGAACATGCCGAGGAACGCCAAGGCGGGGCGCATCGTGGGCAGCGCGACGTGCCAGTACTGCCGCAGGAACCCGCAGCCGTCGATGGTGGCGGCCTCCAGCAGCTCCTTGGGGAGCGCGTTGGTGGTGTACTGCCGCAGCCAGAACACGCCGAAGGCGCTTGCCAGGCTGGGGAAGATCAGGGCCTTGAGTTCGCCCACCCACCCGAGCTTGCTCATGAACAGGAACTGGGGGATGGTCGCCAACTGTGACGGCAACAGGAACGTGGCCAGCACAACACCGAAGAGGATGGTCTTGCCCGGGAAGTCGAACTTCGCGAACGAGAACGCCGCCAGCGAGGCGACCAACAGCACCAGGACGGTGACGCTCACGGCCACCACGAGCGTGTTGGACATCGCGCCCCAGATGTTGATGCGCTCCATGATCGAGCCGTAGTTGGTGGCCAGCTTGTCGCCCGGAGTCATGACGGGTGGGTACTGGTAGATGACCGCCGACTCGTGGGTGGACAGCACAAACATCCAGTAGAAGGGGAACAGCGACACGGCAGCGCCCAGGATGAGCGCCAAGTGGCGCGCGACCACCCCTCGCTTGGGTACCAGGCGACGACGTCGGCCGCCGGTCTCGATAGCGGCGCCGGCCAGGGCGGCGGGCACCGCCCGCGCATTCATCGAACTCATGTCAGCGCCTCTCCTTGCGTTCCTTGGTCACCAACCAGTTGATGGCGGAGAAGAACATCACCACGACGAACACGCCCCACGCGATGGTGGCGCCATAGCCGTAGCGGTTCTCCTGGAAGGCAACCGAATAGAAGTACAGAACCATGGTCAGGCCCGAGTTGCCCACGCCACCGGCCGACGCGGCCCCGGAGGACAGCGACGAGGTCAGCACCTGGGCCTCGGTGAAGCTCTGCAGTGAGCCGATCGTGGACATCAGGGTGATGAACAACACGATCGCCCGTAGCTGCGGCAGCGTGATGTGGAAGAAGGTGCGCCAGCCGTTGGCGCCGTCGAGGGCGGCAGATTCATACTGCGTCTTGTCGATCGCCTGGAGCCCCGCGAGGATCAGCAGGGCGTTGTAGCCGACGAAGGACCACGTGGTCAGCGCCGAGATGGCGATCTTGATGCCCCACTCGTTCTGCAGCCATGCCATGTTCTCGAACCCGAAGAGGTTGATGATCGCGTTGGCAATGCCGAACTGGCTGGAGAACAGCGAGCTGAACAGGATGCCCATGGCCACCATCGAGGTGACGTTGGGGATGAGGTAGATCACGCGGTAAGTCGTGGAGAAGCGCAGCGTGGAGTTCAGCATCAACGCCACGACGGTGGCGATCGTCAGCGTCGGCACCGTGCCCATGATCCAGAGGATGATGGTGTTCCACAGCGATTTGTAGAACAGCGGATCGGTCACCAGGTAGCGGAAGTTCTCGATCCCGATGAACTCGATGTCTCCGAGGCCCGTCCAGTTCGTGAACGCCAAGGCCATGGTGAATACCAGCGGCATCGCGCCGAACAGGAAGAAGAAGAAAAAGTAGGGCGATACCGCACCGTAGAGGGGCAGCGACTTCTTCACGCGCTGCCAGGTCGACAACGTGCGGTAGTTGCCGACCGGAGGGGAGATCTGGGCATCTCCCCTCCGGGTCGCTGTGACACTCATGCCACTGTCAGGCCGATCTGCTCAGCAAGACGCTTGGCCGCGGTGACGGCGTCGTCCCAAGCCTTCTGGGGGTCCTTGCCGGAGGCCTCGACGAGGTCGATCTCGGCGTAGAAGGGAGCGTTGACGGTGCTCTCCTGCGGATCCTGGAAGCGCGGCAGGATGGTCTCTGCCGCGTGGCCGAACACCTCTGCCGCCACCTGGCCGCCGAGGAACTCGACGGGGCCTGCGACCTCGGGCATATCGAACGAGGCGGGGGTGGCGGGGAAGTTGCCCTTGTCCTCGTACTCGTAAGCCTGGTTCTGCGCGTTGAGCAGGTAGCGGATGACCTCGAAGGATGCCTCCGGGTTGGCGGCGCCGTCGGGGATGGTGAGGAACGAGCCGCCGTTGTTGAAGGCCTCGCCCGGGTGCTCGCAGACGTGCCACTTGCCGGCGGTCTCGGGGGCGTCGACCATCAGGTCTGCGAGGTGCCAGGATGCGCCGAAGTCGGCGGGCAGGCGACCCTCGCTGACGGCGGCCGCGGTGTCGGCGGTGTTCGACTCGAGCGTGGCGACGACGCCCGCGTCCAGGGCCCTGACGGCCGTGTCCCAGGCGTTGCGGATGTGCTCCTGGTCACCGATGAAGGCGCCGGCCTGATCGATGAAGCCCATGCCGGTCTGCTGCCACACGGTGTCGAACAGGCCGCCGGCGTTGCGGATGAGGTAGGTGTCGGGCTTGGCTGCGAGCAGCTGCTTGCCCAGCTCGATGTACTCGTCCCAGGTGCGGATCGCAGCGGCGAGCTCCTTCGGATCCGACGGGAGGCCGGCCTCCTCGAAGATGTCGAAGCGGTAGAAGAGCGCGGTGGGGCCGATGTCGATCGGGATGCCCAGCTGCTTGCCGTCCTCGGTGGTGGCCTGGGCCCACTTGTACTCTAGGTAGTCGCCCTTGATGTCCTCGGCGCCCAGCGTGTTGAGGTCGACGAAGTACTTCGACTGGCTCTTGAAGAAGGCGATGTCCTCGCCCTTCACGCCGGTGATGTCCGGCAGGCCCGAGCCAGCGGTGAAGGTGGTGGTCAGCTTCTGCTTGAAATCGCCACCGATGACGTCCTGGCGCACCTTGTACTGCGGGAACTCGGCGGCGACGGCATCGAGCGCCTTCTTGCCGAAGCCCTCGGGCCAGGTCCAGAGGATCAGGTTCATCGTCTCCCCGGAGGCGGTGCTGCCCGAGCCGGCCGTGGAGCCCGTGCCTGGTGCCGCCGTCGAGCAGCCAACCAGGCCGCCGAGGGCGAGGGCGCCGAGGCCCGCGGCGCCGCCGTGGATGAGGGATCGTCGTGAAAGAGTCATGTTCGAACTCTCCTAGTTCGTGGGGTGCTGTTGCTGGGAGACCAGCCACGATCGGCCATTTCGAGCAAGAATGAGCAACTGCAGCAGCAGTGCTCTGAGGCTGCGGAGGCTGAGAAGGCCCCGGCGGGCTACATGCAGGCGTAGGCTGGTCATCGCCAGCTCCTGATGCCAATATGTAGTCTCACTACGGCTTTCATTCATCCTTGATCTACCTTGACCGTCGTCTTGGGATCAATGTAGCAACATTCACCCGAAAAGTGAAGAATCTTGATCGAGTTGTCCAAAAGCGAGCAATTCGAGCGAGTTTCGGGTAGCGTGTCATCCGTGTTGAAGACCGCCCGCCATCAAGCCCTGCTCCAGCTGCTCCAAGCTCGTGGGTCCGTCTCAGTGACGGATCTCTCCGAGGCCCTGCGCACCAGCCCCGCCACCGTGCGCCGCGACATCACGGAGATGGATGAGAAGGGCCTGGTGGAGCGCACCTGGGGTGGCGTGCGCCTCGTAGGCGACCTTGACGACCCTTTCCAGGAGGCGCTGGCCAGCCATGGCAAGGGCAAGCAGGCGATCGGGGAGGCGGCAGCGGCCCTCATTCCCGACGGCGCAACCGTCATCCTGGACGTGGGCACCACCGCCTACTACGTGGCGATGGCGCTTGAGGCTGAGGGGGTCACCGTCCTGACTGCCTCGCTGCCCACCTTCGAACTGCTGCGCGGCATGAAGAACATCGACCTGATCATGCTCGGTGGCCAATGGTCGGAGAGCTACCAGTGCTTCACCGGGGCGCAGGTCGTCGACGCGTTGGAGCGCCAACATGCCGAGTTCGCGTTCGTCGGGTGCTCCGGAGTTGCCGACAACGGGCGCGTGCGCGACAACTCGCAGTCGCAGAGCCTCGTGAAGCGGGCGATCCTCGAGGCCGCCACCACCAGCTACCTGCTCGCCGGCGCGGAGAAGTTCCCCGGGAAGGGCAGCAACTCGCCCTTCGACGTCGATGCGCTCGACGGCATCATCACCGACGCCACCACCCTCGCGCCGTCCCTCGTGGAGCGGTGCGCCACCCACCACACCGAAATCAGGACCGTATGAAGCTCACCATCCTGGGCGGCGGAGGATTCCGCGTCCCCCTCGTGTTCAAGGCACTCATCGCAGACGAGGCACCCGGGCGGGTGACCGAGTTGCGCCTCTACGACACCGACGCGACCCGACTCGAGGCCATCCGAGCGGTGCTCGACGAGCTGGCTGAGGCGGCAGAGCAGCCGCCAGCGCTCATCAGCACCACCGATCTGGGAGAGGCGCTCGAGGGCACCGACTTCATCTTCTCCGCCATCCGCGTGGGCGGCACCGGCGGGCGGGCGCTGGACGAGCAGATCGCCCTGTCGCACGGCGTCATCGGCCAGGAGACGGTGGGCGCGGGCGGCATCTCGTACGCGCTGCGCGGCATCCCCGCCGTCCTCGACATCATCAAGGCCGTGCAGCAGCACGCGCCCGAGGCCTACTTCATCAACTTCACCAACCCGGCAGGCGTCATCACCGAGGTGCTCCAACGCCACCTGGGTGAACGGGTGATCGGCATCTGCGACTCCCCGGTCGGGCTGGCCCGCCGCATCATCGACGTGCTGCGCGGCGCGGGGCTCGTGGCCGCGGACGTGCCCAACATCAGCGCGGGCAGCGAGCGCATCAAGCTCAAGTACGCCGGGCTCAACCACCTCGGCTGGCTCACCGCGCTCTACGTCGACGGCGAGGACGTGCTGCCGAAGCTGCTGGAGCGCCCCGACCTCATCGAGAGCTTCGAGGAGGGCCGCCTGTTCGGCGCCGAGCTCATCCAGGCGCTCCGTGCGGTGCCCAACGAGTACCTCCACTACTACTACTTCTCCCGCGAGGACTTCGCGATCGACTCCGTCTCCGACAAGACCCGGGGCCGCTTCCTCGCCGAGCAGCAGAAGCGCTTCTACGAGAAGGCCGGCGACGACGGCCTCACCCCCTACGAGCGGTGGGAGCGCACGCGCCTCGAGCGCGAAGAGACCTACATGGCCACCAACCGGGAGGCTGCGGGCAACTTCGAGCGCGACGAGTCGGATCTGGAGACCGGCGGCTACGACAAGGTGGCGCTGGCCATCATGCACGCCATCGCCAACGACATCCCCGCCGAGCTCATCCTCAACGTGGCCAACAACGGCATCCTGCCCGACCTGGCCGACGACGCCGTCGTGGAGATCCCCTGCCGGGTCGACGGCTCGGGCGTCACCCCGCTGCCCGATGCCGAGCTGCCCGAGCACGGCCGCGGCATGGTGGTCAACGCCAAGTACGTGGAGCACCGCACCATCGCCGCCGCCCTCAACCAGTCGCGCGTCGATGCGTTGCTGGCCCTCAGTCACCACCCCCTCGTCGACTCCTTCCACGTGGCCGAACAACTTCTCGACGACCTGGTGGCCGCATTCCCCGACGACCTCGCCTACCTCAAGGAGACGCCCTGATGCACGACAACCGTGAGCTCGTGGAGGAGCGCATCGAGAAACTCCGCGAGCGGGTTGCCGAGCGCGTCTACACCGTGCTCGATTCGCTGGACGTCAGCGCCTGGCAGGTGCCGGGCGAGCCGGTGCCCTTCGCCGAGGCGCTGGGGGCGCAGTACGAACCGTTCCCGGTCGACTCCCTCTGGGGCCCGGCTTGGTCCACCTGGTGGCTGAAGCTGCGCGGCCAGGTGCCCGCGGAGGCGCTCGGGCAGCGGGTGGAACTGCGCGTGGATCTGGGCTTCGTCGGCGACTGGGCCGGCAACCAGTCCGAGGGCATGGTCTACACCGCCGACGGTTGGCCCCTCAAGGCGGTCAACCCCATGAACCGCACCGTACCGCTGACCTTCGGGGCCCGCGCAGAGGAGCGCGCCCTCGTCGGGGCCGGCGGTGCGGTCGAGCTGTTCGTGGAGGCCGCCGCGAACCCGGACATGACGCTGGCGTTGGGGCGCGCCACGCAGGAGGGCGACACCCTCACCCGCTCCGAGCGCCCGGTGTGGCGCTTCGGCGGCGCGGAGCTGGTGCGCCGCGACGACGAGGTGTGGGGGCTGCACATCGACCTTGACGTGCTGGACGGCCTGATGCGGCAGCTGCCCTCGGATGCCACCTGGCGCGCCAGGTTGCTGCGGGGGCTGGAGGACGCCGCCGACGTGCTGGACGCCCAGGGCATCCCCGAGGGCGCGGCCCAGGCCCGCCTCCTGCTGGCGCCGCTGGTGGCCAGCGGCGCCGCGGGCTCCGCGCAGCAGATGACCGCCGTCGGGCACGCCCACATCGACACCGCGTGGCTGTGGCCGATCCGCGAGACCCGCCGCAAGATCGTGCGCACGTTCAGCAACGTGACGGCGCTGGCCGAGGAGTACCCGGAGTTCAGGTTCGCCAACTCCGCCCCGCAGCACCACCTGTGGGTCAAGGAGGACGCGCCCGAGGTGTATCGCCGGGTGCGGGCGGCCATGGAGCGCGGGCAGTGGCAGTTCGTCGGCGGCATGTGGATCGAGCCCGACGCCACGATGCCCAGCGGCGAGTCGCTGGCCCGCCAGTTCACCTCCGGCCTGCGCTTCATGCAGGACGAGTTCGGGGTGAGCACCGACTGCCTCTGGCTACCCGACTCGTTCGGCTACAGCGGCCAGCTTCCCCAGATCGCCCGCCTCGCCGGGATGCGCTGGTTCTTCACCCAGAAGCTCTCCTGGAACCGCACCAACAAGCTGCCTCACCACACGTTCTGGTGGGAGGGCATCGACGGCACCCGCATCTGGACCCACTTCCCGCCCTGCGACTCGTACGACACCATCGTCAGTGCCGAGGAGGTGCTGGGCGCCGAGCGCAACTTCAAGGAGAAGGGGCGCGCGAAGCAGTCGCTGCTGCCGTTCGGCTACGGCGACGGCGGCGGTGGCCCCGTGCGCGAGATGGTGGAGAGGGTCGCCAGGTTCGCCGACCTCGAGGGCGCGCCCGTGGTCACCCACGGCACCCCGGACGAGTTCGTGATGGCGGCCCGCGCGGAGTACGACCCCTCGGTGTGGACGGGCGAGCTCTACCTGGAGTTCCACCGCGGCATCTTCACCTCGCTCATCGACCTCAAGCAGGGCAACCGCCGCAGCGAGGCGGCCCTGCAGGCGGTCGAGTGGCTCTCCGCGGCCGCCGCGGAGCGCGGCTACCACTACCCGCACGAGCAGCTGGAGCTGCTGTGGCGCCGGGTCCTGGTGCTCCAGTTCCACGACATCCTGCCGGGCAGCTCCACCGCCTGGGTCAACCGTGAGGCCATCGAGGAGTACCGCGCGATCCTCGCCGAGCTGGAGCAGCTGTTCGCGGCCGCCTGGGCGGCGCTCTCTACCGCGGGCGGGCAGGGCATCGTCAACGCCTCCGACGTGGCGCAGCGCCAGGTGGTCGAGGTCGACGGCGGGCTCCGGCTGGTCAGCGTGCCCGCGCTCAGCTCGGCCGAGCTGGGGGCGGCCGAGGTCGCCGCGCAGCCCGTGACCGCCACCCGTGAGGACGGGCGCATCGTCCTGGCCAACGGACTGGTGCAGGTGCGCATCGACGCCGACGGCACCGTCGGCTCCATCGTGGATCTTGCCGCTGACCGGGAGGTGCTGCTGCCCGGCCGCAAGGCCAACCTGCTGCGCCTCCACCCGGACCATCCCAGCTGCTTCGATGCCTGGGAGCTTGAGGCGCAGTACCAGCGCGGCGGGCAGGATCTCACCGAGCTCGACGCCATCGAGCTCACCGTGCACGATCCGCTGCGCGCCGCCGTCGACGTCACCCGCAGCTTCGGCGACTCCACGGTGGTGCAGCGCATCTCGCTGGACGCCGGCTCCCGCGCGGTGGACTTCCGCGCGACGGTTCAGTGGCGCGAGCGCGAACACATCCTCAAGGTGTCGTTTCCGCTGGACGTGCGCGCCACGCACGCCGCCGCGGAGATGCAGTACGGCCACGTTGAGCGGCCGGTCGCCGTCAACACTTCGTGGGACGACGCCAGGTTCGAGACCTGCGGGCACCGCTGGCTGCAGCTGCGCGAGCCCGGCTACGCCGTGACGCTCGCCACCGACTCCGGCTACGGCCACGACGTCACCGCCGCCGGCGGCTCGGAGGCCACCGCCACCAGCGGGGTCGACGCCAGGCTCAGCCTGCTGCGCGCGCCCAACTCGCCGGATCCCGCCGCGGATCTGGGGCTCCACACGCTGCGCTACAGCCTCACCGTCGGCACCGACCTGGCGGCAGCCCATGCCGCCGGGCTTCGGCTGAACCAGCCGCTGCGCGTGGTCGACGGTGTCGCGGATCTCGCGGCCCCGGTGCGGCTCACCGGCCGCGACCCTGTCTCGCTGGCGGTGATCGACGCCATCAAGCCGGCCTTCGACGGCTCGGGCGACCTCATCGTCCGGCTGCACGAGGCCGCAGGCGCCCGGAGTCGCCTGCGGCTCACCTTGGCCGAGGCGGCGAGGATCGAGGAGGTCGACCTCCTCGAAGAGCCAGCCGAAGCCACCCAGTCGCTACCCGATGCCAGCGTGGACGAGGTGGGGTTGCAGCTGCGACCCTTCCAGATCCTCACGCTGCGCCTCAGGAGGAACAGGTGAAGCTCCTGCTCGTCTGCATCGACGGTGTGCGCGCCGACCTGGCGCTGCCCGAGGCGGTGGCAGCCGACCCCGGCTTCACCGCCCCGGACCACCCATCGGATGACCGCTTCAGCGTCGGCGCGCCCGATGCCACCTTGCCCCCGCAGCAGGCCGGCTCTTTCGGCACGTTGGCGCCCACCCTGCAGCGGCTGGCGCGCGGGGATGGGCGCTCCGAGGGGCGCATCGTGCCGATGTGGATGACCCCGCCGACGGATTCAGGCCCGGGGTGGGCGTCCATCCTCACCGGCTCCACCCACGAGCAGTGCAATGTCTGGTGGAACGAGTTCGTGGGCCATGATTTGGCGCGCCGCCCGGATCTGCTCTCGCGCGTGTTCTTCGCCAACCCCGCCGCCCGGACGATGGTGGCCACCACCTGGGACGCGTTCGTCCAGGCGCCCGGCCCGATCCTGCAGCAGCGGGTGGACCAGCAGCGCACCGGCCAGCACCAGGTGTTCCACCCCGACCCGCGCGGCGGCATCGCCGCAGCTGATGCCGCCGGCGCCCAGTGGGCCGCGTGGAAGCTCCTGCACGAGGGCCCCGACGCCTCGGTGGTGTACTTCGAGGGGGTGGACGCGGCCGGCCACGAGCACGGCGCAGACTCAGCCGAGTACCGCGACGCCATCCGGCAGGCCGACGAACTGACCCGCCACCTGGTCAAGGCGGTCGCCGAGCGGCACGAGCAGCTCGGGGAGGATTGGCTGATTGCGGTGACCACCGATCACGGCCACAAGCCGGAAGGCGGCCACGGCGAGGACGAGGTGGAGGTGCGCCGCAGCTTCCTGATCACGCACCGCGTGGGGCAACCGCTGCCCGCGGTGCTGCGGGAGGCGGGGGTGCTGCGCTCCGAGCAGGTGATGGGGCTGCTCCTGGACGCGCTCGGCGTGACCCAGGGCTCCTGGGACGCCGATGGCGTCGGCGTGCTGCGTGACATCGAGCAGATGGGCCCCACCCGCAACCTCTCGTTCGAGTGGTGAGCGGCTGAGCCCTACGCCCAGGCGCGCAGGCGGGTGACGGTGCCGCCGAACCGGTCGGTCTCGCGCCCCTCGTACTCGCCGGCCCCGAGCCGCCAACGCCACGGGCCGGGCAGCAACTCGGCTGCGAGGTTGGCCTCGGTGCGGCCCACGGGGTCGCCGTCGACCCAGACGCCCGGGCGCCGACCGTTGGCCAGCACCACCGTCACGCTGGCGCCCGGCTGGTACTCGTGCGAGGTGGCCCACGTCTCGCCTGCGCGGGTGAACGCCATCCAGCCGAGGAAGTTCTCCGACGACAAGCTCAGTGCCGCCAGCGGCTCGGGCGACCCTGGGGTGGAGCCGAGCCGGGCGAGCGCCACCTGCCAGCCCCTCGGCATCGCCGGCGGCAGCGTGAGCTGGGCCTCCAGCACGAACTCGTCGGGCAGGTCAAGGTCGAACTCGAACGGGGTCTCCTGCCCGTGCAGATCCGCCCTCAGCGTGAGCCCCGCCGCTTGCCAGGGGCGCTCCAGCCCGCCCAGCGTGCGGGGCAGGGTGAACGCGAACTGGTCCTCGGCCCGGCCCAGCGCCAGCCGACGGCGTGCCTCGACGGAGCCGATCAGCTCGGGCCGGTGGAGCGCGGGGCACAGCGAGATGACCTGGCACTGCCCGCGCGCCGGATCGACCTCGTAGAGGCGCGCGGCGCCGGCACCGCCGAACGGCAGCTCCTGATAGTTGACGGTGTGGAACTCGCGCCCGGCTAGGGTGACGCGGGTGCTGGGCCACTCGTGGCCGCTGAGCACGAGGAACACCTGGGGATGCGGTTCGAGTGCCTCGTTCAGCCGGGCGCCGTGCGGGGTGAGTGCCCCGTCGTGGGCGCTCTCGTGGCTGACCACCACCGTGGGGAGGTGGGCGTGCGCGGTGAGGAGGTCGTCGGCCCACCGCCAGCCCTCGACCGACGGGCGCCAATCCAGGGCCAGCACGCCCAGCTCGCCGCCGTCGGGCAGCGTGAGCACGCGCCACGAGGAGTAGCCGCCCGGGCCGTGCAGCACGGCGCCCGCATGGCGCCCGTCGAGCAGCGCGCAGCCGGGGCCGAAGGCCGCCCCGAAGGGGGTGGGGCCGCGGGTGTCGTCGGAGTGGTGCGCCACGTCGTGGTTTCCGGTGGCCACCGTGACGGCGACGCCGCCCAGCAGCTCCCGGCCCGCGCGCAGCACGGGCGTGGCCGCGGCGGCCTCGTCGGCCCAGCCGTGCTCGGTGACGTCGCCCACGTGCACGACGTGGCGCACGGGGGCCACCGCGCCCGCCTCGACGAGGCGGTGGACGTGCCGAAAGGTCTCGGCGAGCAGCTCGGGGCGCTGGCGCCCGCCGTCGAACAGGTACTGCGTGTCGCCGATCACCAGCAGCGAGAAGGCGCTCATCCGCGCCCCAGCAGCGCCCGCACGTGCGGGAGGCGCGGGTCCTCGCCGTGCGCGGCGAGGGCGATCAGCTCGTCGATGGTGGGCGGGGTGGCGGCGCCGCCCGGGGAGGCGAGCACGGCGCTGGCGATGAAGGCCGCCAGCATCAGGTGCTCCCCGAGCGTGGCCCCTGGGTGGCTGCGGGCGAAGCAGAGCGCAGCCAGGGTGGAGTCGCCGGCGCCGGTGGTGCTGCGCGGTGTCACGGGGAAGGCGGCGGTGGATGTGGTCTCGCCCGTGGTGGCGTCGGCGGCGACCATGCCGGCCGGCCCGCGGGTCACCACCACCAGCGGCACGCGCTGCGCAAGCTGCCGGGCGGCCGCGAGAGGGTCGTCGAGCCCCGTGAAGGCCTTGGCCTCGAGATCGTTGAGCATCCACACGTCGGTGCCGCCGAGCCCCGCGAGAGCGTCGTCGCCCCATTGCTCGGTGGGGTCGAAGCCGCGCGAGGCGAACACCGTCGAGCCCTGGGCGCGGGCCCGCTGGAGCCACGGGGCGGCGGGGTCGCGCAGGTCGACGATGATGGAGCCGGCCCGCAGGTCGGCGCCGTCGAGGTGGGCGGCGACGTCGACCGGGAGCAGGTCCTCGACGGTGAGCATGGCCCTGTCGCCCGGCAGCGACATCGCGGCGGTGACCGGGAGTCGCCAGCCGTCGTGGCGCCGGGTGAGTGAGGTGTCGATGCCGGCCGCGGCCATGTCGTCGAGCAGTCGTGTGCTGGCGTCGTCGGAGCCGACGGCGGTGCCCAGCGCGGTGTTCATCCCGAGCGCGCCGCACACCCGGGCCATGGTGGCGATGCCGCCCCACATCTCGTGGAGATCCTGCGCGTAGCGTTCCTCGCCGGGGCGGGGGAGGGCCTCGACGCCGGTGAAGATCAGATCCCGGTAGGTGAGGCCGACGGTGAGGACATCGACGCAGAGTTGACCGGACATAGCCATGAATCTACCTCCTAGAGTCGATAAAATAAGCAAAGTTGAGCGATGTGGTCAAAAATAATCACAAATGGGTATGCTGGGCGCTTCTGAGATGGAGGAATATGCCTGAGCCCCAGACCCGTCAACTGCCGGCGCGCATCGGCGCGGTGCTCTTCGACATGGACAACACGTTGGTGGCGTCGGAGGACGCGTGGTTTGCCGCCTCCCGCAAGCTGTGGGAGGACGCCGGGGCGGATTCCACCGGTAAGG
Organism: Tessaracoccus yangjingae; assembly: GCF_055326235.1. Classification (NCBI taxonomy): domain Bacteria; kingdom Bacillati; phylum Actinomycetota; class Actinomycetes; order Propionibacteriales; family Propionibacteriaceae; genus Tessaracoccus; species Tessaracoccus yangjingae. The sequence continues at coordinate 7,241 of NZ_JBUZNN010000022.1, read as the reverse complement.
GCATCCTGGGCGGCACCGTCTACGACGTGGTCGACGCGTATCTGCTCGACTTCCCGGGCTCCGACCGCGACGAGCTCTCGCAGCGGCTGATCAGCACCCTGGGGGTGGCACTCGCCGAAGGCGTGCGCCCCACGGCCGGGGCGCTCGACCTCATCGGGCGGCTCAGCGCGCGGCTGCCGATCACCATCGCGTCCAACTCGCCGTCGGTCATCGTGCAGCAGGTCGTCGCGGCGTTGCGCTGGCAGAGCATGTTCACAGCTGCGCTCGGCACCGAGGACGTGGCCAACCCCAAGCCCGCGCCGGATCTCTACACGACGGCGGCGCTGCGTTGCGGCGTCGACATTGCTGACTGCGTGATCTTCGAGGACTCGCCCATGGGTGCCGCTGCGGCCCGCGCCGCGGGCGCGTACCTCGTGACGATCGGCCCCGAGGCGGCCCACCTGGGCGACCTCAACGTCGCCGATCTCACCGACCCGCGCATTCTCAACTGGCACCCGGAGGTCATCCGATGAGACTGCTTCCCACACCCACCGATGTCGCATGGGGCGAGGGCTCCTACGCCCTGCCCAACCCACTGCCGGTACGTGGCGGCGGCCGCGCCGCCGAGGTGCTGGCGCATCGCCTCGGCACCGCCGCCGGCGTGCGCACCACCCCCGACGGCGTGGGCGGGGTCACGTTCCGCACCGACGCCGCCCTGCCCCCCGAGGGCTACCGTCTCGTGGTGGGGCCGGAGGGCGTCACCGTCGACTCGGCCGATGACGCCGGCGCAGGGTGGGCCGTCCAGACCCTCCTGCAGCTGTTGCCCGCCCAGGTTCACGGCCCGGGCCCCATGGAGCCGGCAGATCTGGTGGCGCCCGCCGTCGAGATCCACGACGAGCCCGCCTTCGGCTGGCGGGGTTCCCACCTCGACGTGGCGCGCCACTTCCTGCCCATCGACGGCCTGCTGAAGCACCTCGACGTGATGGCCGCGCACAAGCTCAACGTCTTGCACCTGCACCTCACCGACGACCAGGGCTGGCGCCTGCCCGTGGCCGGCTTCCCGGAGCTCACCGAGGTCGCCGCCTGGCGCCCCGGCACGCTCGCGGGCCACCAGCCCCCGTGGGAGGGGCGACCCAACGACGACGTCGCCGAGCACGACGGCCGCCCGCACGGGGGCAGCTACACGGCAGACGAGCTGCGGCTCCTCGTGGAGCGCGCCACACAGCTGGGCATCACCGTCATGCCGGAGGTCGACATGCCCGGCCACATGGAGGCCGTACTGGCCGCCTACCCGCATCTTGGTGCCTGCCGCCACGTGAGCCACCCGCGCACCGCCTTCGGCATCTCGCACCACGTGCTGCAGCTCTCCGATGCGGCCGTCCAGTTCTGCAAGGACGTCCTCGACGCCACCATGGAGCTGTTCCCCGGCTCGCCCATCCACATCGGCGGCGACGAGTGCCCCGCCGAAGAGTGGTTCGACGATCCGGTCTCGCTCGCCACCATGAAGCGGCACGGCCTGACCACAGGGGCGCAGGCCCAGGCGTGGTTCGAGCAGCAGATCTGCCAGCACGTACTGGCCGCCGGGCGCCGGGTCGTCGCGTGGGACGAGGTGCTCGAGATGGGTGCCCCCGAGGGCGTCACGGTGATGGTGTGGCGCGACCAGATGGCGCTCGCCGAGGCCGCTGAGCAGGGCTTCGACGTGATCGCCGCCCCCCAGCGCTACACCTACTTCGACTACTCGCAGTACGAGCACGGCCAGCCCCTCAGCATCGCGGGCCCCCTCACCCTTGAGCAGACCACCGGGTTGGCCGGCGAGATGCGGCTGGAGGGTGGGCAGGAGCTCCTCATCGGCGGCCAGTTCCAACTGTGGACCGAGTATGTGCGGGGCTGGGAGCGCGCCGAGTACCAGCTGTGGCCGCGCGGCAGCAGCATCGCCCAACAACTCTGGGCCGGGGACGCCGCCGACGCGGGCTCGCTCGCCGGCCTCGGCCCTCACCTCCAGCGCCTCACCGCCATGCAGCTCAACTGGTGCCGCGCCCCGCAGACCGACTGAAAGGCCCCCAATGCGTGCCATCACCAACCCCGCCGGCCCGGAACTGACAGCAGCCATCGGCCGGTGGGTCGAACGCATCGAGGCCGAGCTCGGCCCGGTGGCCGCTGAACGGTTCTCCGCGATGATGCTCGACACCTGGAGCACCACCATGACCCCAGGGGAGCGTGGGGTGTTCGTGATCACCGGCGACATCCCCGCGATGTGGCTGCGCGACTCCTCCGCCCAGGTGCTCCCGTTCCTGCGGCTGGTGGAGGTGCCCCAGGTCGCCGACGTGCTGCGCGGCATCGTCGAGCGCCAATGGGCCTGCATCGCCCTGGACCCCTACGCCAACGCCTTCAACGACGACCCCACCGGAGCGCACTTTGCCCAGGAGGATCTCGACCTCGACCCGGGGGTGTGGGAGCGCAAGTACGAGATCGACTCGCTGGGCTTCGCCGTCGACCTGGCCGCACGGCTCTGGGCGGCCACCGGGGACGATCGACACCTTGGCCCCGCCGTCCAGCAGGGTTGCCGCACCATCGTCGAGCTCTGGCGCACCGAACAGCACCATGCCGACAGGTCCGAGTACCGCCACGTCCGCGATTCCGAGCCCGGCGACACCCTCGGCCCCGACGGCCGCGGCACCCCGGTCGCCTACAGCGGGATGACGTGGAGCGGCTTTCGGCCCTCCGACGACGCCTGCATGTTCGGCTACAACATTCCCGCGCAACTGATGGCGGTGCGCGCGCTGCGCCAGATCGGCGAGTTCGCCGAGCACTGGGGCGACGCGTACCTCGGCGCCGACGCGGCCGCGCTGGCCGCCGAGATCGGCGCCGGCGTCGAGGAGCACGGTGTCGTCGACGGGCGCTTCGCCTACGAGGTCGACGCGCTGGGCGGGCGCCTCTTCATGGACGACGCCAACATGCCTTCGCTGCTGTCGCTGCCGCTGACCTCCGACATCGACGCCGACGATCCCCGCTACCGGGCCACCCGCTCTTGGGTGCTCAGCCCGGAGAACCCGTTCTTCTTCCGGGGCCAGGCGGCCGAGGGGATCGGAAGCCCCCACACGCCGCCACGCTACGTGTGGCACATCGCGTTGGCCGTGCAGGGCCTCACCGCAGCTGGGCCGGCCGAGGCTCGCTCCTGCCTGGAGACGATCCTCGCCACCGACGGCGGCACGGGCTGGACCCACGAGGGTTTCGACGTCGACGATCCCTACCGTTTCACCCGGCCCTGGTTCAGTTGGTCCAACTCCATGGCCTGCGAGCTCATGATGAGCATCGCGCAAGGAGGCGCACACGATGCTGCTTGAAGTGACACTGTTCGACTGGAGCGTGGTGCCGCACCAGCTGATGCTGGTGAGCATCGCGTTCGGGCTGTGCGTGCTGATCGGCTGGGAGCGCCAGTTCTTCCACAAGGCCGCGGGGATCCGCACGCACGCGCTGGTCGGCTTGGGAAGCTCGGTGTTCACGCTGATCTCGGTGGAGGGTTTCATCTACCTGGCCGAGTACCAGGTGACCCGCGACCCCTCCCGGATCGCCGCCCAGATCGTCTCCGGCATCGGCTTCCTCGGCGCCGGCGTGATCTTCGTCAACCGTGACGTGGTGAGGGGGCTCACCACCGCGGCCTCCATCTGGCTGGCCGCCGCCATCGGCATGGCCTGCGGCGCCGGCCTGCTGCCGCTGGCCGTGTTCGCCACGGCGCTGCATTTCGTGGCGGTGCTGGTCGTCGCGCCGCTGGGAAGGCTCCTTCCCCAGGCGGGCGAGCGCACGCTGATGGAGGTCACCTACGAGGACGGCCGCGGCGTGATGCGCGCGCTGCTCGCCGAGGCGACCGCCGTGGGGTGCGAGACGACTCTGATCTCCACCCACGCCGAGGAGAGCGATGGCAAGCGGCTGATTCGCGCCCAGATGCGCTTCCGGCAGGGGCCCCCGCTTCGTGATCTGATGGCCCAACTGTCGGATCTCCCGGGAGTGGTCGCCATCGAGATGGCCAACGCCCGCGACGAACTCTAGAGCGCCCTAGGTTCTCTGCCGCATCCTTGTGAGTTGAAAGGATGTTGTTCATGCCGAAGAGGATCGATGTGAAGGTCAAGGAGCGCTGCGTGCGGCTGGTGCTTGACCATCCGGCGGAGTACCCGTCGTTGACGGCTGCGGCCCAAGCCGTGGCCCGCCGGGAAGGGGTGGGGAAGGAGTCGGTGCGCCGGTGGGTGGTCCAGGCCCAGGTCGATGGCGGTCAACGCCAGGGTGTCACGAGTGAGGAGCTGGACCAGATCAAGCAGCGGAAGGCCAGGGTGCGCCGGTTGGAGGAGGACAACGAGATCCTGCGTCGGGCCTCGATTTTCTTCGCGGGGGAACTCGACCCCCGCACTCGTTGATCGTCGCCTTCGTTGACGAGATGCGCAGTCTGGGGCACACGGTCGAGTCGGTCTGCAGGGTCCTGTCCGAGCAGGGCAGTCAGGTCGCCGTGCGTTCCTACCGGGCGTGGAAGCAGCCCGACCGGCCGGTCGCGGCGCGGACGGTCAGCGACGCGGTGGTCCTCGACACGGTCCGTGACCTGGCCTGGACGGTGGATGATCAGGGCCGGCGTCGGCTGGCGCCGGAGGGGTTGTACGGGCGATGCGGGCCCTGGGTCTGGCCGGTGTCCGCCGGGCCAGCCAAGGGGATCCGGACCACGATCCGAGGGTGTCAGATGGTTTGTGTAAGGGGTTGCTCCTGACACGAAAGCAGAATGATGACCGTGATAGACAAACTTGACCGTGAAGACCGGCGACGTGCGCAGCGTGAGGGTGTGGCCGCGTTGGAGGCCTCCGGGGCTCTGGAGGACTTGTATGCCCGCATCGACGCCGGCGATGTCCAGTTGGAGGGCCGTGACGGGCTGATCCAGCAATCGATCAAGGCCGGCCTCGAGCGAGGCCTCCAGGCCGAACTCGCCGACCACCTCGGCTACGACAAGGGCGACGCCGAAGCCTCGATGTTCCCGAACTCGCGCAACGGGTCGTACCCGAAGACGGTGGCCACCAGCATCGGCGACGTCGATCTGGCGATCCCCCGCGATCGGGACGGCTCCGTTTACCCCGATGCTGGTCCCGAAGGGCTCCAGGCGCCTGTCAGGCCTCGATGACATGATCATCAGCTTGTATGCGGGCGGGATGACGATCCGCGACATCGAGCACCACCTCGTCTCGACCATCGGGACCGAGATCTCGAGGGAGACGATCTCGAAGATCACCGACGAAGCCGCCGACGAGGTGATGATCTGGCAGCAGCGGCCGCTGGAGGCGTTCTACCCGGTGATCTACCTCGACGCTCTGATCGTGAAGGTCCGCGACGGCGCCCACGTACGCAACAAGGCCGCTCACATCGCCGTCGGCGTCGACATGGACGGGATCAAACACGTCCTGGGGATCTGGATCCAGGCCACCGAAGGGGCGAAGTTCTGGGCCGGGGTCTGCGCGCAGCTCGCCAACCGCGGCGTCCGTGACGTCCTGATCGTGTGCTGCGACGGGCTGACCGGCTTCCCCGAGGCCGTCGAGGCCACCTGGCCCCAGTCGACCGTTCAGACATGCGTGGTCCACCTGATCCGCTCCGCGATGCGATTCGTCAACTACAAGGACCGCAAGCAGATGGCGGCGGCGCTAAAGCCGATCTACCAGGCCCCTGATGAGACCGCCGCCAGAGCAGAGCTGGATGCCTTCGCCGCCTCCGAGCTCGGCCGCACCAACCCGAACACGGTACGCGTGTTCACCGACGCCTGGACCCGATTCGTTCCCTTCCTCGCGTTCCCGCCGATGCTGCGCCGCGTGATCTACACCACCAACGCCATCGAATCCCTGAACTACCAACTGAGGAAAGTCACGAAGAACCGCGGACACTTCCCCTCCGACGAGGCCGCCGTCAAACTGCTGTGGCTGGCGATCTGCAACATCGAAGACAAGCGGGCCCGCGACCGCGCCAAGGAGAAAGGACGCAAGAAGGGACAGAAACGCAACGCCGAAGGCCGCCTCGTCGAGGGGCAGGTCACCACGAACTGGAAACAGGCCCTCGCCCAACTCGCGATCGCCTACCCCGACCGGATCAACCCCTACCTCTAACCCACCCGGAGACCGAACTCCTTACACAAACAACTTGACGTAGAGGATGTAGGTACTCCCCGGCAAGGGGGCGTGTGACCCGAAACTTGACTGGCGACCCGCAGGGTCTGCCCTTGATCTGAACCGTCCACGACCTCTTGCCGGTGGGGTGACCGACGAGGAGCGCCGGTCGAAGGCCTTGCATGACTTCATATGAGCCTGGAGAGCCCCATCAACGTCTTGTCTGCCCGGCCCCCGACCGGCGTGCCTACCATCAGGAAGGCACGCCACCATCATGACAACAACAACCATCGACCGCGACACGAGCATCGCTGTCGTTGCTGGTGTCGACACACACAAGGACACCCATCACGTCGCGGTGCTCGAGGCCGGCACCGGTGCCCGGCTCGGGGACCTGCAAGTGCCCGCGACACCAGCCGGGTACGAGCGGCTGCTCGGGTTCATCGCATCGTTTGGGGTGATCGCGCTGGTCGGCATCGAAGGCACGAACTCCTACGGCGCGGGCCTGGCCCGCTACCTCGCCGCCGCGGATGTCACGATCCGTGAGGTGATCCGCCCCAAGAGGGCGCAACGACGCCGCGGGAAGTCCGACCCGATCGACGCCTACGCTGCCGCTCAGCAGGCCCTCGCCGAGCCCGACATGCTGCCGATCGCGAAGACCAGCGACGGGCCAGTCGAGCAGATCCGGGTGCTGATGGCCGTGCGCCGCAGCGCGATGAAGGCCCGCATCGCCGCGCATCGACAGATCACATCCCTGCTGGCCATCGCCCCCGACGCCATCCGGACCCGCTTCGCCACCCTCGACGGCGATGCCTTGATCGACACCCTCGCCGCCACCCGTCCCGGACCCGCCGTCGACACCGTCAGTGCGGCCACCGGGCAAGCGCTACGCCGACTGGCACGGCGCCATCAGAACCTCACCGCGGAGATCACCGAGATCGACGCCGAGCTACGCGTCCTGACCACCCAGTCCGCGCCCACAATGCTCGCCACCAAAGGGTTCGGCATCGTCACCACCGCAACCTTGCTGATCACCGCGGGAGACAACCCCGACCGGCTCCGCACAGAAGCATCCTTCGCCGCACTCTGCGGAGCCGCCCCGATCCCCGCCAGCTCCGGGAAAACGACCCGGCACCG
>NZ_JBUZNN010000021.1:0-21174 GCF_055326235.1 Tessaracoccus yangjingae | reverse complement strand
AAATGCCGCTGACTAGGACTGTTGGGCGGTTTGGCTGTTCCTGGCGGGGGGTGGCGGCACTTCGTGCCGCCGGGGGCGAGGAATCCCCCGGCCCGTGAACGGGCCGGGGGATGCTCTAATGTTGCTTTCTCTCCCGGTTTAGGTGCGCGCTAGCGCGCATCTGTTGTTGGTTTGGTCAGACGGCGCTCATGGTGGCGAGCCACAGGGCGGGGCTGGTTCGGGTGAGGTTCCCGAGCATCCCCACGGCTGGGGAGTCGGGGGCGTGGGCTTCCAACTCCAGCAGGACGTTGGTGGCGGCTGCGCCGTTGTGGGATGCCCACGCGGCGACGGTGAGCATCGAAAGGACGTTGTACAGGTGTTCGTCTGCGCACCAGCGGCGCATGGCACACAGGGCGCGGAAGGCGCCGTGGGGATCGAGCACGATGCTGTCGACAGCGTCGTTGAAGTGCTCGGGGCTGGCCGCGAGGATCGCGCTGGCTTCTGCGGCCTGCTCCGGCGACGGGTCACAGGCAAGGGCAGCGGTGAGCGTCAGTGTGCGCTGCATCGAGTCGAGCGCGGCGATCCTGCCCATTGCGGCATCGAGCGCGGTGGGCTGACGCTCGGCGGTCACGGCGGCCACCACGTCATCGCGGCTAGCCTGCGGCAGTGGCGCGGTGAACGGTTCGCCGTCGAGCAGCTGGCCGCCGTCGCAGCGCCACGCGGTCTCTTCGTCGGTGACGTGCTGGGTGATCACCAGCCCGTCGAGCACGCCGCTGGCGCTGGCTGTAGCCCACCAGCAGCACGCCGTCTGCGCCGGTGCTGTCCAGCGCGGGAGTCACGCCCGTGGACGCCTCCACCGCGTCGGCCAGATCCATCCGCGCACAGAACGCCACCGTCCGACCGACAAGCGCCACAACGACGGCCGATTCAACCGGCTGAAACCCCATCCGTTCAGCGGTGGACTCAATCACCGCTGACGGTGACGATGCCAAAAACTTCTCATGTAGGGGTCGTCCAGGTTGTTGTACGGCGGCGAGATCCAGATGGCTGAGATGCCCATGCCGGCGAGGTAGGGCATGCGGTCTGCCAGTCCGCGCCAGTCCCCGCCGAAGAAACGGTTGATGTCGGTGCGGTCGGGGTCGTAGCTGTTCGCTTTGCCGTAGGGGTTGTTGTTGGATGGGTCGCCGTCGGCGAACCGGTCGGTGAGTACCTGGTAGATCGTGTCGGTCTCGTAGTTGGTCGTGTTGGCGACCCCGGTCGCAGTGCATGCGCTTACGGCATGCGCGGGTACCTGTGCTGGACCGGCGGCGACACCGAGCAACGCGGTCAGCAGGCCCGCGCATAGCGCGGCCCCGGCCTTAACGCGCGAGCGGCGTCTCAGGGGGCGTACTGCTGGACTGGCCATGGTGTTCCTTCCTCGGGGTGGACAGGCGCTTAGCGGGTGGGCAAGGACGTGATGTTGACCGCCGGGCCGTGGGCGCGGAACTCGGCTGTGCCGTTTGATATCCGTGGCGCTGTTCCGTAGAGCGGTTCGGCGGTGGCGGCTCCGAGTGGTGACAGGTCGATCCGCACCGGCGGGTGGGGTGCCCGGGCGCAGTGCACGAGCACCCGCTCGGTTGCCGACTCGCGCAGGAAGATGGCCACGTCGCCCTGGGCGTGGACCCAGCGCAGGCCACCGTGCCGCAGGGCGGTCGAGGCGGCGCGGACCGCGGCCAGGCGTTGGTAGGTGGAGCGCAGTTCCTCGTCGACGTCGTGCCGGTCCCAGGGGTACGGTTTGCGGCCGTCCTCCGCGAACTCGCCGGTCATGCCGATCTCGTCGCCGTAGGTCAGCATCGGGATGCCGGGCATCGTGAAGAGCAGTCCGGCTGCTACCTCTCCAAGGCCGGTGGACTCCCCGAGCAGGGTGCGGATGCGGGTGGTGTCGTGCGATCCGAGGAGGTTGAAGCTGTGGGCGATGGTGCGCCACGGGGCGTGCGCGGTGAAGTCCCGCATGGTCGCGGCCATGGCCTCCGCGCCGAGGCGTGGGACGGGCAGAGGTGATCCGAGGAAGTTGGCGGTGTGCTCGGGGCTGCGCAACCACGTCCATACCGGTTTGGTGAAGCCGGCGTAGTTCATCACCCCGTGCCAGCCATCGCCGAGCGCGTCGCGGGTGTAGTCGTGGGCGTGCTCGGCGACCAGCAGCGCCTGAGGGTTGGCGGTCACCATAGCGGTACGGGTCTGGCGCGCGACATCGGCGTTGAGATCGTCCATGCCGTGGCGGCCGGTCATGTTCGCGACGTCGATGCGCCACCCGTCGAGCCCGTGGCGACCCACCCATCGGGCGACCACGCCGTCGACCGGGTCGAAGAACTGCTTGCGGAGTTCTGGGCTGGTGAAGTTGAGCTTGGGCAGGGACCGCACTCCGAGCCACGAGGCGTAGTCACCGGCGTCGTCGAAGTAGTAGAAGTCGCGTTCTGGGCTGTCGGGGTCGGCCAGCGCCCGGCTGAACCACTCGTGGCCGTCCCCTGTGTGGTTGGTCGTCAGGTCGCCCAGGACCCGGAGGCCTCGCTGGTGGGCGGCCTCGACAAGGGCGGCGAGGGCGGGGTCCCCGCCGAGGAAGGGGTCGACCCGGTCGAAGGTGCTGGCGTCGTAGCGGTGGTTGGAGCCGCCGGGGAAGAACGGCGTCAGGTACAGCACGTTCGCGCCGAGCTCGACGATGTCGTCCAGGTGGGCCCGGACGCCGTCCAGGTCACCGCCGTACCACTGAGAACCGATGCGTTCGAGAGAGGTGTCGACCGGGTCGGTCCAGGCAGCCGGGCTGGCCCAGGCGGGCGGTGTCCGGTCAACTGACCGGGCGAATCGATCCGGAAAGATCTGGTAGACGATGGCGTCGGTGGACCAGCGCGGCGGCGCCGGGAACGCGGTGAGGCGGAAGTCGGCGGCGTCGGGGACGTCGCGGCCGTGCACCCCGGCCCCGTTCAGCCAGGCGTAGCCCGTGGCGCCGCCCTCGAGGATGAACCGGTAGTTGGTCACAGGGTTGCGGCAGACGATGTCCGCGCGCCACCAGGTCTCGGTCTCGTCGGCGCGGTCCACCGTGGCGGGGACGAACTGCTGCTCGCCGTCCGGGGTGACCCGGACGTGGACCGAGTCAACGGCGCAGGCGTGCGGTACGCGCACGAACACCGAGACCGTCTCACCGAGGCTGGGGCTCGGGTTGGAGACGTAGAGCTCCGAGCCGTCGTGGTGCGGCTGGTGGATGGAGAACGTTGACATATCAGCCTTTCACTGATCCCGTGGTCAGACCACCGACGATGTGGCGCTGCAGGGCCAGGTACAGGACCACGACCGGCAGCGAGGCGAGGATCGACCCGGCGGCGAACTGGCCGAAGTACTCGTTGTTGTTGTTGGCGAAGGTGGCCTGAAGCCCCACGGCGAGGGTCTTGTGGTTGGTGTCGGTCAGGAAGATGCCGGCCATCATGAACTCGTTGATGAACCCGACGAAGGAGAACGTCGCCACGGTCGCGAGGATCGGGGCGACCAGACGCAGGATCATCCCGAAGAAGATCTGGGCGTGGGAGGCGCCGTCGATCTTGGCGGCTTCGTCGAGCTCGCGCGGAACGGTGTCGAAGTAACCCTTGAGGAGCCAGATGTTCGCGCCCATGGAGCCGCCGAGGTAGACAATGATCAGCCCGGCCGCGGTGTTCAGGCCGATCTGGGGGAAGATGTCGCCGATCTCGATGAACGTGACGTAGATGGCGATGAAGGCCAGGAGTGCCGGGAACATCTGGATCAGCAGCAGGAAGATCAGCGCCGGCCGGCGTCCCGCGAACCGGAACCGCGTGAACGCGTAGGCCGTGCATGCCCCGATGAACACCGAGCCGGCGGTGGCGACGCCGGCGATGAGGATGGTGTTGAGATACCACCGCCAGAACGGGCGGATGGGGTCGGTGAACAGTTCCTCGAAATTCGCCAGGGACGCCCCGTTCGGCACGAGGCTGCTGCTGTTCAACGTCCCGGCCGGGTTCAGCGCAGCGAAGACGATGAACACGATGGGCCCGAGCGCCCACACCAGGGCCAGGGCGGCCAGCACATGACGCCACCCCTTGCTGGCGCCCCTCGGCCGAGGTCCCTGCGTGTGGGCAGGAGCTGCCCCTGGCTCGGGCACCACGGGTGGGCGGGGGCCGGCGGTCAGACCAGTGGACATCAGTGCACCTCTTCCAGGGCGGCGGTGCGCCGGAACGCACTCACCGACAGCAGCGAGACGATGGCGAAGATGAAGATCGAGATGGCGGAGGCGAAACCGAAGTTGGCCTCCGTGGAGCCGAAAGCCAGCCGGAACGCATAGGTGATCAACAGGTCCGTCCCGCCCTGCGTGGGGTCGCTCGCCTGGAACGGTCCTCCTCCGGTCAGGAGATAGATGAGCCCGAAGTTGTTGAAGTTGAACGCGAAGGAGGCGATCAGCAGCGGCCCGACGGCGACAAGCAGCAACGGCAGCGTCACGGAGCGGAGCATGCGCCACGGCGACGCGCCGTCGATCATCGCGGCCTCGCGCAACTCCGCCGGGATCGACTGCAGTGCTCCTGTACAGACCAGAAACATGTACGGGAAGCCGAGCCAGAGATTGGTCACGAGGACCGCGACCTTGGCCCAGGCCGAGTCGCCCAACCAGTTCGTCCCGAGGCCGGTCAGGTTGTTGATCAGACCGAACTCCTGGTTGTACATGCTGGCCCACACCAGTGCGGTGACGAACCCGGGCAGCGCGTAGGGCAGGATCAGCAACGACCGGTAGATGCGCTGGCCACGCATGCCGGGGTCGTTGAACAGCAGCGCGAGCAGCAGTCCCAGAGCGAAGGTGGAGATCACCGAGAGCGCGGCGAAGGCCAGGTTCCAGGTGAAGATGCCGACGAAGCCGCTCAGCAGGGCCGGGTCGGTGAGCACCCGCTCGAAGTTGGCCATGCCCACGTTCTCCTTCCAGCCCTGGGGGAAGGAACGGCCCGAGCCGTCGGCGGCGACGAACCGGGCATCCTCGGCGATGTACTCCGTGCCGGTCTCGGTGTCGGTCAACCGGTCCGTCCCGGGGTCGTAGGTGATCGTGGTGCGGCTCTGGTAGGCCTCTGTCAGTCCGGCTTGCTTGATGCTCACCCCGTCCGCGACCGGGACGAGGTATGTGCTGAGCTCCTCGGAGCGGGCGTTCACCTCCTGCGCGGAGAGGAGCGTGTACCCATCGACGGCCACCAGCCGTCCGCCGTCGTCGACCGTGACCTCCTCCGCCGGCAAGGGCTCCAGCCCGGACCCGTCCCCGACCTGAAGCTCCCCGCCGGGTGCTCGCAGCAGGAAGAGCAGCTCGCCGAGCAGCGGGTCGGCCCCCTCGGGCACCGCGACGGTGAGCTGGTAGCGGGGCTGACCGGGGATCTCGCGGACCGAGCTGGCGATGACGAGCTCGATCGCCTCCTCCTTGGTCACCCGGTGCCCGTCGCCGTAGTTGGTGAACGCGGTGGCCACCGTGTACGCCACCGGCCAGATCTGCAGGGCCAGGAGCAGGAGCAGCCCCGGCAGCAGGTACTTCATCGGGACCCGCTTGCGCCCGCCGTACACGGCGAGCACGGCGAAGATGGCGCCGGCCACCAGGGTGACTCCGAGCCAGCTGCCAGCCTGCACCAGCCGGGGGGTAGCGACAATGGCCACCACGGTCACGACAGCGAGCGTCGTGAGGGCCACGACGCGGCCCGCCGGCAGGCGACGATGCACAGGCGGCTGGCCGGTCCCGGTTGCGGGGCGGGTCCTCGGTGGGTTCTGCAGATCGACCGTCACGGGTTCCTCCTCGAGCGGCGGGCGCTTCGTGGATGCGGGGGCGGCGCCAGCGCGCCGCCCCCGCCACGGTTTGGTCACTGGCCGATCGCCTCGGTGATCGCCGAGGCGGCGTCCGTCATGATCTGGTTCGGGTCGCCCTCCCCAGCGGCGATGTTGGCGATCGCGATGCCCAGCGGGCCCCACACGGCGTCCATCGCGGGGATGGACGGCATCGGGTCGCCGTTGGCACCGGCGGCGCTCCACGCCTGGAGCTCCGGGTCGGCCGCCGAGAGCTCGGCGTTGAGGGAAGCCAGGGCCGGCGGGCGCTGGCCCTGCTCGAAGAGGGCGCGCTGAACGTCGGGGCGACTGACGTACCTCAGTGCGAACTCCTGGGCGAAGGTGGCGTTCTCCGCCTTGCTGGAGACGTAGAACAGTTGCACGCCAACGAACGGGCGGGTCGGCTGCCCGCCTTCGAACGGCGGGATCTCGCTGACCGCATAGTTGATGCCCGCGTCTGCGATGTCACCGGTGGCCCAGGGCCCGGTGACGAGGAACGGGGTCTCGCCCCGGACGAAGAGGTCGAGCGCCTCGTTGAACGTGATCGACGTGCTGAGCGCACCCTGTTCCGTCATCCAGGCGAGCTTCTCCGCGACCGCTGCGCCCTCCGCCCCGTCCAGCCCGAGATCGGCGGGGTCGTAGTCCCCCTCGGCGTCACGGCCGAAGACGTACCCGCCCGCCGAGGTGATGAACGGCTCGGCGTGGTACGGGTCACCCTCCTGACCCACCGGCATCACCATCGGCTTCGAAGCCTTGCCGCTCGCGACGAGCTCGTTGCCGAGGGCGAGCATCTCCTCCACGGTCCCGGGCACGTCCGGGGCAAGCTCGGTGTTGCGGATCAGGCCGATGTTCTCCACGGCGTACGGGACCCCGTAGACGCTCCCGTCGCTCGTCGCAGCCTCGATGCTGTTCGGCAGGAACTGTTCCTGCACCTCTGCGCTCATCGGAACAGGTGCAATGACCCCGTTCTCCACGAACTTGCCGATCCAGTCGTGGGCACCGACCACGAGGTCGGGGCCGTTCTCGGCGAGGGTCGCCGTGACGAAACTGTCGCGCCCGTTGTCGTTGACAGTCTGCACGACCGCCGTGATGCCGTTCTCCTCGGCGAACTCCTCAAGGAACGGCTGGAGCACCTGGGCTTTGGCGTCGTCCGCCCACAGCACAAGTTCAGCGTCCGGGTCCCGCGCCGGTGGACCCGTCGGCGACTCTGTGGCGCTGGCCACAGGCTCCGCCGCCGGCTCCGCAGCGGACGAACCGCCGCCGTTTCCGCTCCCGCAGGCGGTGAGCGCGAGCCCCAGCCCGGCCACCGCGGCCACCATGAAAATCCTTGCCCGTCGTTGCATCGGGTCCTCCTTTGAGATCCGAAAGGTTGATGCGAGACCGGCTCACATCTCTGTGAGGCGGGGTATCTCGCCCGCGCGAAGGGCCGCGCTGAACGCAGCATAGCACCACCGATTGCCGTAATGGAACAGATCTTGCGTGCACTCTTGCAATCGATGCAACATCGTTTTGCACGGGCTTACGCACCACCATGCTTGAGAAACCACCATGCTTGAGAATAGGTCGAAGGAGCGGATGCAAGATTCGCGCAATGTCGTTGCGGTCCTTGCGCTGGCGGTGCTAGCATCGTACGTATGGCCGCAACACTCCTGGACATCGCCGCGACGGTCGGCGTGAGTGCCGCGACCGCGAGCCGCGCCCTCAGCGGGAAGGCCGGCGTATCGGCCGAGGTGCGTCGTCGGGTGCTACAAGCAGCAAGCGAAGTCGGCTACGACCGCTCGTCGCAGCGACCTGGGATCCGGGCACGCACCGGAACGTCCAAGGCTCTTCCTGTCGGCGTCATCGTCCCGGAGCTGGACAACCCCGTCTTTCCTGCCTTCGCCCAGCAGATGGCCACAAGGCTGGTCCAGCAAGGGCACATGCCGATGGTCTGCTCCCAGTCCGCCCCCGGGGTCTCTGAGGACGAGTGGATCGAGCTTCTGCTCTCCTACAACATCGCCGGACTGATCGTGGTCTCCGGCATGCACGCCGACACCCACGCCTCCACGGACCGCTACGTTCGCCTCCGCCAGGCAGGCATCCCCCTCGTGCTGATCAACGGGCACGTGCCGACCCTGGACGCGACAAGCATCTCCGTCGACGACGCCCTCGCCATGCAGGCCGCTGTCGACCACCTCTTCGCCCTCGGACACCGGCGCCTCGGCCTCGCTCTCGGCCCCGAGCGGTACGTCCCCGTGATCCGCAAGGTCGACGGCTTCACCCATGCCCTGCAGACCCGCGGCTTCCCTTCGGGGGCCGCACCGCTGATCCGGCACTCGATGTTCACCGTCGAGGGCGGATCCTCGGCCGCCGGTGAGCTCCTAGATGAAGGAGCCACCGCCATCATCTGCGCCTCCGACGTCATGGCCCTCGGAGCAATCCGGGCCGCGCGAGCCCGTGGTCTCGCAGTCCCCCGCGATGTCTCGATCGTGGGGTTCGACGACTCGATGCAGAGCGCCTTCACCGACCCCCCGCTGACCACCATGCG
This sequence comes from Tessaracoccus yangjingae, assembly GCF_055326235.1. NCBI lineage: Bacteria > Bacillati > Actinomycetota > Actinomycetes > Propionibacteriales > Propionibacteriaceae > Tessaracoccus > Tessaracoccus yangjingae. Next base: position 12,842 of record NZ_JBUZNN010000021.1, on the reverse strand, counting down.
CCAGCCGGTCAGCGCGATGGCAGGTGCCGCCGTCCACGCACTGGTCGAGGAGCTCCAGCAGGGAACCCACGCCACAAGCGAGTTCCTCTTCGCCCCAGAACTCATCGTGCGCGGCTCAACCGCAGCCGCCCCGGATGCGCGACGCCCGGCACCTCGCATGGTAACCACGGCGGTCTGAGCTTTCCGGCCCTACCAACGCCGGTTCGTCAACCCAGACTTCTGAAGACGTCGAAGGCGACAACTCCACCGATCATGGCCGCGCCTCCTCCCATTCGCACTGTCGTCACCGACTTTCAGTTTCAGGGCGACGCTGACCGTGCCGAGCAGGACGCCAGCGTCGACTTCGCCCACCAGATCACCGGCTGCATGCAACGGCGCGATCATCCGTGCGACCAGGCTCGACCAGGAGTCGGAACCCGGCGAGCTCCACGCTGCGGTGTTCAGAATCGATTCGAATCTGAGACTCAGCGTGTCCCGCAGGGCGGCCGGCCTACGGAACCGTCGGAGCCTGGTCGATATCGTCGAATCATGGCTGTTGACAACGAGTACACGGTCGATACCGACCTGGCCCGCATCGATCTCTCGAAGATCCACCACTGGCTTTCGACGGACGCCTACTGGGCGCTCGGCCGCACACGCGAAACAGTTCAGCGGGCCGCGGAGGGGTCATTGAACTTCGGCGTCTACTACGGCGACGGCGACCTTTGCGCCTATGCCCGTGTCGTGACGGACGAGGCGACCTTCGCTTGGCTATGCGACGTTTACGTCGATCGCAACTTCCGTGGCCGCGGACTTGGACAACTCCTGTCCCAGGCGGTCGTCGACACTCTGCTACCGATGAACCTTAAACGCGTGATGCTTTCGACGCCTGATGCACACGGACTCTACGAACAAGTGGGCTTTGCACCGTTCCCAGATCCACAGAAGCTGATGATCCTGGATCACGTCCGGTGAAAGGACCGGCTCACGGCAGTTCCCGGCTCGGCATAGAGGGCGGGTTACCCGTCGGTTTCAGGACGCGCCGAGCGACGATCGCCGCGTGAGGGCGCTTCCCTGGGTCGCTACGTGAGTGCACCGTGAGCACTTCGAAACCTGCATCGACCAGGTGCCGACTCAGCTCGTCGATGGGCCAGTAGTAGGGCGGTCGTGACCGCGTGCGGGAACGGCTCGACCGCGGCCCCTTCAAAGAAGCCCACAAGTAGGGCCCCGCCGACCACGGTGCACCGGGCAAATTCCCGGAGAGCGGCAGGCACCTCATCCGGTGCGAGGTGTATCAGCGAGTACCACGCCAGAATGCCGGCGGCGTAGCCCTGCCGGCACCCCTAGGTCGGCAAGACTCGCTATCCGAAACGGCACGTGTGGGAACCGTTCGCGTGCGCGAGACAGGAACTCCGGCACGATGTCGACACCTTCGGCAGCCAGGCCCTGGCTAGCTTCATGGTCTTCCCCTTCCGGAAGATGCTGGGGTGCTGGTCAAGCACCCCCTGTTTGGATGACTCCAACCTACCGCCACCCACCGACAAATGGGGCTGTCAGGCCGTGGTTCCCACCGTCACGACCCGGTTAGGGGTCGTGACGGTGGGGAAGGGGTAGTTGGTTAGGGGTCGTGGGGGTGGAGATATGTTTGGGGTAGGTTTCGGTGGTGTTGGTCACACGGCCAGGCTCTTCCTTGCGGCCCCTCCTGCAGCTGCACTGGCCGGCTCGGGCCGGATTGGCCCAGCGTCCAACATGGTGAACGGTGCGGGGGGTTCACCCCCACATCAACCCCGCCCCGTTCACCCCTTTGCGTCAACCGGCGTCGTCACTCATGAACGAAGTCCGGGCGCGGGGGTCATGCTCTGCGCCAGACCATGACCCGGTCCTCGGAGACCTTTAGTGGCGCGTCGGCGGGGCCTTTGATGTAGGGCGCGATCCACTGCAGCCTGCGTAGTGCACGATCGGGGCCGTAGGCCTGGTTGGTCCAGTGTCCTCGCACCAGGTGCCGTACTGTCAGCCGTCGGCCGGTGGTTTCGTCGCGGTCCATCTCGATGTGGCGCAGGGGGCGCAGGTCGATGATGGTGACCGATTCCGAGGCTGGGGTTTGCGGTGTTGCCCCGATGCCGGTGCGGCCGTCGAGTGAGCGGCGTTGCGCCACGGTTGGGGTCATCATCATCGTCCAGCAGGCAGCCAGCAACGACAAGATCGACAAGATCGCGGTATCGCCTGGTTGGCCGAACTCGTCAAGGATCTGACCGGCCGCTAGCTCGTCGAGGTCGATGGGCAGCGCCGCTTGGGGTTTGGCCGTCACTAGGGGCACCAGGTGCCGGGATGGGTTGGGTGAGATGCTCCGTCGGCCCAGCGCGGCTGCGTGGCACAGCACATCGACTTCGATTCTGCCGTCGGGCATCGTGCGCCACGCGAGCCCGGCTACCGCAGCTGAGACGCGCGTTGGTTCCTGGTCCCCGTGCAGCACCAGTGGAGCCTCGATCGGGGGGAGTGCGTCACCGAAGCCGAGTAGTCCGTTGAGGGCCGGCCGGTCTGTCCAGGACAGCACCGGCACGTCGAGCGCACCATCCATCGACATCTGTGCCATGTCACGGGTGACCCAGAACAGGTCGGCTTGTTGCAGTTGGGTGGCATCTGTTTCGAGCGCGACCGCGGCCGTGGCTACGACCGCGGCGTCGGGATGCCCGGCGCCCAACGCGCGTTGGGCCAGGGCGCTGCCGCGGGCAGCGTCGGCACGTAGGGATCGCACCATGTCGCGGCGGATCTCGGGCATCAGCCGCGGCGACCAGCGGGCTCGTTTAGCCATCGGGATCCTCGGCAGCGCGGATTGTGACGTGAGGCAGCTGCCAGAGCACCCGTGCCGCGATCATTCGCTGCCAGCCCAGTGGCATTGTCTCTCCGGAGTCATCCTCCACGAGCACCATCTCTGGCACAGCCCGATCGGCCAGTAGCTCGACCTCGTGGGCAACCGTCTCGGCTGCTCTCTCGTCGAACTCGCGCAGGTTGCCGGCCGCCCAGGCCGGGATTGGCGTCTTGCCGGATTCCCAGCGCTCCACGGTGCGGGTTGCGATGCCCAAGACGCTTGCCAGGCTGGTGGGGGTGAAACCCAGCCCAGCCCTGATGGTCTTGAATGTCTGGGTGTTCATCAGGGCAGGATGATTTCTGCGATGGCGTCTCGCGTCAGCCCGGCCTCAGTCAGTGCCCGATCCTCAGCTGCACGCCAGGGTGCTGCGTCTTCTTCGTCGTCGCCGGCGTTAAGTCCATCGACGGCCAGCTGGTTGATCTCGTCGCCGTCAGCGTCGTAGGCGACGACGGCCACGACCCACACCTGATGGGCCGTGGTCCAATCCTCGAGGAGGACGGCTCCATCAGGCCGCACAGTGTCGTCGAACTTGGTGGTCAGACTCCACACGAGACGGTACGTGGCGCTGGCTGTGGTGGCGTTCATAGTGGCCCTCCTGGCGGGGTTCGGCTCCGGCCTGTGCCGGTGCCTGCACACCCATTATATGTCGCATTATGCGACACATTAAGGTTGGGTAGCGCTCAGTCGCCTGGTGAAACCCCTCCAGTGGATGGATCTGACGCTACAGGTTGCCAACGACAAGAACAGTCATTCCCACACCCACGACCCGGTTAGGGGTGCTGGGGTGGGGTGTGGGCGGCCGTAGCCGCCACACACCCCTCTCTTGCCGGATCAGTCTTCTTCGATGCCCCATTCGATGTCATCGCCGTCGATGTCTGCGATCCACTGTTTGATGTCGTAGCCGTCGATGTCCTCGGTGGCGGTCTCGAAGTTGCGGCCCTCGACATCACGGTAGAAGGTCACGGTGATCTGGGCGCGGTAGTCGCGGCTGCGGCCACTGAATCCCTGATCCTCCATGAACTCGTCGTAGCGCTCGCACAAGTCATTGTCATCGGCCCACTCGTTGGCAGCGTCGTTGAGTTGGGCCTTGAACTGCTGGTAGGCGTGATGTTGGGCCATGAGCAATTCGATGGTGCGCGCCGATTCCCGTTCCCGGTTGGGCACGGTGACGATGGTGGCGGGGTCGCTGATGTAGCGAGACTGCACCGAACCGTTGATGAGCATGTGGGCCAACAATTGGTTTCCGTTGACGGTGTGGGGCTGGAGCCAGACCATCTCCTGGCCGTGGAACTGCACGACGGTGCCCGGTTCGGGCAGGACCGCGTTCGATGCCTCTTCCACGGAGACCGGGCCGATCACGGTGAGCAGGTGGCCGTCCTCGAACGCCCTCAGTTCAAGGCAGCTGCGGTTGTGGAAGATGTGGCGACCAACCAGCCGCAACCCAAGCTCTTCAACTGGGGTGGTCGCGACAGCAGTAGCAATAGACATGAGCCCTCTCCTTCAAAGGGTCAGGGAGGCTGGTGAGGCCTCCATCGGATACTCCGATTCTACCGCCCAGCACCGACAAAGACCCTTGTCAGAACGGGTTTCCCTCCCCCTCGACCCGGTTAGGGGTCGAGGGGGAGGGAAAACCGCAATGGCCGAGGGGGCTAAGGAGCGGTGCGTAGCAGCGTCTTGACGACCCCTACCCACGGAAGGACGAAGACAAGCGACGCCAGTTCCTGGGATAGGAAGTCGTCGAGCCACGCTCCTGCAATTCCTACGAAGAGGAGCACCCCCACCCAAGGCGCGATGATCTCGTCCTTGGCGACAACCTTTCGGACTGCTGAGGAGGGGGAAGCGACGGGCCTGAGCACGACTCCTAGCCCGAGGGTGACGGGGGCTAGAACGGCACAGCCCCGATGATTCGAAGGTCCAAAGGCGGCGGTACCAACGGTGCCGGCAGGGGTGTCTGCGCAGGTAGGCGCATCTCGCCGGTGTAGAGCACGAACAGGACTCCTACGGCCAGGCATATAGCCATCACCCCCACGAAAGCGCCCCACTTCGGCTTCGGAGCGTCAGTTCTGCCTGGTGGTGGGCGTCGAGCGCTGCGGTGAGCGCTGCCTCGGCGCGCTCGGCGGCGCGGCGGTGGCGGTGCTCGGAGTGGTGGCCGATTTTGATCGGCTCCCCCATCGGGGGCAGCTTCCCGGCGGCGGCGACGGCGGCGCGGTCGGCCTGTTCCTGCAGATGGTTGGTGCGCTGCTGTTGGCGGGCGATCCTGTCGGCCTCCACTGCGGCGGCGGGGCGGGTGCGGTCGTCGAGGTCGAGCCCTACAGTGAAGCCGGCGTCCCGCAGCGCCTGGGCGGTCCGCTCGATGCATACCTGCTCGGGGCGCTGGTCGCGGGTCCGCGGCAGGTACCAGGCGCCCAAGCTTCGGCCCCAGCGCCACCGGTGCGTTTTCAAGATCTCGGCGGATCCGTCGCCGCGGCTGGTGCCCCACACGAGGGTTCCTTCTGCTGCGCTGTGCGCGATGATCAGCGACATCACTTCGCCCCTTTCCTGGGCAGGTCTGGGAGCTGGTGAGACTCCCCGTTGTGGATGAACTCCACCCTAGCCGGCGCCACCGACAACACGACCGGGTGTGCCGCCATCCCGCCCCGGGTAGGGGGACGGGGTGGTGGGGCGGACCCCCTGGGGGGTGGGGTCCGCCTGGCGGGAGTTCTTAGTTGGGTAGGCGCATGAGCATGATGACGTGTTCGAAGGTGTCGGTGCCGGTGAGTTTGATGGGTTTGCCGGGGATGTTGAATTCGATGGTGATGGTGTCTCCGTGGGTGTGGTTGACGCCGTCGAGGAGGTAGGCGGGGTTGATGCCGCCTGTGAACGGGGCGATGAGCTGGGTGTCGGCGTTGATGGTGGGGGCGTCGGCGGTGCGGTCGCGGGTGCCGGGGGCGATGGTGACTTGGTTGGTGTTGATGATGAGTCGGGCTGGGGTGTTGGGTTCGGCGAGGACGGCGGTGAGTGCGTGGGCGCGGTCGGCGGCGTCACGGAAGGCGGTGCGGTCGAGGGTGGCTGTGGAGGCCTGGGTGAGGTTGAACAGGTGGGTGACGCGGGGGTAGTCGCCCTGGGGGTGGAGGATCCGCACGGTGAGGGTGCCGCTGGTGAGGGTGATCCACTGGTTGGTGTCGTGGCCGTCGGTGCCGAGGATGATCTGGGTGCCGTCGCAGAATGGCAGCAGTTTGGCCATGAGGGGGCCGGGCAGCAGGATCGTCTGGGTGCTGGTGCCGTGGGCGTCGATGGTGCCGCGGGAGAGTCGGTAGCGGTCGGTGGCGAGCATCGTGACCTGGGTGTCGGTCAAGGTGGTGTGCACGTGGGTGAAGATGGGCAGCAGCTGGTCGGTGCCGGCGGCGGCGACGACTCGGGTGAACATGGCGGCGAACTGGTCACGGTCGGCCACGTGGGTACCGGGGGTGGCCTGCGGGATCGTGGGCAGTGTGGCGTCGGGCGCGACCGTGACCGGCAGGCTGTAGCCGCCCACACCGAGGGTGGCCGTGTCGCCGGTGATGTCGATGTCGACGCTCAGCTGGTCGAGCTGGCGCTTGCTGGTGCCTTTGACGGCCGCCGGCAGGATCTTCGACAGTTCCGCCCAGGGCACCATGACGCGGCCGGAACCGGTGACGGTGGCCGGCAGGCTGACTGTCACCGCAGCACCCGCATCGGCAGCGGTCACTGTGAGTGTCCCGTCGCCGGCGGCGAGCTCGACGTGCGGCAGCATCGACCGGGTGCCGCCGGCCAGCAGCCCGGTGGCCTTCAACGCGGCCAGCAGATCCCGGTAGCCGGCCTTGACGGTCGAGTCGACGGCAACAACAGCGGTAGCGATAGACATGAGAACCCCTTTCCAGGTCCTTGTCGGGGGCTGGTGAGACCCCCTTGTGTGGATGACCCCAATCTATCGGCCCCCACCGACCAAAACCAGAAATTGCCCTCCGCCCCGACCCGGGTAGGGGGTCGGGGTGGAGGGTCAGTTTCTCTCCCCTGGCTTGGGGCTTCGTCTGCGTCTGGGTATTAACCGGTTAATTCCGGCGGGGGCGGTGGCTGGGGGCTGGGGTGCTGGTCTTGTCGGGTGTGGCTCGTAGGGTCCGGGCATGACGACGAAGCGTTCCCAGTTCGGTTCTTTGGCTGACCGGCTGGGGTTGTCGACGGCGGCGCCGGCGTCGGCGGTTGGGGGTGGTGCGGCATGTGTGGGTGGATGCGGTGGTGCCTGGGCTGGTGATGGATCGGCGTAGGGATGGGGCGGGGTGTTGGGAGGGGTTGGTGGTGTGGGTCCGTGACGGGCGGTGCTGTCAGGAGTGGATCCCGGGGGCGCGGATCTCCACGGTCACGGTGGACCGCCACACGCCCGGGGGTGAGTCACGATGACTCACCCCCGGGGCGTGTGGGGGCTCAGTGTTGGTTGAGGTGGTGGTCGAGTCGGCGGCGGGTGTCGGCGACTCGTTGCCAGGCGCGGGTGAGGGTGGCGGTGGCGGTGTCGACGTCGGCGCGGGCGGCTTCGATGTCGGCGCGTAGCTGCATGGCGCGGTCGTTGCCGCGGACCGCGGCGGGTATGGCTTGGGTGATGTCGTGGGCTGTGGTGACCAGTTGGGCGGTGTGGTCACGGATCAGGGCGTTGGGTGCACTGGAGAGGGGGTGGGTGGCGTCGCCGGGCACGGCCATCAGGGGCCGGCCGATTGCTGTGGTCCAGGTGGTGGTGTTGAGGGCACCGGATCGGGCGGCGGCTTCACCGATCACGGTGCCGCGGGCCAGGGCGGCGATGATCCGGTTTCTGGCCTGGAAGGTGTAGCGGGTGGGCGTGGTGCCGGGGGGCATCTCAGAGATGAGTGCCCCGCGGGCGGCGATGCTGCGTGCCAGGTCGTGGTGGGCGCTGGGGTAGGGCCGGTCCAGTCCGCTGGGGAGCACTGCGATGGTGGGGCCACCGACTTCGAGGGCGCCGCGGTGCGCGGCTGCATCGATCCCGAACGCCATGCCCGAGATCACGCTGAAGCTGGCCGCGGCGATGCCGGCGGCGAGACCCTCGGCGACGTGTAGGCCGGCGGTGGTGGCGGCGCGGGCACCCACGACGGCCACGCCGGCGGGCAGCTCGTCGAGACGGGCACCTACCACCCATAACCCGAACGGGGCCCCTGTCTGGCCGCCCACCTCCACGCCGTCGAGGTCGTTGAGCTGGGCCGGCCACTCCGCGTCACCGGGGATGACGAACCGGGCCCCCACCTCGGCCCCGGCAGCAGCAACCCGCCGAAGGTCGATGCCCGCCGCGGCGCGGCCCCAGCGGCTGTCACGATCGGAGAGCAGCCGGCTCCACGTGTCGACCGCGCCACGGTGAGCCACCTCGGCCACCAGCCCCGGGGCACCCAACGGGACCAGCGCACACAACCCCATGCGCGCGGCACGCTCATCAACAGCAACCGGGGACGCATCAACAGACATCAGAGGATCTCTCTTTCATAGAGCAGCGGGCCGTGGTGAGCAGCCCCTTGAATGGATGACTCCAACCTAGCGGCAGCCACCGACAAGAACCCGTCCCCTTCCACCACCCCGCCCCGGGTAGGGGGTCGGGGTGGTGGCGGGTCTAGGCGGCGGCGGTGTTCTTGGGTCGTGGGTTGTTGATGGTGGTGGTCGGGTCATATTCCTGGCCGCGTATCCAGGAGCTGCCGGCGGCCAGGCCGGTGTAGCGATCGATGTGGGCCCACTGTGCGCATTCGCCGATCACCGGGCAGTCGTCACACAGTTCGAGCACGGAGCGGGCAGCCTCAGCGGCGGCCGCGTTGTGGGGCGCGTTGGCGTGCCGGATTTCGGCGTCATTCCACCCGGTGCCAGGTACTGCGCAGTTGCCTTCGAGTGCGAGCAGTCCCGCCAGGTCGGTGGCCTGACGCTGGCGCCAGATTCGATTCAGCAGGTGGGTCCGCCAGATTCGACGGTTCTTCAGCAGGGGCCGACGGGACGTCACTTGGCACCACCTCGCGGCGTTGGCTTGTTGCGTGCCAGCCACACGCCCCACACCACGGCGATGATCAGCAGCGACACCACGGGGATGATCCGCGCCCAGTCGAGGCCGGCTCCCCCAGCTCCAGGGATCGCCAGCACGGGGGTGGCTGCGGCTGATGCCAGCACGTGATGTTCCACCAGCCAGGCGGCGGCCGCGGGTGTCCGCGAGGCAGCGATCCCGACGGCGGTGGCCAGGACGGCTGGCCCGGCCAGTAATCCGACCAGGATCAAGGTGGTGGTGTCGTCGTCGAGCTGTCCTTGGGTGTTCACAGTGCTCCTTCCGTGTCGTATGAGGCGCGGCGGCTGGTGACGCGTTCACCGAGGTTCAGGCCCACGGCTCCGGTGTTGTCTTCGTCGTCGCGCCAACACAGCAATACCGAGGTGGGGTCCATGGGGTCTTCTTCTGGCTCTTCGTCGACGGTGACCCAGTACCCCGGCTCGAGCTCGACCAGGTCTCCGATGGAAAGCACCAACGGGTCCACGTCGACTTGCGCGCCGTAACTGTCCGAGAAGCCGTCGAAGGAGGGGTCGTCTTCTGCCGACTCGTCGCCGTCGGCGGAAGTGTCGGCTCGCGGTGTGTAGCCGCGTGCCGAGATGGGGATCCCGAACATCGCCATCGGTGACGACATCTCCCGGGCGCGTGCCGAGTCGGCTGCCACGTTGGTGATCGGGTCCAGATCCGGCCGCGCCTCAGCCGGCACCCAGTCGGCTGCACACCAGGCCAGGTACTCCGAGCCGGCCTGCGTGACCTCATCGTCTGTTGGCGGAACGATCAGCAGCCGGCCATGGCGGCGCATCGCCTCATCGGGCATCAGCCCTTCGAGGATCGCGAGCTCGTCCTGGTCCAGGCGGCGGCGGGCCCTGCGCGGGTCGGGGACACGGTAGGTCTGGATCTCGACTGGCCTGTTGTTGTCGTCGATGGTGGTGGCGCGGCCGCGGCAACCCCGCGGGACGGTGGTTCCGATGTTGGGGTCCTGGTACATCATCATCGCGCCCTGCGGGCTGAGGCGTCCCATCGAGATCCGGCAGCGGAAGTTGTCTCGCATGTCCCCGCCGAAGTACTCGGCGTCTGGGCGTTGGGTGGCGAACAGCAGGTGCACGCGCGACGATCGGCCTTTGCGTGCGATGGAGGCAACCTTCTGCAGTACCGGCGGCTTGGTCGGCATCCCTTTGACCTTGACCATGGCGTACCAGTCGGTCAGGTTGGCCCGGAAGTCTGACCACTCGTCGATGAACAGCATCAGCGGCTCGAAGTCGTCCTCGCTTGCCTTACCGGCCACGATCAGCTGGTAGCGGTGTTCCATCACTTCGTGGGCCCTGCTGATCACGGCAATCTGCTGCTCAACGGTGGAGGCAACCGTCTGCACGTTCGGCCAGTCCCGCCAGCCCAGGAACTCGATGGCTTTCCCGTCGACCACCCACACCGGCCACCCCCACTGGGCAACCGAGGCAAGGATGTTGTGCTCCAGGACCGTCTTGCCCGTGCCCGGGGCCCCGACCACCATCAGGTTCGGATCCACAGCTGGACGCCAGCTGAGCGTGTTCCCGTCCTCGTCGACGCCGAAGTCGATGCTCACCTTGTCGTAGGTGGCAAGGACATCGCGCCTGGTGTCGACGTCGGCTCGGGGCAGCCACACCGTCGACGGGAACGGTGGCCGCAACTCGAAGGTGACCTTGTCGTGCTCCAGATCCCACTTGCAGCGCCACCGGCCCTGATGCACGTACCCGAAGGTCCGTTCGATCTTGGCCCGGTAGCCCCCGCTCGACGCGACCTTCGTGGTGGGAATGTGGCGTACCTCGAACGAGGCCACATCACCGTCGCCGGCGGTGCGGACCGCGGCCACCCGCGCCCCGGCTCCCAGCAGGTCTGCGATGGTGCGAGACACGCGCTGCTCGACCGGGTTCGCCTTGGTCGCGTCGCGGGTCACCAGCACCACGCGACGGGTCCGCCGATCGTGCCCGAGGATCGAGGCAGACACGTCGAGTCGGCGTTGGGTGACATCGAGGACGCCCTGCTTCCAGGTCGGGTCGCCGTCTTTGGCTGTGGCGTCGTAACGAATCACCACCTTGCCCGGCGTGCCCGGCCAGCCTTTCCAGCCGCGCGTGACCACCGTGGCCCTGGGGCCGATCAGAGGGACAAGCCCTTCCTCGAGCGACAGGTGGAGCCGTCGCCGCTCCTGGTCACGATGCCCAAGGACCCCGACTGAACTCGCGACCAGGATGCCGCCGGCCCCAATCCAGCCGGCCCAGTCCCCCATCCCGACCATCGGCGCCACAGCCGCAGCGCCCACACCAACGAGCCCCCACGTCAGAGCCTGGGGAACATAGCTACTGCTGGTGCTCACAGTCATGAAATGGCCTCCTCATCCATAGAGGAGGCCACCAGATGGGACCGACCGTGACCGGCCACCGTCGATCCACGCCTCACACGACCGCGGAAGACCCAGGCGTCACCCACGGAAGCGCTATATGAGGCGCCATATAGGCCCTGTATAGGGGGTGCTAACCGCATATAGGCCCTATACGCCGGCCGCATAGGGGGTCATATAGCGGCTGGCGATCCACACCCGACGCCTTGCCCTGTCGCGCCTCGTTGACCCCCCGGGGAGACTGGCATGAAACGACCCGACGAAGGAGGAAGCGGATTCATGCCGACTCAACGGTCGGTACGTCCTCAATCATCCCGGGCAGAGCTCCGCCACCTCCGGAACTTGGAACGTCCGCGCGGTCCGCGGCAGAGTCGGATGTTGCGAGGCTTCAGCCAACTCCCTGGGTTCGAGCCTGTCGGCAGCCCGAGGGACGACCCGTGTCTGACCGACCGACGGTCGCGCGCCCGGGGTCGAGCGAATGCGTCAGTGAGCCCAAGCGGGCCATGCCCGATCTCGCGTATGGTCGTGTCCATGCGGAGCCCACTCGCGCGTGAGGACGTTAGCATCTGGCCCGCGACCGAGGACCGCTTCACAGACGCATGCGCGGCCGTGAGCCCAGGCTGCTGGTGCGTGCTTCCCCGATTCGGGCCGAAGGACACCCCTGACGGTCGCGAGGCGAAGTTCAAGGAACTGCTGGTTGGCGACGTGCCCCCAGGCCTGATCGCGTACGTGGACGGCGAGGTGGCCGGTTGGCTTGGCTTCGGCCCTCTGGAGCTTCTGCCGGCCGTGAAGAATTCCCAGCGATTGACTCAGGTCGACCTGGCTCCGGCCTGGACGGTCGTCTGCTTCCGCATCCGGAGGAAGCACCAAGGCCGCGGGCTCGCACGGCTCCTGCTCCAGGCAGCGGTCGACTACGTGCGGAAGGCCGGCGCGCCGATCATCCAGGCCTACCCCGCCGACACCAGCGACGGACGGATGAACTCGACGGCGGCCTACGTAGGCACCACCACGCTCTTCGAATCCGAGGGCTTCGAGCGCATCACCAAAACCGTCGCGACGGCCGCCAACCACCCTCGCTGGCTCATGCGGTTTCGACTCGACTAGGTCAGGCCCGCGGCAGTTTCGGGCGTTCAGGCGGTCCGTGACCCGGCCGTGTCATCCAGTTCGTTGAGGACACTTCTCGTCAAGCTCGAGGGTCACCCCGCCTCAGACGCGGGCTGCAACCCGAGCCTCCACCGCGGAGACGGTCCCCCAGTGCCACCGCCCACGTTCAACCGGGCCCTAGGCCACCGCCACTACCGCCACTCCCCCGCGGACATCGCCACCCGCCACCCCCAGGTGCCGAAGCCGAGCGCGCGGAAACGAGCCCGCAGCGGCACCCTCTGTTCCGCCCCCTGAGCGTGGACCCCCGCACTGGCGTCCCGCCACCGCGGACACCCTCGACGCCGACACCGACATCTCCACCGCAGCGACCAACACCGCCACGGAACCGCTCGACTGACCACACCGCACGGCGGCACTCAGCCAGCCAGAGGCCACGCCTCGGATCGGCGAAGGGGCCAATCGGCAGGTTCGGTGTCGACTACGGCACCAAACCTGCCAATGTG
>NZ_JBUZNN010000020.1:0-23403 GCF_055326235.1 Tessaracoccus yangjingae | reverse complement strand
GAGGATTCTGAAGGTCTGGCGGGCGACGTATCGTTTGAGGCAGCGGCGGATCTCTCGCTTGGTTCGGCCTTCAGCGGTGCGGCGTTCGATGTAGGCCTTGGTGGCTGGGTCGTTGCGTTGTCTGCAGAGGATGATGGTGTGGATGGCCTGGTTGAGGTGGCGGTCGCCGGAGCGGTTAAGGCGGTGTCTGGTCTGTTGTGTGCCGCTGGTGGCCGGGATGGGGGCGGTTCCGGAGAGCATCGCGAATGCGGCCTCGGAGTGGACGCGTCCGGGATGGGACCACACCAGCAGCAGGCTCGCCGCGACGATCGGTCCGACGCCGTTGAGGTCGAGCAGGTCAGGGCGCCACTTCCTGACGATGTCGAGGATCTGCCGTTGCAGGGCCTTGGCGTAGAGCCGCAGCGACCGGGCCCGCTGTGCGAGTTCCTTCAGTACCGGCATCAGGATCCCGGTCAGGGGGTCGTCATTGGTGTGGGGTCGTAGTTTCAGGGCCTGGGTGACCATCGGGGCGGTCTTGCGGCCGGTGAACCGTGACCGGAGCTCGTCGGGGGCGGTGAGCACCATCGAGCGGAGTTGGCGTTCGGTGTCGGTGGCCTGCGTGATCGTCAGGTGTCTGCTGGTGACAAGGACCTGGAGCGCGGCACGGTCACCGGTGACCGCCCGCGGGGTGGACAGGGAGTCCCGGCCCAACGCGTCCCGGGCTGCCCGGACCGCGTCGATGGAGTCGGACTTTGCGCCGTTGCGGCGCTTGATCCGCTCTGGTCGGTCGACCTCGACCACCAGTTCGCCGGCCAGGGCGCGGGTCAGGCCGATGCCGTGGCTGTTGGTGCCCTCGATGGCCCACCCGCGCCGGCCGGGACGGGTGTGGGCCCAGTCGATGAGCTGCTGATAGCCGGCCGGGTCGGCCGGGGTCTTGATCGTGTCGAGCACCCCGCCGGTGACCGCGTCAACGGCCGCGGCGACGTGGAACTGCTCGTGGGTGTCGACCCCGATCACGAGGTCGACAAGCTCGCGGAGATTCTTCACACTGGACATGCGTCCCCTTCCATGGACGTCAACCATCGGGTTCCGATCCGGGCAGGGACTAGGCACAACTGTGATGGGACACAACCGGCGCTGCTGACGCTGGTTGGTCAAGCTCCTGAATCAGGCCACTGGTTTCTGCTCGGGTCGGGGTCGACGCTCACGCCGGACATGTCCTGACCAAGGCACCCGGAGGGCCAGCTTCGAGGAGAGTCACGACGCGACCGTCGATCCCAACAACACCACCAATGAGGTGGTGACACCAGACTCACAGCTTCGAGGCTCGTCGCTGCGCTCCTCACACCTCAGCCAGCGAGAGGGAGGGCTCCTCGCGCTTCAGCCAGCGAGAGGGAGGGCTCCTCACACCTCAGTGTCCGGGGCCGCGGGCGGCCCTTGGGGCGCAAGAAGGAGCGTTCCTACAAGTCAGCCAGCGAGAGGGAGCGCTCCTCGCCCTTCAGCCAGCGAGAGGGAGGGCTCCTCGCCCTTCAGCCAGCGAGAGGGAGGGCTCCTCGCCCTTCAGCCAGCAGAGGCAGGGCTCTTCGCACCACAACCAGTGAGACGGGGGTTCCTGCATCTCAACCAGCGGACTCAGCGTGTGGCCGCGACCTCGGCGTACAGGCGCAGCAGCTCGGCCGCCTGGGACTCGATGGACCACTGCGAGGCCAGCTCGACGGAGCGCGCCGACGCCCGCGTGCGCCAGGCGTCGTCGTCGAGCTTGTCGATCACGCGCATCAGGCCGGCGGCCAGCGACGCGGCGGTGGGCCGGGTGATCTCCCCGTTGACCCCTGGGTCGATCACCAACTGAAGCTCGTGGTCCACGCTCACGATCGGCAGGCCGGCGAGCGCGGCCTCGTGCAGCACCAGCGCCTGGGTGTCGGTCAGGCTGGGGAACGCGAACACGTCCGCCATGGCGTAGTAGGCGCCCAGCGCGTCGCGCTTCTGCTCGCCCGGCAGGATGATCCGACCCGCCGCGCGGCCCTCGGCGAGGACCTTCTTGATCCGCGAGTAGCGTTCCCAGTCGCCCACGATGCACAGCCGCGCGTCTGGGCGCTGCGCGTGCACCAGGTCGAACGCCTCCGCCAGCAGTGGGATGCCCTTCTCAGGCGCGATCCGGCCGGCGTACAGCACCAGGGGGCCGTCCGGGTGCGGGAACGGGGCGGGCCCGGACGGGAGCGGGTCCACGCCGTTGGGCATCACGCGGATGTTGGCGTCCGGGGAGATCAGGCGGAGCCGGCTGGCGGTCTTCGGCGACGGCGTGGTGATGAGCGTGGACAGCTCCAGCATCTTCTCGCAGATGCTGAGCAGCGACGCGGTGGACCTGCCTCGGTCCTCGTAGCGGATCTCCGCCAGCCGGATGTCCTCGGCGCTCACGAACTGCCCCTTGGTGAGCCTCGCGAAAGCCCGCAGCACGCCGGTGAGCAGCGGCAGGACCGCGGAGTAGTGGTCCCCGTAGGCCTCGAAGTCCGTGTGCCAGGTCATCATCATGGGGATACCCAGGCGCCGCGACGCCCAGGTGCCCAGGAGCCCGACGGTGCCGAAGCCGTGCACGTGCAGCACGTCCGGGCGCATCTCGCCGATCCGGTCGATGGTGCGGTCGAAGTGACGGCCGTTCGCCACCCTCGTGGGCATCTTCGGCACCTTCACCGACGGCAGCCGCACCTCGGTCCGCCCCGGGCGGCCGTGATGCGGGTTGGGACCCTTCGCCTCCGGCGCCACCACGATCACCTCGTGGCCCGCGTCCAGGAGATTGCCCTCGATCTGTTGCACCGCGAACATCAACCCGTTGCTGCCAGGCCCGTAGTTGTCCGTGAACTGCGCCACCTTGAGGCGGCGGCCAGGCGCTGCGTCGGGAGAGGTCACCCGGTCACTCTAGCCCTTCCTGCCGTCTCCGTCGCAGGACCCCGGAGGGCGCTGGCGGGGGTGGCCGACTGGTCGTGCGGGGGCCCGGGACCGGCCCCTCAAGCCGGTGGTGCTCGGCCGCGCGGATCGGGGGATCCGGCGACCCTCCTCCGGGTTCTAGGCTTCGGCACATGCACGTCGTGATCGCGCCGGACTCGTTCAAGGGCACCCTGACCGCGGCCGAGGCGGCCGGGCGGATCGCCGCCGGCTGGCTGTCGGTCCGCCCCCGCGACACCGTCGCCCTGCGCCCCATGGCCGACGGCGGCGAGGGCACCCTGGACGCCTTCGCCGCGGTGCCCGGGTCTGAGCGCGTGCCGGTGGAGGTGGTGGACGCCGTCGGACGCCCGAGGGAGTCGTCGTGGCTGCTGCTCCCGGACGGGACGGGCGTGGTGGAGTTGGCCGCCGCATGCGGCATCGTCGGGCTCGATCCGCTGGACGCGCGCGGCGCGCACACCATCGGCTTCGGGATGGCCATCCGGGCGGCGCTGGAGGCGGGAGTGTCGCGGCTGCTGCTGGCGGTGGGCGGCAGCGCGTCCACCGACTGCGGAGCCGGGCTCCTGGTGGCGCTGGGCGCCCGGCTCCTTGACGACGGGGGGCGCGAGGTGACCTCGCCGGGGAACGCGGCGCTGGGGCGGGTGGGGAAGGTGGACCTGTCCGGGATGCTGCGGCCGCCCGCGGGCGGGGCGGTGGTGCTGTCCGACGTGACGAACCCCCTGCTCGGCCCCCTCGGGGCGGCCGCGGTGTTCGGGCCCCAGAAGGGCGGGGCTGGGATCGTCGACGAACTGGAGCTCAACGTGGGCAGGTTCGCGGCGCTGCTGGGTGGGGACCCGGAGGCCGCGGGGGCGGGCGCGGCAGGCGGGGCCGGGTTCGCGTTGCAGCGCTGGGGGGCGACGACGGCGTCGGGCGCCCGGGCCGTCGCCGAGGCGGTAGGGCTCGTGGCCGCCGTCGACGGCGCAGACCTGGTGATCACCGGCGAGGGGCGCTTCGACAGCCAGTCCGCCGCCGGCAAGGTGGTCTCGGTGGTGCGCGAGGTGGCGGGAGACTCGAGGGTCGCGGTGGTGGCGGGACGAATCGAGGCCCCCGTCGACGCCCTGGCCGGGGCGATCTCCTTGTGGGATCTGGCGGGGGAGCGGGCGCTGACGGACTCGGCGAGGGTCGCGGAGGAGGCGGGGAAGGCGTTGGCGTCGCGGCTCGTCTCTCACGGGACCCGATGCTGATCGTCTGGGACGGCTGTGGTGTTCGTGTGTCCGGGTCGGTGCTGGGGGGTGGGGGCCGGTCCCGCCCGTGACTCCTCGGGTTGGGCGCCGACAGCGCGAGCTCCAATCGCGAGAACCTCGGCCCACTCCAGGGACCGGCGCCAGTTGGTTTCGACACGCGCTGAGCCGCAGGCGGCTCGGCGCGGCTCAACCAGCGGAAAAGGAGGCTCGGTGCGCTCAACCAGCTGTCGGAAGGGAGGCTCAGTGCGCTCAACCGGCGGATGGGGGCGACCCGCGCTCGGGGCGTGGGCGAGCGATCAGGCGGTGGGGGTGTGCACGACACGCCGTCGGGATTGGGGGTTGGGCGCGTATGGTGCCCCGAGGGTGGTTTCGTGGGGTGTTTCGTGCCACGGGTCTTGGGGCGACGAGGTCGACGGCGACGCGGGGACGTGAGGTGTGCGCGAGGGTGGGGGACGGCAGGGCGGCTGGGCGCAGGGATGCCCAGCCCGAGGGGCACCCGGAAGAACCCGCCTGAAGCAGGCTTGAGCCAGGGCCGCCGTGACGGCACCCGCCCGGATTGGACCACGCCACAGGCAGACGAGTGCGGGGAGACGTGGGACGAGGCCCGGGTGGCCTCAACTACCTGACCACAGCCAAGAACGCGGCCGACGAGCAGACGGCGGACAAGGGCCGCACGGGCCTCGTGTCAGGGCTCCCGGCACCTGCCGCCCGCCCCGGACCCAGTATGGTCGAGGAGCGGTCGGGCGGTACCAGGGTCCTTGCACCGTGTGCCCGTTGGTTTCGACACGCGCGAGCCGCAGGCGGCTCGGCGCGGCTCAACCAGCGGGAATGCCTCGTGTCAGGGCTCCCGGCACCACGCAGGGTTACCTCCAGGGCTCCCGGCACCACGCGAAGGGATGCCTCCAGGGCTCCCGGCACCAGGCGAAGGGATGCCTCCAGGGCTCCCTGCACCACGCAGGGATCACCACGGAAGGGCCCTACTGGGAGACCGTGACCCGGATCTCGTGGTAACCCTCGGCGCCGTCGGGGAAGGGGTCGGCCGGGCCGACGGCCTGGGGGCGGCCGGTGGCGTCCGTCACGCGCACGGCCAGGCGGTGCTCGCCCGGGGTCGCGTCCCAGGCGTGGCTCCACTGCCTCCACATGTCGATCCCGGCGTCCGGGCCCTCCCTAGCGATGCGCCAGGGGCCGTCATCGATGCTGACCTCGATCTGGGCGATGCCGATCCCCTGCGCCCACGCCACGCCCGCGACGACGGCGCGGCCGGCCGGGACGGTTGCCCCGTCGCGCGGCACGTCGATGCGGCTGGCGGGCTTGATCGGCGCCTCCTCCGCCCAGCCCCGGCGGGTCCAGTAGGCCTGCTCCTCCGCGAAGGTGGTGACGGTCAGGGCGGTGACCCACTTCATCGACCCCACGTATCCGTACAGGCCGGGGGTAACCATCCGCACCGGCGCGCCGTGCAGCCGGGGGAGGGGCTCGCCGTTCATGCCGACGGCGAGCAGGGCCATCCGCTCGTCCGTGAGCGCCTGGATGGGAGTTGAGATGGTGAAGCCCTCCGCTGACCTGCTCAGCACCATGTCCGCCTCGGGCGAGGGCCCAGCCATGGCCAGGACGTCGGCCACCCGGACGCCGAGCCACCGCGCCGCGCCCACATACGGGCCGCCGACGGGGTTGCTGACGCACAGCATGGTGATGTCGGCCTCGACCACATCCATGGCCAGGAGATCGTCCCAGGTGAGGGTCAACGACCGCTCCACCATGCCGTCGACCGTGAGGCTCCACTCGCGATGGTCGATCAGCGGAGGGCTGAGCGAGGTGTCGATGCGGTAGAACTCGGCGTTGGGGGTGTAGAGCCGCGACACCCCCTCGACTGTGCCCTCCAGGCCCGCGGGTCCGGCGGGGAGGGGCGCGGGCGGTACCGGGAGGACGGGCGCCCCCGGCGGCGCGACGGTGGGCGCCACCTCACCGAGGCCCGCCCCCACCAACGCCACCCCGCCGCCGGCCGCGCCCACCAGGACCCGCCGTCGGCTCCATCCGGGCCCGGCAGTCTCGTCGTCACCGGCCCCGACGCGGGAGAACGCGGTGAGGACCGCTCCGCCCACCAGCACGGCCAGCAGCGAGGGCAGGGCCCAGAGCGGGGTGGCCTCCGGGTCCGTCAAGGCCGCCGCCGCGCACAGCGCGCCCAGCGCGGAGGTGGCCAGCCAGGCCGCCGCGAGCGAGCGGGCGGCCAGCCGCCCGACGAGGAGGCCGAGGACGGCGACCACCAGCAGGACGCCCACCAGCAGGATGGGCTTGTTGGCCGTCCCGAAGGTGGCCACGGCCCACTCCTTGACCACGGTGGGGGTCAGGTCGATCAGGCGGTTCGCCGTCGCCAGCACCGGAGACGACCCTGGCGAGATCAGCGCTGACAGTCCGTGGCCGGCTCCGAGCCCGGCCGCGACCGCGATGAGGCCCTCGATCGCTGGGGTGGCTCGACGCTCGGGCATGGGTCAATGGTGCGTCAACGAGGCACTTGAGGGAAGGAGCGCGTGGACGCGGGTGCAGCGCGCCACGAGTTCGGGGTCGTGGGTGAGGACCAGCATCGGCACGTGGGCGAACTCCCGCCACACGTCGTCCATGATCGCGGCGGCCGTCTCGCGGTCGAGGTGCTCGGTGGGCTCGTCGAGGATCACCACGTCCGGATGGCCCACCAGCAGCCGCGACAGCGCCAGTCTGCGCCGCTCCCCCCCGCTCAACGTGGTGCCGGCCTCGCCGATCCGCCGCGACGGATCGAGAGGCAGGCCCGCGCGGGCCAGGGCGGCGCGGATGTCGTCGTCGGTGGCGTCGCGGTTGCCGATCCTCACGTTCTCCGCGACGGTGGTGGCGAAAATGTGCGCGTCCTGCGCCAGGTAGCCCACCCGTCCGCCACGTCGGACCTCGCCGGCCAGCGGGGGGATCAGGCCCATCACGGTTGCCGCCAGCGTGGTCTTGCCCGCCCCGGACGGGCCCACCACGGCGACCTGCTCCCCGGGCGCGACGCTCAGCTCGACGCCCTCCTGTACGGCGCCCGCCCCCGGCCACCCCACCGCGACCTCCGAGAGCCGTAGGCCCGGCTCCCCGTCGCCACCAGCCACCGCGTCCCCGCGGCCGACGGCGGGCTCGCTCAGCACCTCGTCCAGCCGGTCCAGCGCGGAGCGGGAGCGGGTGTGGGTCTGCGCGGCCTGCGCGAATGTCGAGAGCACCTCGTGCAGCGCCAGCGGGGTCAGGGCGAGGACCGCCAGGAAGCGCGGGTCCAGGCCCCCGGCGGCGACGGCGGCGGTGCCGAACCACAGCGCCGCCGCCACCGCGACCCCCGCGGCCGCCACCTGGCCGCCGGTCGCGATGCCGCGGATCCAGGCGCCGCGCGCCTCCTGGCTGCGGAGTTCGTCGTCGATGGCCAGCAGCCTGGCCAGGGTGGGGGCCTGGGCCCCGTAGGCGACGAGGTCGCCGGAGGTGCGGGCGAGCTCGCGCACCCCGTCGGCGAGGCGTCCGCGGGTGGGGACGGCGGCCGCGTCCGCGGCCCTGCTCATGGCCTGCGTCCACAGCGGCAGGACGAGGCCGGCGAGGAGGGCCGTCAGCAGGAGGGCCAGGGCGCTGGGCCAGTTGAGCACGGCCAGCATGACCGTGGTCGCGGCCACCACCGTCGCGGCCGAGGCGATCGGGATCACCACGCGCACGACGAGGTCCTGGACCGCCGCGACATCAGCCACCACGCGCGTCAGCAGGTCCCCCCGGCGCCGCCCGATCAGCGTGGTGCCGCTCAGCTTGTCGTAGATCCGCACGCGGATGGCGCCCTGGAGGCGGAGGGCGACGTCGTGGCCGACGAGCCGCTCCACGTAGCGGAACACGCCGCGCGAGATGCCGAAGGCGCGCACGCCGACGGCGGCGGGCTGCAGGTAGAGCACGGGCGGCGCCATCGCGGCGAAGGAGATCAGCCAGGCGGAGACGCCCATGAGCGCCACCGACGAGCCGGACGCCAGGGAGGCGAGGAGCACGGCCAGCAGGAGGCGTGAGCGGGCCTTCGGCACCGAGGCGAGGAGGCCGCGGAGGAGGGATCCGTGGGCTCGGCTGTCACCTTCGGCCACGGCGTCGGCGCCCGGGCCCGGCTCCGGGGATCCGACGGCGAGCGCCCCGCCCGCGTCGTGCCCGGCCGGGGCAGCGGAGGCGGTCTGGTCTGCGGCCGCGATGCCGGCGATGTGCGGCTCGGCCATGAGTGCGTGGGCCTGCGACTCGGTTGGGAGGGCGGTGACCCGCGGCTCGGTTGCGAGGGCGTGGGCCGGCGGGCCGGCGGGGAGCGCATCCACCAGGGACGGGGCGCCCGAGTGCACCACCCGGTCCGCTGCCGCCAGCACCGCCGGGCGGTGCGACACGATCAGCGCCCCCGCGCCGGTGGCCCGCACCGCCTCCACCACGCGCGCCTCCGTCTCGGCGTCCAGGCCGGCGGTGGGCTCGTCGAGCACCAGCAGCCGCGCACCCCCCACCCGGATCCGCACCAGGGCCCGCGCCAGCGCCACCCGACGGCGCTCGCCGGCGGACAGGCCCTCGCCGTCGTCGCCCACGGGCTTGTCCGGCCCGAAGTCGGCGCCCGCGTCGGCCAGCGCGCGCCGGATCTCCGCCGCCGCGACACCCGGGTGGCCCATCGCGACGTTCTCACCCACGGTGCCGTTCAGCATGCCCGGCTCCTGTGCCACCCAGGCGAGCTGCGCGCGCCAGGAGGCGAGGTCGACGCCGACTAGGTCCACGCCGTCGACCGTGACCCGCCCCGACGACGGCGGCAGGAAGCCGAGCGCCATGCCCAGCGCGGTGGACTTGCCTCCGCCGGACGTGCCGGTGAGGGCCACCACCTCTCCGGGGCGCACCTCGAGGCTCAGCCCCTCCACGGCCGGGGCGGCGGCTCCGGGGTAGGCGTAGGACACGTCGTCGAGCCGGAGGACCCCGCCTCGCGGCGCGGGTGCGCTGCCGGCGTGCCCGGCGGCGCCGTCGATGACGTCGAACGCGGCATCCGCGGCGGCCACCCCGTCGGCCGAGTCGTGGAAGTGCACGCCCACCTGGCGCACCGGCAGGAACGCCTCCGGGGCGAGGATGAGCACGAAGAGGGCCGTGGGGAAGTCCACGTCGCCGTAGACCAGCCGGAAGCCCACCGTGACCGCGACCACCGCCACCGACAGCGTGGCCAGCAGCTCCAGCGCGAACGACGACAGGAACGAGATGACCAGCACCTTCATGGTGGCGTCGCGGTACTGCTCCTCGCCGATCTCCACCCCGCGCCGCTGCGCCCGTGCGCGGGCGAACGCCTGGAGGGTGGGGAGGCCCGCGATGAGGTCCGCGAAGTGGTTGGCCAGCCTGTCCGCGACACCGAAGCTCCGCGCGGTGGCCTTCTCCGTGGTCCAGCCGATCAGGGCCATGAACACGGGGATCAGCGGCAGGGTGAAGGCCACGATGATCGCCGACGGCCAGTCGGCCAGCAGGATGGCTCCGCCCACCAGGAACGGGACGGTGGCGGCGAGGCCGAGTTGGGGGAGGTACTTGGAGAAATAGCCGTCGAGGGCGTCGAGGCCCTGGGTGACGATGCGGATGAGCGAGGCTGACGATGTCGCGGCGACGGGGGTGTCGAGGCGGGCGGCCAGAATGTCGCGGCGGAGCTGCGACTTCACGGCGGCGGCGGAGCGGTGGGCCAGCGTGGAGCTCAACCAGGCAAGCAGCCCCCGTCCGAGGAACACGGCCGCCAGCGCGAGCAGCGCGGCCTGCCACCCCGGTGGGAGGGCCTGCGCCTCGAAGGCCCGGGTGATCCAGTCCGCCAGGACCCTGGCCTGGACGATCAGGAGGACGGCGGTGGCCAGCCCGACGAGCACCGTCGCCACCATGAAACCCCTGGTCGCGCGTGCGCGGCGGAACAGTCGGGGATGGATGGGGCCTGCCACCGCCCCAGTCTTCCACAGCGCGCACGGCCGCCCCGACGGGCTCCCGGCCCACCTTCCGGGTTGGCTCCCCGCCGGCCACTTCGCATACCGTGGGCGTCTTTGCATACGTCATTGGCTCTGCGAGGAGGGCGGCCGTATGCGAGGTCCCGTCGTGGGCACTCCACGGTATGCGAAGTGGGTCGTCGGGCACTCCACGGTATGCGAAGTGGCGCGCCGGACGCCCACCCAGGGAATGTTCTTGCCGATTCAACTGTTGTCCCCGGCAGTGCCCGCCGCCGCGAGGATCGGGCGCCACAGACCGCGCAACCGAAGGACCCAGATATGACCTCCCCGCTCACCGACGCCCCGCCCGCTCGCCCCGCCCCGCTCGTCGGTCCCTCCGCGAGCGGGATCTCCGTCTCGCGGGTGCCCACCTACGTCGACGACGTGACGGTCCGCCTGATCGCCGCGGTGGTGGTTGCGGTGGGCGTGCTGGCCCTCGCGACGCAGCAGTGGTGGCTCTACGCCGTCCTGTTCGCCGACTTCACGCTCCGCGCCGCGGCCGGCCCCCGCTGGAGCCCGATCGCACGGGCGGTCGGCTCCTGGGTCCGGCCCCGCCTCGCCGTCGCCAAGAGGCCGACGGCGTTCGCGCCCAAGCGGTTCGCCGCCGGCATCGGCGCCGTCATGTCGGCTGCCATCACCTCGCTGTGGATCACACACGCGCTCACCGGGGCCACGGGCGCCATCGTCGCGGCCGCCGTGCTGGCCGGGATCATGATCGTGCTGCCCACGCTGGAGGCGGCGTTCGGCTTCTGCCTCGGGTGCAAGATCTTCGTGGCCCTGATGCGCCTGGGCGTGATCCCGGAGGACGTGTGCGTCGACTGCGCACCGTCGGCGTCCCGGGCCGGCTGACGAGGGTCGCCGAGCGAGTTCACAGACGCGGGGACGGAAAGAGGGGGTCCGGGCACTGAGCCCGGACCCCCTCTTTCACGTGCGGATCAGTGGACCGCGACCACGTCCTCGGGGATGTTCTTCGTCGAGATCCGACGGCTGAACACCCAGTAGGACCACGACTGGTACCCGATCACGATCGGCACGAAGATCACCGCGGCCCACGTCATGATGGTCAGCGTGGTCTCCGACGACGCCGCCGTGATGATGTTGAGGCGCTCGTCGACGGGGACCGACTCGTCCTGGGCGAAGCCCAGGTTGCCGTACATCTTGAGGAAGATGCCCACGAACAGGGTGACGACGGCGGTGCCGGTGAGGACGAAGCCCCACCCGTCGCGCCCCTTGCCGATCATGACGGTGGCGCCGAGGATGGCCGCGACAGCCAGAGCCCCCGCGACCCACGCAAGCACCGCGAAGTCGCCGAACTCCGAGCTGGCGGGCCAGAACACGTTCTGGCAGATCACGAACAGCGCCACCATGGCGGTGGCGGCCCAGCCCACCTTGGAGCCGAACGCCTCGGCCCGCTCGTGGATGTGGCCCTTGGTCTTCAGCGCGATGAACGCCGAGCCGTGGACCAGGAACAGCGTCACGAGCATCACGCCGCCGAGCAGCGCGAACGGACCGAACAGCCCCCAGAACGAGCCGTTCCACAGCAGCCCGTCGTTGGCCAGCCCGATGACGAAGTTGGCGAACCCCACGCCGAACACCAGCGACGGCAGGAACGAGCCGACGATGGCGAACCAGTCCAGCATGTTGCGGTAGCGGGTGTCGGGGTGCTTCGAGCGGTACTCGAAGGCCACGCCGCGCAGGATCAGGCCCACCAGCACCAGCAGCAGCGGCACGTACAGGCCGGAGAACAACGACGCGTACCAGCCGGGGAACGCCGCGAACATCGCGCCGCCCGCGGTCAGGAGCCACACCTCGTTGCCGTCCCAGACGGGGCCGATGGTGTTGACGATGACGCGCTTGTCCTTGTCGTTCTTCCCGAGAACCGGGATGAGCATCGCGACGCCGTAGTCAAAGCCCTCCAGGAAGAAGTAGCCCAGCCACAGCACGGTGACGAGGATGAACCACACCATGGGCAGCGTCGGGACGGACACTGTCGCTTCAAGAAGATTGTTCATGTCTGGTCCTCCTCTCTCAGTAGGCGAAGGTCAGGGGGGCGTCGGGGTCCTTCTGGACCTCGACGGGCGCGACGTCGGGCAGGCCCGCCTTCGCGTACTTGAGGAACAGCCACACCTCGATCACGGCGAGGCCGCCGTAGATGAGGGTGTAGGTGATCATGGACAGCAGCACCGTGCCGGCCCCGACGGTGGGCGAGACGCCCGACGCCGTCGGCATCACGCCGGCCACCACCCACGGCTGGCGCCCCATCTCGGTGAAGATCCAGCCGAAGGAGATCGCGAACAGGGGCAGCAGCGGCATCGCGAACATCAGGAGCGTCCACAGGGGGCCGGGCTTGGGGAGCCGGTCCTTGCGGGTGACCCACAGGGTCAGCGCCGCGATGGCCATGCCGGCGAACCCGAGGCCCATCATGAGGCGGAAGGTCCAGTAGGAGATGGGGATGATCGGCGTGGGGTCCAGGCCGGGGTAGTTCGCCGCGATCTCCGAGGCGTACTGCTCCTGGATGGTGGTCCGGGTGCCGTCGAACTGGCGGAAGCCGTCGGTCTCGAACTCCTCGATCAGGTTGTTGATGCCCTTGACCTCGTCGTGACCAGACAGGATGGACAGGAGCCCGGGGATCTTCAGCGCCCAGACCTCCTCCCTGCCGTCCAGGGTGCCGATCGTGAACACGGAGAAGGAGGCGTTGGTCTCCGTCTCGAACAGTGCCTCGGCGGCGGCCATCTTCATGGGCTGCACCTGCGTCATGGTCTTCGACTGGGCGTCACCGCTGATGATGGTGACCAGGGAGGCGGCCAGCATCACCCAGGCGCCGAGGCGCACCGCGAAGCGGTAGGCGCTGGTGTCGCCGGTCTTGGACTCGCCGTCGCGGTTGATCTTGGCCAGGTGCCAGCCTGCGATGGCGGCCATGAGGCCGCCGCCCACCATGTAGGCCGAGGCGATGACGTGCGGGAAGGTGACCAGCAGCACGGGGTTGGTGAGCACCTCGATGAAGCCCTCGACGCCGTCGAGCTCGGCCCGGCCGTTGTTGAACACGGTGCCGACGGGGTTCTGCATCCAGGAGTTCGCGGCCAGGATGAAGATGGCCGAGAGCATGGTGCCGAACGCGGCCAGGTAGATGGTCATCAGGTGGAGGCCCTTGGGCAGCTTGTCCCACCCGAAGATCCACAGGCCGATGAAGGTCGATTCCAGGAAGAACGCGAGGAGCGCCTCCAGTGCGAGGGGCGCCCCGAACACGTCGCCGACGAAGCGGGAGTACTCGGACCAGTTCATGCCGAACTGGAATTCCTGCACGATTCCGGTGACCACACCGAGGGCGAAGTTGATGAGGAACAGCTTGCCGAAGAACTTCGTGAGCCGGAGGTAGGCGTCCTTGCCCGTGCGCACCCAGAAGGTCTGGAGGACCGCCACCAGCATCGACATCGCGATGGTGATGGGGACGAAGAGGAAGTGGTAAACAGTGGTGATTCCGAATTGCCACCGTGCCAGGGTCACAGCATCCATGGCAGGACGGTACTACCCCGGGTCGTATTTGAACAACGAGTCCACACCGTCGGGTGACTTCGCCCCTTATGCTTGGCCGCATGCCGTCACGTGGAGAACTTGAGCAGCGCGTCATGGAGCTGCTGTGGGCCTCCGAAGCGCCCCAGTCCGTGGCCGATGTGCATCAACAGCTGAACCAGGAGCGCGAGCTCGCCTACACCACCGTCATGACGGTGCTGGACCGGCTCGCGAAGAAGAGCCTGGTCTCCAGAGAACTCGTCGCGCGCGCGTGGCAGTACCGGCCCACGTCGTCGCAGGCCGAGGTCGTGGTGCGTGACCTGCTGCGCCAGCTCGAGCGCGTCCCGACGGAGGTGCGCGCCGAGGCGCTGCGCCGGCTGGCCGAGTCGCTCACGGCTGAGGAGCGGGCGGCGCTGGCAGCACCGCTCGCCGTCAGCTGAGCCTCAGCCCTTCCCTCCGGAGCCGTTCTTCCCGGTGCCCTTGCCGTTCTTCCCGCTGCTCTTTCCGTTGCCGTTGGAGGCGGGCTTGGAGAGGGCGTCGGGCGTGAGGGTCGCGGCAAGGCGCTGCCGCTCGACGACGGGGTCCCAGTCGGCCTCGGGCCACCCCAGATCCATGTCGACGAGGGTGCGGGTGATGATCTCGGTGGCCGCCAGCCGCGTGTACCACTTCTTGTCCGCCGGCAGCACGAACCACGGTGCGTGCTCGGTGGAGGTGAACCGGAACACGTCGGCATACGCTTCCTGGTACTCGTCCCACTTCTCGCGGGTGGAGAGGTCGGAGGGGTTGTACTTCCAGTGCTTGTCGGGGCGCTCGATGCGCTCCGCCAAGCGCCTGCCCTGCTCGTCGTGGGAGACCATGAGGGCGAACTTCAGGACGACGGTGTCGTCGTCGACGAGCTTCTTCTCGAAGCGGTTGATCTCGTCGTAGCGCTTGCGCCAGACCTCCTCGGGCACGAGGCCCTCGACGCGCACCACCAGCACGTCCTCGTAGTGGGAGCGGTCGAACAGGCCGATGAGGCCCGGCTTCGGGAGGGCCTTGCGGATCCGCCAGAGGTAGTGGTGGCTGCGCTCCTCCGGCGTTGGGACGCCGAAGCTGCGCAAGGCCACGCCCTGCGGGTCCACCATTCCCATGACGTGCCGGGCGATGCCGCCCTTGCCCGCGGTGTCGAGGCCCTGCACGATGACCAGGATCTTGCGGGTGCCGCCGGTGCGGCCGTGGGCGAAGAGGCGCTCCTGGAGCTCGGACATCAGCTCGCCGCGCTCCGCCATGGCCTCGTCGGCCGGGCCCTTGCCTCCGGTCCACCCGGGGGCGCTGTTGCGGTCGAAGGCGGCAAGGTCGAAGTCCGGCCCGACGCGCAACGCGGTGCGGGGATCTTCGCTCCAGAGGTCAGTCATGGTGGTCCTTTCGCTGTGGCTTCCCATTCTGGCCCGGTGGGCCGCATCGGGGGAGGAGTTCGCGTCAGGCGTCGTCGGTCAGTCGACGGCGATTGCGGCCGGAGGTGACCCAGCGGGCCAGCGCCCCGCCCTCGTGCAGCAACTCGAGGCGGCGCTGCGTGCGCTCCACGAGGTCCGTGCGCACCGCAAGCAGCAGCTGGTCGTCCTCGTGGAGGCGGGTGCTCCGGTCCGGCACGAGCACCTCGTCGCCCCGGATCACCATGGAGAGGACGGCGCCCCGGGGAAGGCGGAGGTCGTCGGCGTACATCCCCGCGATCCGGCTCCCACCTGGCACGCCCACCTGCACCAGGGACGCGTCGATCCCCTCGAGCGGGGACGAGTCGAAGGTGACCGCATGCTGGGAGATGGCCTCGGTGACGCCCATCCAACGCGCGAACCGGGGAAGCGTAGGGCCCTGCAGGAGGGTGAAGGTGACCACCAGCAGGAACGTGACGTTGAAGATGTGGCTGGCGTGGGGGAGGTTCGCGGTGAGCGGGATGGTGGCCAGCATGATGGGCACGGCCCCGCGGAGGCCCGCCCACGAGATGAACGCCTGCTCCCGCCAGGGCACCTTGAAGGGGGCCAGGCACAGCCACACCGACAGGGGGCGGGCGATGAAGGTCAGCACGGAGCCGATCACGAGGGCGTCGACGACGGCGCCCGGCAGCTCGGCGGGGGAGGCCAGCAGCCCCAGCATGATGAACAGGGCGATCTGCGCCAGCCAGCCGAGGGACTCGGTGAAGCCCTCCGTCGTCGAGTGATGGGGCAGCGCCTGGTTGCCCAGCCAGATGCCGGCCACGTAGGCGGCGAGCAGCCCGGAGCCGTGCGCGATGCCGGCGGTGGCGAAGGCGGCCATGGCGATGGTGAGGGTGGCCAGCGGGTAGAGGCCGGCCGACGGCAGCGAGATCCGGCTGAGCAGCACCTGCCCGATGCGGGCGATGACCAGCCCGATCAGCGCCCCGGCCACGAGCTGGAAGACGGCGGTGCCCACCATCGCGGAGACCGAGCCCTGGTTCCAGGCGTCTGAGGCGACGACGCTGACGAGCACGATCGTCGGCGGATCGTTGAAGCCGGACTCGCCCTCGAGCGTGGTCCGGACGCGGCGCTTGACCGGGAGCCGGCGCAGGATGGCGAACACCACGGCCGCGTCCGTGGAGGAGACGGTGGCGGCGAGCAGGATGGCCGTGCGCACGTCGAAGCCCAACAGGAGGACGGCGAAGGTCGCGGCCACCGTGACCGAGATCATGATCCCGGCTGTCGCGAGGAGCCCCGAACGGACGGCGACTGGGCGAAGGTCGGCCCAGCGGGTGGTGAATCCGCCGTCGGTGAGGAGCACCGCCACCGCGATGAGGGCGAGGTTGTAGGCAAGCTGAGTGTCGTCGAAGCGGATCCCCAGGCCCGCCTCGCCGATGATCAGCCCGATGCCCAGGTAGAGCAGCATGCCCGGCATGCCGCTGCGGGAGGACAGACGCACGGCGATCACCGCGGCCAGGAAGATGCCGGACACGGCCAGCACCACGAGATTGAGCTCCTCGTGGGTCATGGTCTGGCTCGCGTGGTGCGCATGGGGACCCTTCGGCCGGTGGGCAAGAGCTTAGCGGCCTCAGCGGCGCCCGGATCGACGGTTCAGGGGCCGGGGAGCGCGGAATCGATCCGCCAGTGGGGTCGACCACGCTCCGGGTTGAGCGAGGACGACCCCACTGGGGGATCGATTCCGCGGGTGAGGCGACCTCAGCCGACTGTGAGGCGGATCTCGTTCCTCCACGGGTCCAGCACGGAGAGGGTCCGGCCGTCGAAGGTGGGGGCGTGGCCCGAGAACCGGAGCCGCTCGTCGGCCTTGCCGATCTCCTCGACGGTGGGGACCAGGATGTCGACCACGCCCATGCCGAGCGTGTTGTGCCGCGGGCCCGCGCCCGCGGAGTTCCACACGTTCATCGCCATGTGGTGGTGGTAGCCGCCGGCGGAGACGAAGAGCGCGGACCCGCCGAGAATGGCGGTCTGGTCGAACCCGAGCGCGTCGACGTAGAATGAGCGAGCGGTGGCCACGTCGCCCACCTGGAGATGGACGTGGCCCAGCTCCGCCTGCGTGGGAGGCAGGGTGGAGGGGTCCAGCCCGCCCAGGTGCTTGGACACGAACTCCGAGGGGTCGATGTAGAGCGTGGCCATCTGGACCTGGTTGCCGGTCCACTGCCACTGGTCGCGCGGGCGGTCGTGGTAGAGCTCGACGCCGTTGCCCTCGGGGTCGGTGAAGTAGAACGCCTGGGAGACGAGGTGGTCCCCGGTGCCGGCGTAGGTGTCGGCGTAGCGCTGGTACATCCGCACGAGTGTGGCGGCGAGGGCGGGCAGCTCCTCGTAGAGCACCGCCGTGTGGAAGAGGCCGGCGTCCGTCCGGCGGGCGGGGCGGAGGTCCTTCGACTCGGTGAGCCGGACGATCGGGGTGCTGCCGTGCCCCAGGGTGACCGCGCCCGGCTCGTCGGCCAGCGGCTCGAGGCCTACTCCGTCGGTGTAGTAGGCGAGCATGGTGGGCATGTCCCGGACGCGAAGCTCCAGGCGGCCCATGTGTGTGTCTGCGGCGAGGCTCATGACCCCAGTCTATAGTTTAAGCTTCAACTAAGCAATACTGCCGCGACCCTCCGGCGCCCAGCGGGCAGGGTTGTCCAGCACCCGCTCCAGCGCGATGAACGCGGCGCCGAAGGCCGGGGTCGCGTGGTCCGGCGGGACGGCCAGCACCACGGGGTCCGAGAACGGCCGCGCGAGCAGGCGCAGGTCCAGCTCCCGCATGATGTGCGGGCGGTACTCCTCGGCGAACAGCGCCAGGTCCCCGCCGAGGACGACGGTGGTGATGTCCAGCAGGTTGCAGGCGTTGGCCAGGGCAAGGCCCAGAGCGCGGCCCGCGGCGTCGATGGCGGCGGCGGCTCCCGGGTCGCCCTCCTGGAACGCCAGTCTGACCTGCTCGATGGTCTCCACCCCGACGAGCTCGGTGAGCGCGCGGGTGCCCGCGTAGCGCTCGAGGCAGCCGGTGGCGCCGCACCCGCAGGGTGGGCCGTCGGGGGTGATGCAGACGTGTCCGATCTCGCCTGCCCACCCGCGCGTGCCCAGCGACACCTTCCCGTTGCTGACCAGTGCCGATCCGATGCCGGCCTCGCCGGAGAGGTAGAGGAAGGTGTCGAGCGGGCCGGGGTGGCCGGGGCGCTCCCGGCTGACGTAGATGGCGGCGCTGTCGGCCTCGTTGGTGACGCCGAAGCTGACGGCGTCCACCTCCGCGAGCCCGCCGTCGCGCAGGAGTGGCCGCGGGTCCACGTTGCGCCAGCCGAGGTTGGGCGCGCGTAGAAGGGTGGAGGTGGCGGCGTCGACGAGGCCGGGGACGGCCACCTGGATGCCGACGAGGGTGGCGCCGTCGGGCAGGCGGTCGAGGCAGGCGCGGCCGAGCTGCGCCAGCTGCGCGAGGGCGGGTGCGGGATCCGAGCCGACGTGGTCCTCGAGCAGGTCCGCCTCGGCGACAACGGCGCCCGTCAGATCCACCAGCCGGGCCGCGCTGTGGCCCACGTTGATCTCCAGTCCCAGTGCCAGGAGCGTTCCCCCGTGCGGGCTGAGCGGGACCGAGGGCCGGCCGCGACGGTTGGACGGCACGGGATCCGACTCGGTGACGATGCCGGCGGCAACGAGCTCGTCGACCATCCGCGACGCCGTCGACCTGGTCATGCCGGTGGCCTTGGCGACGTCCGCCCTTGCCATCGGGGTTCGGCTGGCGAAGATCTGGCGCGCGACGAGGGAGAGGTTGCTGGCGCGCAGATTCCCCTGCCTGGCGACGCCGCTCGGGCTCTCAAGACCTGTCTGCATGCGCTTGACTCTAGCCCAGATTCGTTATAAGTTCAGGAAAGAAACAATATTGCTCTCGATGAGGAGAAACACCATGACGGATCACGACTACAAGTTCTCGTTCGGTCTCTGGACCGTCGGGTGGCGCGGCACCGACCCGTTCGGCTCCGACACCCGCCCCGAGTTCGACCCGTGGCACTATGCCGACAAGCTCGCCGAGCTGGGCGCCTGGGGCATCACGTTCCACGACAACGACATCTACCCCTTCGACGCCGACGAGGCCACCGCCAAGGGCCGGATCAACCAGCTGAAGGACGCCTGCGACAAGTCGGGCCTGACCATCGAGATGGTCACCACCAACACCTTCAGCCACCCCATCTTCAAGGACGGCGGGCTCACCTCCAACGACCGCGCCGTGCGCCGCTTCGGGCTGAAGAAGATCCTCAACGCCGTCGACATCGCCGCCGAGGTGGGCGCCTCCACCTTCGTGATGTGGGGCGGCCGTGAGGGCGCCGAGTACGACACCTCCAAGGACTACTTCGCCGCCCACGCCCGCTACGCCGAGGGCCTGGACACCATCGCCGGCTACATCAAGGACCAGGGCTACGACCTGAAGATCGGCCTCGAGCCCAAGCCCAACGAGCCCCGCGGCGACATCCTGCTGCCGACGATCGGGCACGCGCTCGGCCTGATCGCCACGCTGGAGCACGGCGACATCGTCGGCCTCAACCCCGAGGTGGGCCACGAGCAGATGGCCAACCTCAACTACACCACCGGCCTCGCGCTGGCGCTGTACACCCGCAAGCTCTTCCACATCGACCTCAACGGCCAGCGCGGCCTGAAGTACGACCAGGACCTGGCCTTCGGCCACGGCGACCTGATGAGCTCGTTCTTCACCGTCGACCTGCTCGTCAACGGCTTCCCGGCCAGCCCGGACGCGCCCCGATACGAGGGCCCGATCCACTTCGACTACAAGCCCAGCCGCACCGAGGGCGTCGAGGGCATCTGGGATTCGGCCCGCGCCAACATGGAGACCTTCCGCCTGCTGGCCGAGCGCGCCCGCGCGTTCCGTGCGGATCCGGCCGTCCAGGAGCTCATGCGTGAGGCCTCGATCTTCGAGCTCGCCGAGCCCACGCTCGCCGAGGGCGAGACGATCGCCGACCTGCGCGCCGCCGAGATGCCGAACGCCGACGAGAAGGGTGCCCGCGAGTACCACTTCGTCGAGCTGCAGCAGGCCGCCGTCCGCCACCTCCTGAAGGCCTGAGGGGTCAAGCCGTGACGCTGGTCGCCGGCGTCGACACGTCGACGCAGTCGTGCAAGGTGCTGGTGGTTGACGCCGACACCGGTGAGATCGTCCGCCAGGGCGCCGCCTCCCATCCCGACGGGACGGAGGTTCACCCGGACCACTGGTGGACCGCCTTCCAGGAGGCCTCCGCAGCCGCGGGTGGGCTCGACGACGTCGCCGCGATCAGCGTCGGCGGCCAGCAGCACGGCATGGTCGCGCTGGATGCCTCCGGTGAGGTCATCCGGCCGGCCCTGCTCTGGAACGACACCAGATCCGCGGCCGCCGCCCGCGAGCTCCGCGAGGAGTTCGACGGGTGGGTCCCGGCGGTGGGGTACCTGCCCCTGGCGTCGTTCACCAACACCAAGCTCCGCTGGCTCGCCGACGCGGAGCCGGAGAACGCCGAGCGGGTGGCCGCCGTCGCGCTGCCGCACGACTGGCTGACCTGGAAGATCCAGGGATCCGGGGTCCTGTCCGATCTGGTCACCGACCGGTCCGACGCGTCGGGCACCGGGTACTTCGATTCGGTGACCAACGAATACCGGCGCGATCTGCTGTCGCTGGCGCTGCGCCGCGACGCGTCGTCGGTGATCCTGCCGCGCGTGCTGGCGCCCTCGGAGGGCGTCGACGGCGGCCGCTGGGTCCTCGGGCCCGGCTGCGGGGATAACGCCGGCGCGGCCCTGGGACTCGATCTGCGGCCCGGGCAGACGAGCGTGTCGCTGGGCACGTCCGGTGTGGTCGCGGCGGTGTCGTCGACGCCCGCCTACGACGAGTCGGGCCTGGTCAACGGGTTCGCCGACGCCTCGGGCTCCTGGCTGCCGCTCACCGCCACGCTGAACGCGGCCCGCATCCTCGACGCCGCCCGCCGGGTGCTCGGGGTCGACTTCGACGAGCTGTCGCGGCTCGCGCTCGCCGCCCCCTCCGGGGCGGAGGGCCTGGTCATGGTGCCGTGGTTCGAGGGGGAGCGGACGCCCAACCTGCCCGATGCGACGGCGTCGCTGGTGGGCATGACGCTCAAGAACTTCACGCCCGAGAATGTGGCGCGGGCCGCCGTCGAGGGCCTCCTCTGCCTGATGGGGGAGGGTCTGGAGGCGATCCGTCGCCTCGGCGTCTCCATCGAGCGGGTCAGCCTCATCGGTGGGGGGGCGAAGTCCGAGGCCGTGCGCCGGCTGGCACCTGAGGTGCTCGGCGTGCCCGTCGACGTTCCGGCGCCCGCGGAATATGTCGCCCTGGGTGCGGCACGGCAGGCGGCGTGGGCGCTGACGGGGTCGCGGCCGGCGTGGGAGTCGTCGTCGACTGAGACCTACGAGGCGGTGTCGCGGCCGGAGATCGCGGAGCGCTACCGCGAGGTCGCGGCCCGGCTGGTGGAGTCCAACGGCTGGTGATGGTCGTCGCCTCGGCCCCCCGCCCTCGATCGCTGGCTGAGGTGGCGCGAAGCGGCCTCGAAGCCTATGAAGCGTGAGGTGACTGGGGACTTGGATCCCCCGCCCTCGATCGCTGGCTGAGGTGCCGCGAAGCGGCCTCGAAGCCTATGAAGCCTGAGGTGACTGGGGACTTGGATCCCCCGCCCTCGATCGCTGGCTGAGGTGCCGCGAAGCGGCCTCGAAGCCTAAGAAACGCGAGTTGACCAGGGGCTTTGGCCCCGCTTCCTTGTGGGGGCTGTGGTCGGGCCTGGCGGGGTGTGGTGGGGGCCGGGCCGCCCATGATGCCGGTAGGCGGCGCTTCGCGCTGCCGCGCACCGTCATCAACGCCCACCCAACCTGCCCCGTCCCCCACCACCCCCCGCCCTGCTGTCCCCACCTCGCGTCAACTTGTGGGTGGTGGGGTTTGAGCCAATGGATGGGTTCGTGGAACTGTCAAGTTCCGGCTTTGATGGAGGCATGGATTGCACGCTCGGGCTCGTCGAAGGGCTGGGTGCAGGCCGTCGCGTGTGCTCTGGCGCTGTAGTGGGCGGTCTCGTATTCGACGGGTGGGATCAGGCCGATCTCTCCGTGGAGGCGCCGATGGTTGTACCAGTGGACCCATTCGACCACCGCGATCTCGAGGTCGTCGATCGAGCGCCAGGGGCCGCGATTGCGGACGAGTTCGCCCTTGAACAGGGAGTTGAGGGCCTCGGCCATGGCGTTGTCGTAGGAGTCGCCGCGGGAGCCGACCGAGGCGACTGCTCCTGCCTCGGCGAGCCGTTCGGTGTAGCGGATGGCCACGTATTGGGTTCCTCTGTCGGAGTGGTGGACGAGCTGGCTGGTGTCGTGTCCGTCGCGGGCCCGGGTCCACAGGCCCATCTCGAGGGCGTCGAGGGCCAGATCGGTGCGCAAGCTGGTGGAGACCTGCCAGCCCACGATGCGGCGGGAGAACACGTCGAGGACGAAGGAGACGTAGACCCAGCCGGCGAAGGTGCGCACATAGGTGATATCGGCGACCCACAGCTGGTTCGGCGTGTCGGCGCGGAACTGGCGCTCGACCAGGTCGGGGCGCAGGTCCGGCCCGTTGCCGGGCTGGGTGGTGCGGGGGCTCTTCGAGCGGATCAGGCCGCGTAACCCCAGCTCGCGCATCAGCCGACGGGTGGTGCATCGTGCGATCAGGCCGGAGCCCGTCGGGTGGCAGGCGTGCCCGGCGATGCCCTCGCGAACCAGCTGCGCATGGACCTTGCGCACCCCGTACACGCCGTAGTTGTCGCGGTGCACGCGGGCGATCTCGACCCTCAACTCCTCATCGCGCACCGCGCGCGGCGAGGGTGGCCGCGACCGGGCGGAGTAGTACGTCGACGGGGCGATCTTGGCGCCGGCCTCGGTGAGGACCTGACAGATCGGCTCGACCCCGACCTCGCGCCCATCGACCACGTCATGGCGATGGGCGTCGATGTAGGCGACTACCTGGGGTTGGGGCGGTCGAGCTCCGCCGCGAAGAAAGCCGCCGAGGTCTTCAAGATGTGGTTGGCCCGACGCAGCTCGCGCACTTCCCGCTCAAGCTCAACCAGCCGCTGCGCGTCCGAGGTCGTGGTGCCCGGCCGGGTACCCTCGTCGACCTCTGCCTGGGACACCCAGCCGCGTAGCGTCTCCGGGTTGATCCCTAGCTGCTCCCCGATCCGGCGGATCGCCCCCGGCCGTGACGCCGGGTCCTTCCTCGCCTCCAATGTGAGCCGGATCGCCCGCTCACGCAACTCGTCGGGATACTTCCGTAGTGCTGGCATCCGATGCCCTCCTTCGTGACTTGGATGCCTCCATCAAACCCGACACTTGACA